>NZ_JACGVK010000139.1:0-116733 GCF_014077185.1 Colwellia sp. MB02u-10
AATTAATTGTTGTTGTTAATTAATTATTGTTAATTAATTATCGTTAATATAAACAACCACTGAACTATCAGCTGGTTGGTAAGTAAAACTGTTACCTGTGCTAGTTGAAGCACCGGGATCAGCAAAGTCATTGTTGGCATCTTTATTTAAGGTTTCTTTCAAATAAAAATGGCATAAGGTTGTTACTCCCGTACCTGACTTGACCGCTAGGTAATCTAGGGTACTGTCACTGTTTAATGTGCTAATCGTGTCAGTTAAACGCGGCGGCTGTTGAAAAATACTTTGCCATATATCCACGCAGTTTGCCTTGGTAAAGTTACCGTCTAATGCTGCGCCATTATTTTGACCCGCAACTGAAGACACCACATAACCAGGACGAATATCAGCTGTTTCTGTAGTCAATATTAAATCTGTGCCATCATAATCCACGATATTTTGGCTGGTAGCATCTTTTGGACGACCTTCAGCCTCCCATTGAGCACGCGCCAATGAAACTGCTGTGGCGAAACCGCCGGCCATACCTTCAATATTGGCTTGCTTAGCTTGATCCGTTAAGTCGAGGAATTTAGGAATTGCGGTAACCGCCAAAAAGCCTAAGATCACCACCACAATAACTAATTCTATAAGGGTAAAACCTGACTGCTTATTCATAACCACCTCTTGACGTTTTCTTGACATTTTAAATGTTTTATTAACGCTCTATTAATAATAATATAGACTTGATTCTTTTAACGTAATCACAATATAGACTTGATTATCTTAACTATTTTACGCTCACTTTAACAACTAAATATCAACAATGTAACTGACTTATTCACATTATGCTCTAAATGCTTATTAAAGGCTACAAAACTTGCTCTTTAATAGCTATTTACATGCATTTAATATGCCAATTTGATTTCACTAACTTTACCGTTATGGCGCTGATAAGTGAAATACTCACCACTGGGTAAACTATATTGACAATATGGCAGCACTTGCTTTTGCTGCTCAACCAAAACAGCACTAATAGGAACCCTCATATACAACAAAGGTGCTTCCATAACGTAGTGCCAAATCATTTGACACAACAAAGCGTCATCATGGCTATCGACCCAACCCAATTTATTCACTGGCACTTGCATTAGAAAACCACCATCAGGTTGAACTTGGTTACTGGCAAGGCTAACAAAACGCGGCTTTAAATCCATAAACCATTGACCACGAATACCATTGACTCGCGCGGAAAAAACTTGCGCTATTGATGAAAATCCGGCCTGGCTTATTTGCCCTTGCTGTTTAAAAAAGTAAAAAATAAAACTCGCCATTAATACCGCGACGAGCACCACCATCACTAAAATTTCGGTTAATGACTTTTCACTTTTTTGAGCCACTTGTAATGATGACATGATCTTTGCATCCTAATAACAAATAAACTTACTTGCCTTGAAAGGCTGACATCATATTCCACATTGGGGTAAATATACCTAAGGCTAGTACTAACACCATGGCAGCAACTATGGCGATTAAAATAGGCTCAATACGTGCGGTTAAGGTACTTAGTTCGTAATCTACCTCTCGCTCATAGTAATCACCCACTTCGGCTAATAACTCATCAACTCGGCCTGTTTCCTCACCAACGGCAACCATTTGCAGTACCAACGGGGTAAATAAGCCACTGCTCGCCGATGAACGTAACAAACTTTCACCACTTTCAATACTGCTGCGCATCGCCAGAATTTTATTGCGCATATAAGTATTGTCAACCGCGTCAGCCACTAAGGTTAATCCGGTTGTCATGGGTACACCCGCACGCAATATAATAGAAAAACTGTGGGCAAAACGTGACAAAATTGAGCGTTCAATAACGCTGCCAACAATCGGCAATTTTAATTTGCGTTTATCCCAGACATACATGCCATCCGGTGTAGCTAAATAACGTTTCAGTAAAAAAATGCCCGCAATACTGGCTATTAGCATATGTGGCCAATAATTGAGAAAAAAGCTTGAGCTAGCAATAAGCATTATTGTTGCCCAAGGTAAATCAGCGCCTAGTTTGGCGAACATATTGGCAAACGTGGGGATAACGAAAATATTTAAAATAACTAAAGCAGCCACTAAGGCAATTAACACAAAGCTGGGATAACGTAAGGCGGTTTTAATACGTTTTCGAGTTTCTTGCTCGCGCTCAAAATAGCCAGCAAGCTTTAAAAATGCTTCGTCGAGATTACCGGTATTTTCGCCAACATGGATCAATGAGACAAATAAAGGATTAAATATTTTTGGGTGTTTGTGCAAGCTAGTCGACAGGGGAAAGCCACCTTCTAATTGTGCTGAAATATCAATTAACGCTGACTTTAACTTTACTGAGGTACTCGATTCAGCCATACCTTTAATGGCTCTTAAAATAGGGACACCTGATCTGACCAAGGCATACATTTGTCGACAAAAAACAATCACATCATCAAGGGTAACTTGATTAAGCCCTAATAAATCCTCGATATTAATATCTTTACTAGCAACAGCGGTATTAGGCCGTTTTGCCATTTCTATTGATATGGGAGTAATACGCTTGCGAGACAATTGCTCTGCCACCAGAGCAGAGTTTGCCGCTTCAATATCACCCTTGACTTGGCTACCGTTGGCATCTCGGCCAATATAATTAAATGCGGGCATAATATTATAACTTATCCTGTGACATCAACGGTTTCTACTAAACGCAGTACTTCTTCAACACTGGTGACACCCAGTTTAGCGTAGTCGAAGGCGGCTAATGCTAAAGGCCTAAACCCTGGATGTTGTTTAGCGGCTTGGGTGAAAGCTTCGGGGTCATCACGCTTTAAAGCCGCCATCATGGGCTCATTCATTTCTAATAACTCAAAAACACCAATACGGCCTTTATAACCCGTGTATTGGCAGGTTTGACAACCTCGACCATGGCTAAACTTAAGAGCATTAATATCCTCGTCAACCAGATGAGACAACCACATGATTTCTTGTTGTTCGGGTTGATAAGCTTGACGGCAACTTTCACACACTTTACGTACTAAGCGCTGGGCGATGATAGCGCGCAGCGAACTGCCGACTAAAAATCCTGCCGCACCCATATCTAAAAGACGTAAAGCACTGGTGATGGCATCATTGGTATGTAGTGTTGATAACACTAAGTGACCGGTTAATGCACCTCGTAAGCCAATTTCTACCGTTTCTTGATCGCGCATCTCACCCACCATAAGAATATCAGGATCTTGTCGTAAGGCGGTACGTAATACAGTGGAAAAGGTCAGATTAATTTTACTGTTAATTTGTACCTGATTAACACGCGGTAAGCGATATTCTACCGGGTCTTCTGCTGTGATAATCTTCTTACTGGCTTTATTAAGTTCACTTAATGCCGCATACAAGGTTGTGGTTTTACCACTACCGGTTGGGCCAGTAACCAGCACCATGCCGTGTGGTCGTGAAATTTGATGACGAATACGTTTAACAAAGTCTTCTGGCATACCGGTTTCATCGAGCGACAGTAAACCCGCTGACTGATCAAGTAAACGCATAACAACAGACTCACCGTATTGCACTGGCATAGTTGACATACGCACATCGATATTATGGCCATTAATTTTTAAATTAAAACGACCATCTTGTGGTAAACGTTTTTCTGAGATGTCTAAGCCGGCCATGAGTTTTAAGCGTAAGACCATGGCAGAGGCAATTTTATTTTCTTTTAAGATACTTTCTTGCAGCACACCATCAATACGCTGGCGAATGCGCAGAGCGTTTTCATCTGGTTCGATATGAATATCAGAGGCGCGCATTTGCACCGCATCTTCAAACACTGACTGTAATAACTTGCCAACGGTTGCATCACCGCCTTCTTCAAGGAAATTGTTTGACATATCAAAGTTATTACTTTGATCATATTCTTCCTCTAATTGACTCGCGAAAGACTCTATATCAGCGGTGCGTCGATATAAACCGTCAAAGGCATTGAAGAGTTGCGACTCCATCACCACAGCCAGTTTTAAACGTTTTGGTGCTAACATTTGCTCTAGTTGGTCAAGGGCACTTAAATCAGCAGGATCGCTCATGCCAATTAGCACAGAGTCACCTTGGTCTTCAATAACAATGGCGCGTAGACGCCGTGCGTGCACCTCAGGCAACAATATGGCCACTTCAGCTGGAATTCTATGTTGGCTTATATCTAAAAAAGGTACATCAAGTTGTTGGGCAAAAAATTCTAGTAGTTGTCGTTCGTTAATATGGCCAAGCTCAATTAAAGCACCACCCAATTTTCGGCCACTGGTTTTTTGGCTGCTTAGCGCCTCCATCAGTTGCTCATTACTGATAATATTTTCGTAAACCAATAAATCGCCCAAACGCATTTTTAATTTAGGTGCTGCCATATTATTCTCCTAACTCTATCAGGCGTTCTCGAGCAAATTGCATCGCACTGCTAGATAAATTATTGCGTGCTATTGCTTGCTTATAAGCGTCTCTTGCAGGCAAAAAATTGCCCAAAGCATCCAATGAAACTGCAACGCCTAACCACCATCGACCTACATCAGGATCTAATGTTATTAATTTTCGATAAGCGGTAACAGCACTGTTATGCTCATTCAGTTCTGCCGAGGTGTTAGCTAATAGTGTTTGTATCTCGGCACTATTACTGGCTTTTATTGGCCGTAATATCTTGTATGCTTGCCTTGTTTGACCTTGTTCGTAGTAAATCCGAGCACTCATTAAACGCATTTCTTGTGCTGGCGGTGCTAATGCAATACCTTGCGACAACAGGTTAATCGCATCTCGATAAGATTTTTTACCGTACCATAACGCCGCCAACTGTTTACGTGCGGTTTCATGCTCAGGCATAACGAGCAGCACTTCTTCAAATAAGGCTTCAGCTTTAGCTAGATTATTGCGTTCCATGGCATGCTCAGCTTCAGAAATTTTGTTCGCTGCCAAGGCTTGTGGTGATAATTGTGTGCGGGAAATAGTTAAACTTGACTTAGCTTTAAGCGCTTCATTAACCGGCTCAGGTATAATGCTATTATCCTCAACTTGAAGCTGCGAAGGTTTTACAGCCACGGCATTATTTTCTATCATTTTCCCAGCTATACTGTCGGCTTTATTTTCATTTTGTTGCTGGAGATTACTCGCCAAAGCACTGTTATCTTTAGCGCTTCGGCTTGGCAAGCTTGATGCCACAATAGCTATTGGCATTTGTGCTTCTGTTAGCTTTGTGGCAGATATTTTATTCTTCTTGCTTTCGGCTAAATTTTGTTCTCTGGCCAGCCTCATCGTTTCTTGCTGTACTTGCATTCTTAATTGCTGGTTTTCACTGTAAAGTTGCCAGCCAAATATGCCCGCCACATTCAACATAATAATCGCAGTAACTATGACTATAATCAGCTTAGTATTTGAGTTTTTTGTTGGCCCAGAAACCGCTAGATTAGCCGCATTTTGCTGCTCGCTTTGGCGCTTATCTAAATCTTTTAACATTTGGTTAATGACACTCATAACAAGGTCCCCAAAATATCCCACGAAAAGTATAAGCCAGCCAAAACGGTCACAATTAATAAGCTAATGAGATAAAATTTTCCTGATGTTTTGTTTTGCATACCTTCAGTGTCTTCTATGGCTCGGCTTAAATGTTTATTGGTGAGTTGATAACGACCTTCGCCATAAGCAAGCATCAGCATTTTATGGCAAATAATGTTAACTAGCCTTGGAACCCCCCCACTGACCTTAGCCACTTTTTTTGCCAAAGCCCGACTAAATAAAGGGGCGCTGTTATGGCCCGCTACTTGTAATCGATGTTGAATATAGTGTTCTACCTCTAATGTATTCAGCGGGCGCAATTTATAAGAAAATGTAATACGTTGTTTCAATTGCCGAAAGGCTTTTTCAGCCAATCTTTCATCTAACTCTGGCTGAGCAAATAAAACCACTTGTAATAATTTGCGGGTTTCGGTTTCTATATTGGTAAATAAGCGCAATGCCTCAAGACTCTCACCAGGTAGTGCTTGTGCTTCATCGAGAATCAGTACCACTGAATTACCTTGACTGTTTAGCTCTAATAATCGTTGCTGAATACGTTGAGTTAACAGCTGCACCGACATACTTTGTGCCTGTTGAACACCTAATTCTACCGCTACCGCACGGCGTAACTCATCAGGCTCTAAATAGGGATTGGGAATATAAGCGGTAACAAAATTATCCGGTATTTCATTTAACAATTTGCGGCATATTAAGGTTTTACCTGTACCCACTTCACCAACCACTTTAATAAAACCTTCACCGGTTTTGAGCGCGGTAAACAGCACGGCTAGTGCCTCGTTGTGAGACTCTAAGCCTAAATAAAAATTGGTATTTGGGGTCAGGGTAAAGGGTAACTCCCTTAAGCCAAAATGATAAAAATACATAGAGTTATAACTTAATTTCTAGCTGCATCCGCATCTTCAGGAAACCACTGTTTTAATAAAGCCCGTGCATCTTGTAATTGATTCTTCCAAGTGTCTTGGCCAATAACAATCGGTTTAAGCAAAATAACCAATTCTTTCTTTTGCACCGATTCACTTTTGCTCTTAAATAATGCGCCAACAATTGGGATATCACCAAAGAAAGGCGTTTTAGACTCTAAGTCAACTTTACGGGTTTCAATCAGACCACCAATAACAACAATTTCACCTGATTTAGCGCGAATAATGGTATCAGATTCACGCACACTGCTTTGTGCCAGTGGTAAGATAATATCTTCATCACTTAAACGGATAGTTTTTGTTTGCTCAGCCGTGATGGTGACCGATGGATGAACATGGAGAATAACTTCACCATTAGCATCAATTTGCGGCGTTACATCAAGAGCAATACCTGAAAAGAAAGGTGTTAAATCAATTTCAGGTGTCGTTGTGGTTGAAGTACCTGTGGTGGTTGTGCTGGAAACATCGGTAACAAAATACTCATCTTCACCGACTTTGATGATCGCTTTTTGATTGTTTGTGGCGGTAATTCTCGGGCTAGAAAGTACCTGCACATTACCTTGTGTAGATAATAATTCAATCACGCCACTAAAGTCTTTATTGAGGAAGCTTAAGTTTGTTACACCACCAATGGCCGAGGCAATAGCATTACCTGCAATATTGCCCGTTGTTGAAAAATCAAGATTAGTGCTTTCAATGTGCCCTAGCACTTGATCCCACTTTACGCCTTGTTGATAGTCGTCATTTAAGGTAACTTCCATTATTTTCGCTTCAATAATGACCTGACGGCGTAAATGCTCTTCGGTACTTGCAATAAAGCGTTTAACTGCGGTTATCTCAGCAGGCATGGCTTTAATCGTAATCAGCCCTGCTTGGGGAGATACAATCACAGAACGACCATTTTCACTGCCAACCAACGCGCTTAATGTTACTTTTAATTCAGACCAAAAATCAGATTCATTTTCAGTATAAATATTTACACCACTACTAGTGCTGCCGTTTTGATTACTGTTATTGCCACCGTTACTTCCACTATTGCTACCGCTGTTGCCGCTATTACTGTTATTACTGTTATTACTGCCACCACTTGAATTACCACTACTGGAATCATTGCCAGAAACACCACCAGAGTTGACGCTAGTACTAGAGATACCGCTGCGTTTCACATATAAATAATCTAATGGAATAGTTTCAGTGCGAATACCCGCCGGATACACTTGAATAACACGCCCTTCACGGCGAATATCATAGCCATAGAGTGACTCAATCACGTCAAGAGTTTCATCTAAGGTGACATTTTTTAAGTTCAGGGTGATGGTACCACTAACGTCAGGATGAACGGCAATACTATAAGGTGAATCGTCAACAATAGCGGCTAAAAACTGCTGAGCGGCAACGCCACTGGCGGCAATTTCTAGACGTTTTTCTGATAATAAGCCATGACGAGCTTGTTGAGTTTCTTTTTGCATAAGCTCTTGACGAACAGAGTTTGGTACAGTTTGCAGTGGCTTAGTCGTTGCCGCAATCGCTTTGTCTAATGTTTGTGTTACATCTGTTGGCGGTTTTGGCGCTGACTGACAACCCACCAGTACCAGTACTGCTGAACAACATAACAATTTCATTGGCTGCTTTTTATTTTTATATGCTTTTTTCATTGTGAGTTCGCTATGACACTGGAAAATAATGATAATTCCATTCTACCTTGTGGCGAATCTAATACCACCCCATTGGCATTGATTGCAATCAATGCAAAGCCTTTATATTTATCACCGACATTAAGTACTTGACCGTTAATAATCGCTTTTTTGTTGTTATTATTTTTGATAACTGACTGCAAAACTAACGTTATGCTCTTTTTGCTACTATTAGTTGATGCTGCGGCTACTGCACCAAAAGGCTTAGTGGGATCAACCTGTTGACTATTTGCGTATTGAGGCAAAGATAGCAGTAATGCAACGAGTATAATTTTATACACCAATAAACTCCTGTGCTGTGCTTAAGCTATAAATTTCAATTTCTAGCTCACTTACCGGATAGACTTTTAGTTGATAGTCAAATTCTTGCCAGAAAAATGTCCAAGACAAACGCTCTAGTTGAATTAAATAGTCTTTTAACTGAAAATATTTCCCTTGCAGCTTAATGCTAATGCCATGACGATATAACTGTAATTGCTGGGTCTGTGCCTTGATGTCACCGACGGTTGCGGTTGCTATTTCATCAGTTTCAAAATTAGTTTTGCTTTGTGTTACCGCACTGGCGGGAAGCACTTTAAATGAAAGTAATTTAACGCCTTTTTGTAACTTTAATAGCTTGATCAAGGCATAACGCATTTGAATAGGGTCAATTAAATCAGAGGTTAACGTGAGCAACCTCTGGTCAATACCGCCAAGTTTAGCTTGGTATTGTAATAACTGTTTTCGCAAAGCAACATTAGGGTCTTCACTTAATGCTTGCTCTAATACTTGGATCGAATCCTGATTATTTTTATTGCTTTGCTCTGTTTGTACTACTTGTTTATTAAGCTGCTCAACACGTTGAATTGATTCATCCAAAAACCAACTATACAAGATAAAAATTATTGCCACTAAACCGCTAGCAATAATTAAATATTGCTCACGTGGTGTGGTATTACTGAATTTCTCACTGTAAGCCAACCACTGTGTCATGTGCTACTCTCCTTTACTTTGTGCAGAGCTAACCACAAACTCAGTTAATTTTTGTTCATTTTCCGTTAAAGAAAAATTAATAAATCGCTGACCTGAAAGAAATGTTGATGATTCAAAGCCAGACAACCAATTAGGGACGGCGTCAGGTGTACGTGCAATACCTGAAAAAGTCATATTACCATGACCAATATTAACTTTTTGTAAGCTAATATTATTATCGTGCAACGCGGCCAATTCTTCCATAGCCGTAGAGAAACCGGCACTATAGGTTTTTGTTGGATCGGTCAATTGCTGGTGTAAATGCTGTTTATTTGCAATGACTAGCTTAATGGTATTAAGTTGCGTTAGTAACTCACTATCTTGGCGATTGTTACTAATGGCCGATTCTAAATTTTGTAACTGTAGTTTTTGCTGACTATTGAAAAATTTTGCTGTTGCAAATTCTGTTGTTAAGTTACTCACTTGCAGTTGAACAATAAAAATTAATCCGAGCATAACAACTAGGGTCGTTCCCCATAGTGCCACAACACGGTTGAGTGTCCATAATGCTTTCACTGTTTGCAGATCAGCCTGCAATAAGTTTATTGAATGTTTAGCCACCTTAATTTGGCTCCATAAAATTTAACTGTGTTGCGCCAATAGCGACAGCGCTACCTCGAAAACTTTCTAATGTCTCTGGCATGGCAAACAATTTAACCTCTACATTGGTGTTCTCCGCCAACTTACTTGCTAAAAATGCTTCTTTTTCCACGGGTAGCAAAATTTCAATAATTTTGATTGGCGCTTGTTTTAATTGTCGTTCAAAGTAATCGGTAGAACGCTGAATCTCTAAACTCAGAGAGTCGATAATGCCCATAGTTAATTCATCTTCACTTTTATTGGCAATTTGTGCAAAACCACGCAAGCGTCGACTGAAAAATAGTTGGCCATTTTTAACAATTAAAAGATTTATTTCTTCATTAGGCTGCTGGCAAACAAACAACACCGCGTCTTCTTGCAATGGCAGTAAGCTTGCAAAGGCAAACTCTTCAATCGTTATGCTATTTATGTTGAGTTGTGCATCGTTGAATATGGAGACTAGCGCTATCAGATCATTTTTAGCTACGCAAACAACATTAATTTTTTCATGTCCCCCAGCTAACGTTGGGCCATCGAAGTAATCCAACATCATATTTTCAGGTGCTATACTGACCAAGTCTTTTATTTGCCATTTCAATGCAGCCTTTATTTCGGCAGCTGGCACATTAGGCTTATCTACTTGTACAATTTGCGAATGAACGTGTGCCAACACTAAATGGCATTGTCCTGGCAAGGGTTCGACACTTACCAAAGCCTTTAGTGCTTTTGCAATTGAATTGTCTTTATTTTCAAAAACTTCACATTTACTTTCATTAGCTTTTCTAACGAAATAACTAATCGATTGCTGCCGCAAAGCTACACCAATCAAGTCAGTGGTTTTTGCTTTTGAAAAAACATTTTTTATACGTGTAATAATTGACATTAAGCGATATTATTATTTTTTTTAGCTTTAATCGTAAAAGCTATTATGGCTAATTTTATTCTCGGTGCAAGTGTTTTCATTACTTTATGCCTTAAAATGCAAAATAATATAACAATAAGAAGCAAAATTCATGCCTACTTTATCATCTTTACAATCTATTATTCATCCCATTTTTACTCAGCATAAAATAGCCGTACAGGTTAAGCGTGATGATCAAATTCATCACATTATTTCTGGTAATAAATGGCGCAAACTCAAATACAATTTACGCTACGCAAAATCTATTGGTGCTGACGGTGTTATAACTTTTGGCGGTTGCTTTTCAAATCACATTCATGCTTGTGCGTTCGCTTGTCAACTGCAGCAACTGCCTGTTATTGGCATTATTCGTGGCGAAGAGCGCAATCAAGACAATTATACGCTAGCCTGGGCTAAGCATTGGGGCATGCAGTTGTCTTTTGTCGATCGAAAAACCTATCGTCTGCGCTCTGAAGAAAGCTACTTAAAACGGTTACAGCAGCAATACCCTAATCACTTTATTATCCCTGAAGGTGGCAGTAATTCGCTCGCGTTAACGGGTGTTGCTGAAGTGATTAATGAGCTAAAACTACAAAGTGAATTTGACACTATAATAACCCCGGTCGGCAGTGGTGGTACGCTGGCAGGGCTTATTATTGGCGACCAATCACAACATAATCTACTAGGCATCGCGGTACTAAAACAACAAGGTTATCTTGAAGATGAAGTAAAGGCGTTATTACCACCCAACGATAAAGATCAGCAAAATTGGCGAATAGCGCATCAATTTCATCGGGGGGGATACGCTAAGTTTAGTACCCAAGATGCAGAAGAAATACGCCATTTTAGTGACATAGTCGGTATTGATTTTGAACCGGTTTATTCAGGGAAGATGATTTTAGCACTACTTGAACTTGTCAAATCGGGTTATTTCCCCGCATATCATCGTATTGTGCTGCTGCATACAGGTGGCTTGCAAGGTCTAGCTGGTATGTTTGAACGGGGTTTACTTAATCCAGCGCAGTGGCCTGCGCTTCCTGTGCCACCGGCTCAGTAAAAAAGTGACCTTGACCACCTTTTACACCAAGCTGCAGTAAAGCACGCCATTCGGCTGGTTTTTCAACTCCTAAGGCGTAAAGCGGAATGTTTTTGGCGGCGGCTAGGGTTCTCAAACTTTGAATAAATACTTGGTTTTCTATTTTTTTATCTATGTCTAGTACAATACTACGATGTAATTTCATCGCATAGATAGGATAGATGTTAATATAGCGAGCACTAACGACATATTGACCCACTTTGTCAGCGATTATTTTCACCCCTGCAGTGCTTAAAGTGGCTAACGTGAGTTGTAATTTTGACAAATGATTAACTAACTGATACTCGCTAATTTCAATCATTAGCTGGCCTTTGACTTCAGGGAAACTGCACAATATTGAGAGAAATTTCTCCGCAAACCCAGCTGATAACAGCGAGTCTATTGAAATATTAATACTACACTTATTTTGTTGTGCTTTTTTTGCCGTTAACATACGACATACTTGTACAAGGATGAGTAAATCTATTTGCACCATGAGTCCACATTTTTGTGCCATGGGAAAGAAAACACGGGCACTGATCAAAGTGCCATTTTTATCTTTAATTTTTGATAGCACTTCATGATGCAAAATTTTAGCACTATCACTAGCAATAACAGACTGAAAAAAAATGACAAAACCATTGCCGTTGATCGCCGCATTGAGCAAGGTGCGCCATTTTAATGACCCTTTCGCTTTAACTACAGCCAACTCACCGGCTTCAAACATAAACCATTGAGAGGGCCCTTGTAACTGCGCAGCACGTAACGCCATATCCGCTTCTGACATTATTTGATAGGGTACATGCTCAGCACCAAAATAACTGACACCGATATGAACAGACTCTTCTTGATTGCTCCCAACTGGCATCACTACAGTTTCTAGTTTTTTCAACAATAGATCCGCTAACTTCTCAACATCCTTAATAAAAACATTGGGTAATAACAGCGATAACTCATCATCGCTGTGCCTTGCAAGAAAATAGCCAGGCTGGTCTTGTAATCTTTGCTTAGTGACTTGAATAAGGGTTAATAAAAGCGACATGGCTTGCTGATAGCCGTATAAGTTTTGTACCAACTCTATTTCTTTAAATTGGATCAAAAGCACCGCCCCCTGGGCATCTTCCTCTTTAAGCAAGGCTTGTAATCTATTATCGAAAAATGCTCGGTTACCAATACGGGTTTCTTGATCCAGTAAAGCGCTGGCGCGAATACTTTTATCCCAAGCAATATCATTAGCGGTATTGTCATTTATTTGTTGCTGTAATTGACGAATTGCCAAGGTAATAGTTTCTATCTCTTGCGATGAGTTATCAATAGCAAGTACATTAGCCGAACCCTGCATTAGAGTGAGACTAGCCCAATGTTCCAATTGCTGTAAAGGTTTAAGCTTGATAACTAACTCTCGCTGTAGTTTTTTTTGCAATAGCCAGCCAATGACAAATAATACCAGAGTGAAAAAAAGGTGTAATGGCGAGGTAAATACTAGATAAATGGGCTGTTGAAAACTTAGATACCAGCGACTGTTAGTAATTGCTAACTGACGGGAACTGCTTTCTTTGTTCAGCGCTAATCGAGCAAAACTTCTGTGCAATAAAGCGGTTTTACTGGCAAGGTTTTCTAATTGCTGGTTATTGAGCGCTAATGCTTCTAGGCTATGGTGTTGGCTATTCTGCGTTTGGTAAACCGCTAACACCGAAAAAAAACAAACCAATAGATAAAGTACTACCATTATCATCAATAGGGATTTTATCTTCAGTTGTTCTATTAGTTTAACCTTTGCTAACATAAGCACTCCATTGCTAAATAAATATTTTTTAAGAGTCACTTAATATCAATTTGATGCATTAAGTGTTCTACTTTTTATGTAAAAAATGGGGCAATACTAGCATAAAATTTAATCAGTAGCTTTGCTACTTATAGATTTTATAACGCCATACTTGGTATAACAACGTCCTTTTAATACCTTATATTATATCAAGCTAATTAAATTAATTGTAGACCATAAAAAATCAATATTTTTTAATTTTTGTTGATGATTTTTCTTTAAATGCTTTGTTTTAATGGTAATAAAACTGCTTGCTAACAGTATATTGAAAACCTACTGTGGGTAGCTTATACCAATCTCACTAATTATCTGATCATTTTTACTGGTTAAAATAACCCACTACTGCGTTATTTATTTAATAATTAGAGCAACTAGTTATTAAAATAAATGCCTTATATTTGGCCATTTTTCCTGCGTATAAAGTAGACCACCTAATTAATAAAATTAATGGTATTATTTATAAATACCTAATGTTTTAGACATAAAAAAACCCTGAATTCATAACGAACTCAGGGTTTTCAATAGATAATTACTTAAGGCAATTAAGCTTGAGCAATAACAACAACTTTAATGGTTGCATCTACATCGTTGTGCACGTGAATTACGATATCGAATTCACCTGTTTCACGGATGCTACCTAATGGTAAACGTACTTCAGCTTTAACAACTTTAACACCAGCTTCAGTGATTGCATCAGCAATATCACGTGTACCAATTGAACCAAATAATTTACCTTCGTCACCGGCTTTAGAAGCGATAGTGATTTCAGCTAATTCAGTTAATTTAGTCGCACGTGCTTGTGCAGCAGTTAGTTGCTCAGCTAGTTTAGTCTCTAAGTCAGCACGACGAGCTTCAAAGTGCTCAACGTTTGCTTTAGAGGCAAAAACAGCTCTACCCTTAGGTAATAAAAAGTTACGAGCGTAACCAGATTTAACTGTTACCTTGTCACCAAGGCCGCCTAATTTGGCGATTTTATCAAGAAGTATTACTTCCATTTTCAAAACCCCTTATTAGGTTACTTATGTAAATCAGTATATGGTAACAATGCTAAGTAACGAGCACGCTTGATCGCACGACCAAGTTGACGTTGATATTTAGCACTTGTACCAGTAATACGGCTAGGAACAATTTTACCACTTTCAGTGATATAGTTTTTTAGTACAGCTGTATCTTTATAATCGATTGCAGCAGCACCTTCCGCTGAAAAGCGGCAGAACTTGCGACGTCTAAAAAAACGAGACATGGATTTCTCCTAATATGGCTTAAGTTATTAAGGTGAAAACACCGTTAAATAAAAATAGCCTAAATTAAATCATTTCAATTTGTTGGGCATGTAATACTAAAAGCGGATTTCCGTTTCTAGATTCATGACGGTTTATAAAACCAGTCACTCTAACATTACAGCCTTCAATTAAATCACGAGTTAAGTGTTGTGACACTTTACCTGTTGCAACAACTTGTATTCGAACAAACGCTTGTCTGTTCATGCCCGCCTCATTTTGTATGGACTTGTGGTCCATTGAAAACTGACAATGTTGAATACCCGCTGGGCTGGTTGACGTTTTAGGTACTTTTAGCACCTGTCCGGTCAACACCAAGCAATTCTCTTGGCTATTATTCATAGGTAGAGAATTAGTCACAGGTTACTTATTCTTCGCTCGCAGCTTCTTCTGCTGGTGCTTCAGCAACTGGTGCTTCAACATCTGATGCTTCAGTAGCTGGTGCTTCAGTAACCTCTTTCTTCACTTCGCGACGCTCATCACGACGGTCTTCTTTAGCAACAGCCATAGCTGAAGCTTCAGTAACCGCGTCTTTAGTGCGCATAATCATGTTACGAATAACTACATCGTTGTAACGGAAAGAAGTTTCTAGTTCATCAATAACTACTTGAGGCGCTTCAATGTTAATTAAAACATAGTGTGCTTTGTGTAATTTATTGATTGGATAAGCTAATTGGCGACGGCCCCAGTCTTCAAGACGGTGGATTTTGCCTTCAGCATTAGTGACGATGTCACTGTAGCGCTGAATCATAGCTGGTACTTGTTCACTCTGATCAGGGTGAACCATAAATACGATTTCGTAATGACGCATTACGAGCTCCTTACGGTTGTAGCCTCATTGTCTGGCTCAGCCAACACCAGTTGAGGCAAGGAACAAAAGTTCAGGCTGAATTAAGGAGGCGTATTGTAGGGAAAATAAGCAACAAAGGCAAGCACTAGTTTTTACGATAAATAGAGTACTTAAGGTAAAATTAATTTGTACTGGCAAAAAAATAGCCACATAAGTGACTATTTTTTAATAAATTTAAATTTATCTATTTTTAGCAGTAAAATGTGATAATACAAGCCTATAAAGCTATAGCCTGACCATTAACAGTTAATTGACCTTCTGCAAACTGAGCGGCAAAAGACAGTTCAGCTTCTTTCTTCATAATAAAACCTTGCTCAACATACATATTGATCATAGCTTCTAAGCCCATTTTTTGAAAAAATGGTAGCGGTGCAACGCCTTTCGCATCAGCTCTTAATGCGGCAATAATACTCATTGGGTTCGCTTGGTCATAGAGCGTATGATCAACAACTAATTGCAAATCCGACTTAATGGTTCCTTCAGGCGTTAACAGACTAAAATCATTAATATTGAGCTCAGGATTATTTGCTAAAAGTTTTGTCGCTGAAATGGTTAACTGCTGACTATAACTTTCTGTATTTTCAGGGTCTTGCTGCATTTTCATTACCAAATCATTCAGTTCGATTAACACCTGAGGATCTAGCTTGTTGAGTGCGATATCCAGATTCAACTTCTCAAGTTCTTGTCCTGCGCCTTTAAAGCGCTCTGCGCCGTATTTAATATGTAAATTCATTAGATCTTGTTCAATTTCACTGTTAGCAATGAATATTAAGTTTTCAATATTCAGTAATTCATTGCCTATACTATCTTGAGCGCTAATGTTACTCAGTTGCATAGAAAAGTCACCTGCAGCTAATGTATTACCTGTATAAAAGTCACCGCTAATAATTTCTTGAGTAAATGTTGCAGTTAATGGAGACACATGCGCATTCATTTCAGAGCCATTGAAATCAAGACCTGACCAGTTTATGTAGCCTTCAAGATATTTCTCATCACTAAGAGTAAACTCGCTTTCTATTCTACCGCTATTAATTTGATTACCGTCTTGTTCAAGTTCAATGGCTTCTAAGACTATATGTGTGGTGTAATTCAAGCCATAACTGACAACAGATGAAATCGATAATTTTTCATTTAATTGTTGAGTGAAAATCGCAATTTCTTGTTGTTGACTTTCATCTAGATTAGTCACTTCAAAGTTAACATCAGCAACTGAACTTGCTAATGCAAGCGTAAACTCATTATCCGAAAAAATTAGCGGACCAAAGTTAAGCTGTTCGGTAACAATAATATCGACATTATCGAATTCCACGCCTTTAAATCTGATTTTGTTGATCACTTGACCAGAAAACCAATCGCTAGTGAAACTATGTTCTGTTATTTCAATTGACGGATGTTCAACAAGTCGACTGGTAATATCTTCATATTTTTTTTCAACAAGACTACCGATCACTTTTGGCGCAATTATTCCGACACACAAAAGTGCACCGACAGCAAATAGAGCTTTCTTCATTTTATTTCCCTTATATTCCTTTAAATACAAAATCCGTATTAACGTGACAAAATTATTTCAATGATAACAGCTAAATAAAAACCTAACTATCAAGACGCTGTCGTACGATTTCAAATAAACAAATACCGGTTGCCACAGATACGTTTAAGCTTGAAACACTACCCGCCATAGGTAGCTTAACCAATTGATCGCAATTCTCGCGAGTTAAACGGCGCATGCCTTTACCTTCTGCTCCCATCACTAAGGCCATGGGCCCAGCCAGTTTGACATCATAAAGACAAGTCTCAGTTTCACCCGCTGTGCCAATAATCCATACACCCGCTTGTTGTAACGCTTTCATGGTTCTTGATAAATTAGTCACTTGTACTAAGGGTACAGCTTCTGCTGCACCAACGGCGACTTTGCGTACGATTGCACTCAAGCGAGCGGCATTATCCTTGGGCACAATAATCGCTTGCACACCTGCAGCATCAGCATTTCGTAAACATGCGCCTAAGTTATGCGGGTCAGTCACGCCATCTAAAATCAATAAAAATGGTGCTTGTTCTTTACCTGCTGCCTCAGCAAGAATGTCATCTAAATCGGCTTCAGTGAAGACTTTTCCTGGTTTAACACGTGCTACAACACCTTGATGCTGATCACCTTCACTTTTATCATCTAGTACTTTACGGCTCGCCATTTGTGCAGGTATACCGTATTGTTGCGCTAAGTTAATAATCGGCATCAACCGATCGTCTTCACGACCTTTGAGTAGCCATAACTCAATAAATCGTTCAGGTGCATTTTCAATCAAAGCTTTTACCGCATGGATGCCAAATACTAATTCTTCTTGCTTTGCCATAAACTTATTTCTTTCTCTATTAATTAATTACTTTAAAAGCTTGTCTGCATTGCATTTGCTAACACAGCCACCTGCTAAGACCTATACCCAAGCCACTTGAATATGCAGATTTCAGCAAGTGCTTTGGGTATACATGACTAATCGGTTGTTTTACGAGCATTTTTACCAGGACGTTTTTTTCTTGCCTTGCGCTTTTTGGCTTTAGTCGTGGTTTTGTCACTAGCTTTGTCATCAGGTTTAGCTGACTTTTTATTTGGCTTAGCTTGTTCACCTTCTGCCTTGGGCTTGCCAGCAGTGCCTTTGCCACGTTTATGCTTATCGCTGCTTTTACCTTTTGCTGCCGGTTTAGCACGTTTAGTGACGGCGTTTTCACCCGCTAAGGCTAAATCGATTTTTTTCTCATCAAGATTAACTGCAGCAACTTTTACTTCTACCGTATCGCCGATGTGATACTTAGCGCCGGTATTTTCACCGGTTAAGCACATACGTACATCATCAAAATGATAATAGTCATGACCTAGCGAGGTAATATGTACTAAACCTTCGATATGTAGGTCAGCTAAACGAACAAATAATCCAAAGTTAGTTACCGTTGAGATCACACCAGTGAAAGTATCGCCGACATGATCTTGCATATATTCACATTTTAGCCAATCAGAAACATCACGCGTGGCGTCATCAGCACGGCGTTCAGTCATCGAGCAGTGCTCACCCAGTTCGATGACTGCTTCGGGTGTATAACTGTGTGCGCCAGCATTGGCTTCATGTTGTGCTTGCTCATCTAAAATGGCTTTAATCACACGATGCACAACTAAATCTGGGTAACGACGTATCGGCGAAGTAAAATGGCTGTACGAGGGCAATGCTAAACCAAAATGACCTATATTTTCACTTTGATAAACGGCTTGGCGCATTGAGCGCAAGAGCATAGTTTGAATAAGCTCTTGATCAGGTCGGTCAGCTATTGTCGCTAAAATATGGCAATAATCCATAGGTTCAGGTTGTGCTTTGGTTTCTCCCATCGAAGATAAATCAAGCCCTAGCTCGTTTACGTAGCTGATAAAGTTATTATATTTATCTTCGCTAGGCTTATCATGAACACGGAATAAACCGGGTTTTTTATGTTTTTCAATAAACTCTGCGGTCGCAACATTGGCTAAAATCATGCACTCTTCAATGATTTTATGCGCGTCATTACGCACCATAGCCACAATAGACTCTATTTTTCTCTCGCTGTTAAAGAGAAACTGTGATTCTGTGGTTTCAAAGGCAATAGCGCCACGCTTAGTACGTGCGGCCGCTAGCACGTGATACATGGTATTGAGGTTTTCTAAATCAGGAATCAAGGCCTGGTATTGTGTGCGTAATTCCGCGCGATAGTCTTCATCTTTTTGTTCTGGGTTCACCCCTAGAATAGTCGCCACTTTACTATAAGTGAAACGCGCTTTAGAGCGCATCACGGCAGGATAAAACTTAGATCCTGCTAGATCTCCCGCTGCGCTGATGGTCATTTCACAAACCATACAAAGGCGATCAACATCCGGGTTTAACGAACACAGTCCATTAGAGAGTTTTTCCGGCAACATAGGAATAACTTGGCTAGGAAAATACACCGAATTACCACGAGAAATAGCTTCTTCATCTAATGCGGTTTTATGACGCACATAATAACTAACATCGGCTATAGCCACCCATAAGGTCCAGCCGCCATCGGCATTTGGGTGGCAATAAACCGCATCGTCAAAATCTCGGGCGTCTTCGCCATCTATGGTCACTAGAGGTAAATCACGTAGATCAACTCTTGGCGTTTTTGCTGATTCTTCAACTTCATCGGCAATACCTCTGACTTCGGCAATCACTTCAGCAGAAAACTGGCTCGGCAAGTCGTGTTCACGCAAGGCAATTTCAATTTCCATGCCTGGTGCCATGTGCTCACCGAGTACTTCAATCACTTCACCAACGGCGTTCGAGCGCTTGGTAGGTCTTTGAATTATGTTAACCACCACGACTTCGCCATGGCGAGCACCTAACTTTTTATCGGGTTGGATCAGAATTTCTTGTTGAATACGAGCATCATCTGGGATCACGCACGCGATATGGTGATCAACAAAGAATCGCCCAACAACACCGGCAGTGCGAGGTTTAATAACATCGAGTATTTTGACTTCTTTACGACCTTTACGATCGCTGCGATCAAGTAATATCGCTTCCGCAATATCGCCATGGATAACCCGTTTCATTTCATAAGAAGAAATATAAAAATCTTTGTCACCATTGTCGGGCGAAAAAAAGCCAAAACCATCACGATGACCAATAACTTTGCCGGTTAACACATCACTACGCTTTGCTATGGCATATTGCTTAAATTTATTAAAGACAATTTGACCACTGTTTTCCATGGCACGTAATCGATGTTTCACTCCCACTACCATGTCGTCATCAGTATATTGCAATTGACTCACAAGGGCTTTAAACGTCGGTGGGATGTTTGATTTTTCGATCAGAGACAATAGCAGCTCACGGCTCGCTACTGGCTTGTCATATTTGTCAGCTTCTCGCTGTTGGTGCGGGTCGTTTTTGGTCACATTTATTCAATAATGGTTTTTTGTTTAGTATATCGTAGATTAACTATATACCCAAGCCACTTCAATATGCAGGCTGTGCTGTGTATTGAGGTGGTTAAAACCTAGCAAGATAAAATTTTAAACATTAAAAAAAGTACAGTTTATCGACTTGAGCCTTTAATATTTGCCATTTTTGGCGGCATTGACTACACGTTCAGGCATTTTTTCCGTTAGCTTTGCTAAGTGCTGAGCGATAACTTTATGCGTTTTTTTGTCGTCAGTCACTGATTGGTGTAATTGCGTGTATAGCTGAGGAAAATCCAACGGGCTACCATAACCAGCTAAATACATATCGGCTAATCTAAGCTGTGCTTTTATGTTATTCAATGCTGCTGACTCTTTAAGAAAAGTAATAGCTTGATTAATATCTACTTGTACGAATTTACCCAGATGATAATAGCGACCCATTTGCTCTAACGCTTCCGGTAATCCCTGATCGGCTGCCGCTTGCATATAATGTAAGCCCAAAGGTACATCTTTTTTTATGCAAACACCGTAGGCAAGCATATCCCCCCAAAGGAACTGATACCCTGGCATTTGCGCCTTTACCGCTCGCGCTTCAATATCTTGCACCAATTGACAATCATCAATAACTACTTGACTTAAGTGCTTGTTTTCTTTTATTAAATCAAGCAAGACGTTATCACTATAAATTTGCACAGCCCTCAATTCAGCAGCAGAGGCGCTAATAACATGAGTTATTGTCAATAAGATCGCGATAAGTAGTTTTTGCATAATGCCTCTTTGCACAATTTGTAATTCAAGGTGTGATTCAGGGTGTCACTCAAGTTAGGTCATGCTTTATATCGGCCGTTAGCATAAATAACTTAGTAAACAACTCATAGTATTTTTTAACACTTAAAGTAAGTTACTTTTAAGTAGGCAACTAACATGTCTTATTTAGCTGGTTTAACAGATTTGACGTCAAGTAAATAAAATATCAACATAAATACATAGAAGTCTCTTTTTATCCGCCAATGGTTGAAGCGATTAACGCTAAGGACCTTGATGTAGATCGCAATCAAATAAGCGAATTTTTATCACGGGAAGACTGATAAAATTTAACAAAAGGCAAACCGCAGTTGTACTCAATTGAACCTTGCATTCAATCGAACATACCAAACTGCAATTTGCCTGTGCTATAACAAAAACTGCCCTCATTTACCCAAGGGCTAACTTAGCACAATTGCAATGCTTTACTTTCTAAAGTCCACCATAGCTTGTGCGGCAAAGTAGGCATACATAGTATAAATGGCGGTATTGACCTTTAGTGCTTCAGGTTCAACTTTGTCCAAAGTATCATTTTCAGTATGGTGATAATCAAAGTAATTTGAACCGTCTGGTGCAAAGTCTATGCTTGGCATACCTGCGTCACTTAACGCACTCATATCCGACTGACCTTTGGCATTATTCTCTGGTGCAAGCGCTACACCCATTGGAGCCAAGTATTGCGCTAATTCACGTATTGCATTGAGCGATTGTGCACCAACACCAGGGGTCATTTTATATATACGCCCTATACCAAAATCCCACTCAGCACCAATAACATGCGCCGCCATATCATCTTTATGATCTTTGACATATTGCTTCGCGCCTAATAAGCCCACTTCTTCAGCGGCGAATAAAATCACCCTAATGCTGCGTTTTGGTCGTTCAGGCAATTGCCCAATGTGATGCGCTGCCGCCATGACCATACCGATACCTAAGCCATCGTCTAATGCACCTGTGCCTACATCCCAACTGTCTAGATGAGCACCTAAAGCGACGATTTCTTCTGGAAACTCACTACCGGTAAACTCGCCAATAACATTGGCCGACGTTGCAACCACTTCAGCTTTAGTTCTAGCCGTCATGTTCAAATACAGACTAACGGCTTCGCCACGCTTAAGTTGGTTCACTAATAAATCAGCATCAGGATTTGATAAAGCGGCCGCAGGAATTTGTTTAACTTTATCTTTATAACGCATAACCCCGGTATGAGCGGTACGGTTGTTGTCTGTTCCTACTGAGCGCATCACCAGAGCAGAAGCGCCTTTTTGTGCAGCGACAACGGCGCCATTAACGCGCGTAGCTACAGCAGGGCCATAGCCGTTACCGTCGATATGACGCTCCATTTGATAGGAAACAAAGGCTATTTTGCCATTTAAGCTATTATCTGGTGCCGCTTTTAAATCAGCAAAAGTTTCAAAATGCGCTACCTCAGCGGTCAAACCTTCTTTAGCCGTACCTATGCTGCCACCAAGCGCTAAAACGACTACATCATGTGGATACGGTGCAACAATACGTGCTTTTGTCTCACCACGTAACCAGTAGCTACCGGTGACTTCTTCGGTCCATACTTTATCAAAGCCTAAAGCTTTCATTTTATTAACCGCCCATACTATCGATTTTTTATCCCCTGTTGAGCCCATCATGCGATGACCTACTTCGGTAGTTAATGACTCGATTAATTGGTAGGATAAATCTGATTGCAATGCCGTTGTTTTTAACTGCTTTAGTTGCGCTTGTTGCTCAGTATTTAGTTGTTGTGCACTAGTAGTAAAACTACCCACACTCATTAAAACGGCTAGACAAGTGCCGGCAATCAATTTTGTTGTTGGGATCATATGTTTCCTTAACTGAATTATTTTTTATTGATGGTATCGTTAATCAACCTAGTATAAGTATCTATAAAAGGTAATTAACTTGCAATCACTTCGCCTGATTTTGGCCATATCACCAATAATAAACCCCAGGTAAGTGTAAAGATAAACTGCCCTTTAAATCGCAAAACAAAGAGCCTGTTATTTTATAAAGACAAGTTAGTGATGTGATATTAGGTTTTTAATTCTCGCTAAGCCAAGATCAAAAAAGCCGACATTCGTCGGCTTTTATTTACAATCGATGGTGATTAAATCGAGAAAGAAGAACCACAACCACAAGTTGTACTAGCATTTGGGTTGCTTACCAAGAAACGACTGCCTTCCAAGCCTTCAGTATAATCAACTTCGCCGTCGACTAAATACTGTAAACTCATGGGGTCAATCACCATGGTAACGCCTTTTTTGACTATGGTCATATCGCCGTCATTGACTTTTTCGTCAAAGGTAAAACCATACTGAAATCCTGAGCAGCCGCCGCCTGTAACGTAGACACGCAATTTCAAGTCTGGGTTTTCTTCTTCCGTGATCAACGATAATACTTTGGTCGCTGCAGCATCGGAAAATTTAATAGGTAATTCAGTATTTGACATATAACTCAACTTAAAACGGATGAACTAAAGTAATTATCTTAAACTTGACTGTTTTAGTCAAGTATTATGGTGAACTCTGCGTAATATTATCAATACTTTTCAGCCATGGATAACTATGATTGATACGATTATATTTTTACCATCTGCTTTTTGGCAATATTGCTGCCACATTGATGATTTCAGGGACAAAGTTTTCTGGCAAAATTAACTCACCACTTATAATTTGAAAGTATTGAAAGCTAAAAGATAGCTCTTCCTTGTTGAGTGTCTCAGCTCAGACAAGGCAATGCTAGTGGGCTTATTATTTAAACTGCCAATGATGGTTAGCTCAATAAAACCTTTCACATAACGCTTACGTAATACTTGTTGCACCAACACCACTTGAAAACGGTAATGAGCAGGACTTTGGCTTTTTGTTAAGGTCACTCCATCAATGACTAGGCCATTTGCTTGTTTCTCAAGTGCCATGATTTTTTCATAAAAAGCGAGTTCTTTTTTAACTTGAAAGTGCGCTTGTTCGATCAATTTCAAAGTTTATTGGCTGCGTACGCTTGCCATATGTACAACTTCAAGATCAAATTATAACATGTTGATTTTTTTACTCTTATTAGTTTATTATTGATAGATAAAATCTAAGTGAGCCTTTTGTTGTGCTAAAGTATCAACCTGATAGCCGCGATGACCAGTAGTGAAATCGCTGAACTAAAGCTTCCTAGACGCATCACCACAGTGCGGAAATTTATTTTTGCTAACCAATTCATTTGAAAAGTATTATGATATCCAGTGTGTCTGTAAATATGTCCAACAAAAATAACTCAATATGAAGACAATAACTCAACTAAAAAAACGTCTCGCCGTGCCACAAACATCATGGCAACTCTGTTTACTAGCCGCTATTGGGGGTTTTGCATCGGCGTTGTTAGTGGTGCTATTTATTTTTACCATTGAAGGCATTCAGTTATTTTTTCTGCCCGAAAAAGACGACTATAACAGCATAAGCGCTTTAAGTCGTTTTCAATTACCTATTATGGGTGCTGTCGTTATTCTCTTATTTGCCTGGCTAACCGGTTACAAGTATATCCGCAGTGGCATTCCCTTTGTTTTACATCGCTTAAAAGTTGCCAATGGTGTCATGCCATTTCGTAACACGGTTAATCAATTTATCGGTAGTGCCGCCGCACTTGCTGCTGGTTTTTCAGTGGGCAGAGAAGGTCCGGCTGTACATTTAGGCGCCGCCTGTAGCAGTTATATTGCCAACAAGTTAAATTTACCTTATAACGCCATTCGCAGCCTAAGTGCTTGTGGCATTGCAGCTGGCATTGCCGCTTGTTTTAATACCCCAATAGCCGCGGTTTTGTTTGTGATGGAAGTTATCTTACGAGAGTATAAAGTTCATATTTTTATACCGGTAATGATTGCGGCTCTGGTTGGGTCGATGACCACCAGTCATATTTTTGGTGTTAGTCACGAATTTGGCCATTTTACCGCCATTACTTTAAACATCGACCATTATCTTGTTTTGGCTTTACTCGGCATGGTGCTAGGTGTTTTAGCCTTTATTTTTAATCGCAACCTGATATTAGTGATCAAACACAGTGCTCGTTTTCATCTTGTGCCAAGAATACTGACTGCGGCATTAATTACTGGCAGCTTAGGTTATGCACTGCCTTATGCGATGGGAACCGATTTAAGTGCGATTAATTTTTCTTTGCAAAATAGTCTTGAATTGCAACTACTCCTGGGTTTATTAGTCGCAAAAGTACTGATGACCATTTTTGCGCTTGGCTTAGGCATTCCCGGCGGTGTTATTGGCCCTATTCTTGGTATCGGCGCTATCGCAGGTACCTGTGGCTCTGTGGTCGCAAGCTACTTTATCGGCGGTAACATTTCTGCCAGTGACTTTGCATTAATGGGTATGGCCGGCTTTATGGCTGCGACACTTAATGCCCCGTTAGCTGCATTGCTCTGTGTGGTGGAAATGTCTAATCAAATAGAGATTATTGTACCCGCCATGATTGTTATCACTAGTGCTTGTGTGTTTTCTGGACAATTTTTTGGTAATCGTTCAATTTTCATTCTCCAGTTAGAGATTCAGGGCTTACCCTACCGACAACCCCCTATTGAGAAGTTCTTACAGCGCATTGGAGTCATTGGGGTGATGGATGAGCGCATCACGCTGTTGCGACAAGTCGATGATAAGACTATTGCCACTGCATTATCAAAGCAAAAACCACAGGATAATGTTATTCACCAGATAAAACGGCCAGATGAAACAACACAATTTGTTTTTTACCAGCAAAGTATGACAGACATAGACGCAAAGCCGACGCTAACAAAACACACACTAATCCCACTTTCTAGCCAATCTACACTGACTGAAGCCTATTTACTGCTAATGAAGAAGAGGACGGGTGGTGTTTATATATATCAAGATAATCCAGATGAAATTATGGGTATAATAACCTTTGATTATATTAGCGCTTATTTATTAAAAGGAAAAACTAACTGATGGTTACCATTCTCTGGCTTAAAGCATTCCATGTTTTTTTTATGGTCGCGTGGTTTGCCGGTATCTTTTATTTACCGCGCATTTTTGTTAATCATGCCGAATCAGCTGAACCTCTTGTACATCAACATCTTAAAGGCATGGAGCGACGATTACTTTATTTTGTTACCCCCTTTGCTCTATTGACGGTTTTATTAGGTATTGCCATTATTTATCAATATGGCTATCCCTGGTTTGTGGCGGAAAAATGGTTACATGTAAAAATATCCTTGGTGCTGCTATTGCTCATTTATCATGGTTACTGCTTTAAATTAGTCAAAATATTTGCTGCTGATAAGAATACTCGTTCTGGCAAGTTTTATCGCTTTTTCAACGAAGTACCTGTAATTATCTTACTGATTGTTATACTGCTAGTTTATCTAAAACCTTTTTAAGCTTGGCATATTAAGCTGTTGGTTATAACTTGCTATATCCAACGCGAATTAAAGCCAAAAAGCTATGTTTATCAGTGCTGACAGATTTAGGTATACTGACCTGTACAACGCCCATAGGATGTTAGGTCAGTATAACTCTAGCCAATTTAATTGACGGTAAAAAGTAAGGTTTACCCGCTATAGCAAGTCATAATATCAAGCTATACTTCCAAACCACAATATCAAGCCGTAATACTTAAATACTGAACAAGCACAGAAACATCTTATGCTGTCTATCAGTGGCGCTTAGTCACCTAACTACAGCCCTTGCATTGCCAAGGCTGTAATCTTGTTTAACCCTCTCAACATTTTAGTCAAACTCCAGACATTTTCTTAGTTCAAATCTTGATAATACATTCTCAGCATTCAACTTTTATGCTATATTTCGCAACAATTTTTCGTTGTTGGCTCAACAACGATCCACTATATAATAAAATTATCAAATCAGCTGGCACAGTGCATTGCTAAAGATTTCGATAATGTAGGTATTATCTATGATGAAATTTGAAGGAAGCCATATCTTATCTGTATCGCAGTTCGATAGAGAGAGTATTTCCCGTATTTTAGAGATTTCAACCTTAATGGCGCCCTACGCCATGCGAAAAAAGCGCTGCCATGTACTTGAAGGGGCAATATTAAGTAATTTATTTTTTGAACCCAGCACCCGCACCCGTGTTAGCTTTGGTACCGCCTTTAATTTACTGGGTGGCTTTGTCAGAGAAACGGTTGGACAAGAGAACTCTTCGCTTTCAAAAGGCGAGTCATTATTTGACACCGCCCGTGTTATTAGTGGTTATTCAGACGTGATTGCCATGCGCCACCCCACCATGCATTCGGTTGCTGACTTTGCTAAAGGCAGCAGTGTGCCTGTGATTAATGGTGGCGACGGCGCTAACGAACACCCAACACAGGCGCTACTAGATTTATTTACCATACAGTCAGAAATGGCGCGTTATGACATGGGGCTAGATGGCTTAAACATTGTCTTAATGGGCGATCTTAAACATGGTAGAACCGTGCATTCTCTGTCTAAATTAATTAGCTTATATAACAACATCAAAATCACTATGATTGCCCCTAAGGCTCTGCAAATGCCAGATAGCATAGTGGCTACCTTAACTGACGCCGGACACCAAGTGGTTATTACTGACAAAATTGAAGGCAACTTGGCCTGTGATGTTATTTACCAAACCCGTATTCAACAAGAGCGTTTTGCCAGTAAAGATGAAGCCGATTTATACCGTGGTCACTTTAGTTTGAATCGAAAAATTTATCAGCAATATTGCCACGAACATACGGTAATCATGCACCCATTACCGCGCGATTCTCGTGCTGAAGCGAATGAACTCGATATCGATTTAAATGACCTAGATAATTTAGCTATTTTTCGCCAAGCGCAAAACGGTGTACTGGTACGTATGGCATTATTTGCCCTAAGTTTAGGGGTTGAAAACCAACTTAGCCATTATGAAAAACCTGTCATTTGGCACACCAATAAATACTAATTTTAACCTCAATAGTTAGGTTACCTCAACCGCGAGTAGCATATTATGACAAAAAATTCCCAGCAATTATTTAATGCCGCCCAAGAAGTTATTCCTGGTGGCGTAAATTCACCGGTTCGTGCCTTTAATGGCGTAGGTGGCACACCACTGTTTATCAAAAAAGCACAAGGAGCCTATATTTTTGATGTTGATGATAAGCAGTATGTTGATTATGTTGGTTCATGGGGACCGATGATTTTAGGTCACAATCACCCAGCAATTCTGGCCGCTGTAATTGAAACTGCCCAGAACGGACTTAGCTTTGGCGCTCCAACAGAACTTGAAATAACCATGGCTGAAAAAGTGCGCGAAATGGTTCCTTCAATGGAGAAATTACGTATGACCAGTTCAGGCACTGAAGCAACCATGAGCTCTATACGATTGGCCCGTGGCTTTACGGGTCGTGACAAAATATTAAAATTTGAAGGTTGTTATCACGGCCATGCCGACTCTTTATTAGTCAAGGCTGGCTCAGGCATGTTAACCATGGGCGTGCCAAGCTCTCCTGGCATTCCTGAAGATGTTGCTAAACACACGTTAACCGTTAGCTTTAATAACCTTGATGAAGTCAAACAAATTTTCGCTGAAATGGGTGATGAAATCGCTTGTATCATTGTTGAACCTGTTGCTGGCAATATGAACTGTGTTCCACCGGTCGAAGGTTTCTTGGAAGGATTACGCGCCATTTGTGATCAATATAAAAGCCTCTTAATTTTTGATGAAGTCATGACCGGCTTTCGCATTGCCTTAGGTGGAGCCCAAGCTCACTACAACATAGTGCCTGATTTAACTACCTTAGGTAAAGTTATCGGTGGTGGCATGCCGGTAGGAGCTTTTGGTGGGAAAAAAGAAATCATGGATTACATTGCCCCTATTGGACCTGTTTATCAAGCGGGTACATTATCAGGCAACCCTATTGCTATGGCAGCTGGTTTGGCAACGTTAAATGAGCTATCTAAAGATAATAAGCACGAACAACTCAGTGCTACGACAGAAAAGCTAGCAATGGGCTTAAAAGCCGCTGCAGAGCGCAATGGTATATCATTAGCGGTTAATTATGTTGGCGGTATGTTTGGTTTCTTTTTTACTGAGGAAGAAAACGTGACTTGCTTTGCTCAGGCAACCGCATGTGATGGTGAAAAGTTTAAACGCTTCTTTCATTTGATGTTGGATGAAGGCGTTTATCTTGCCCCTTCTTCATTTGAAGCCGGCTTTGTATCAACGGCACACGGTGAAGCAGAAGTTGAATTTACCTTAGCCGCGGCTGAGCGTTGTTTCGCTCAACTGTAAACTTTACATTATCAAGCAGACAATAAAAAAGGTAAGCATAACGCTTACCTTTTTTAATGGTTAACAAAATTATAATATACTTAATTTTGCTTACTTTTTTACTACCGACAGGCTGGGCTTTTTCACTTTTGATGCTTGAGTGCTTTGCTGCTTAGCTGACGCTTTAGTCGTTATCTTACTATCTACTGCTTTGACTGAAGACATTTTCACCGGTGAAGGTAAAAGAGG
Source organism: Colwellia sp. MB02u-10 (assembly GCF_014077185.1). Classification (NCBI taxonomy): domain Bacteria; kingdom Pseudomonadati; phylum Pseudomonadota; class Gammaproteobacteria; order Alteromonadales; family Colwelliaceae; genus Colwellia; species Colwellia sp. MB02u-10. Next base: position 29,922 of record NZ_JACGVK010000139.1, read on the forward strand.
TTCCTCAGTAATGGTGCCTGGCTCAGGGTGCTCAATCGCTAGCGATGTGCCAGCACCGTTTTCTTTGGCATAAATAGCCACAACAGCACCATAAGGTATGCTCATGTTTTCAAGCTTGCCGCCAAAACGTGCGCTAAGCTCAATAGTTTCTTCCCCCATGGCAATACTACCGACAGCTGACGGTGAGACATTTAACACGATTTGACCGTCATCAGCATAAGACATAGGTACAATAACGCCATAAACATTGACATCAACAACAATGTAAGGTGTTAGGCCGTTATCAAAAATCCAGTCATAAAAAGCCTTAACAATATAAGGCTTATTTGAGCTCATTTCACTTGTCATAGCTTACGACTTTATACTGGAGCGCCAAAGCGTAATTCACGCTCAGACTCAGTTAATGACGCTTGAAATGACTCACGTTCAAAGACTCTTAACATATAAGTTTTTAATTCTTTTGAGCCTTCACCATCAAGCTCAATACCCATAACAGGTAAACGCCACAATAGCGGAGCTAAATAACAATCAACCAAACTGAATTCTTCACTCATAAAATAAGGCGCTTCATTCAAAATAGGCGCTACACTTAACAAGCTTTCTTTCAATTCTTGACGTGCTTTTGCGGCTGCATCAGCTGGTCCATTGTAGATAACTTTAGCTAGGCTGTACCAGTCTTGTTCGATACGATGCATCATTAAACGGCTACGACCACGAGATACCGGGTAAACTGGCATAAGTGGTGGATGCGGAAAACGCTCATCCAAATATTCGATAATAATTGACGCTTCATAAAGCGCTAATTCACGATCAATTAACGTAGGCACTGTGCCATAAGGGTTTAAATCCAATAAATCCTCAGGTAAATCGGCTAAGTCGACCAAGTTAATATCAACTCCGACACCTTTCTCTGCCAACACGATGCGGGTTTGATGACTATACATATCATCTGCATGCGAATATAAAGTCATAACAGAGCGTTTGTTTGCGGCGATGGCCATAATGCCTCCAAAAAATTCTTATTTAAAAAACTAACAAAGGGGGCCAAAGCCCCCAATAATATCTAAAGTTTACACTGTTTCACAAAAAATTTGTAATTAGTGTACATCTCTCCAGTATTCTTTCTTCAGTAAATAGGCAAAGAACAACAAGATAAAGAGGAAACCAATAACCCAATAACCTAGGCTTTCACGCTCAAGTTTATTTGGCTCACCGGTGTATTCCAAGAAGTTGGTTATATCACGAACAAAAGTATCATATTCTTCTGTTGTCATTGAACCGCCAGTAGCCTCAGAAAGATTACCGTGCTCATCTATTGTTTTAACACCTTGAAGGTTTTGTAATACATGTGGCATACCCACATCTTTAAAAACTTTATTGTTCACGCCAAACGGACGACTTTCATCAACATAAAAAGATCGCAAGTAAGTGTAAATCCAATCAGGGCTTCTAAAGCGTGCTTCAAGTGTTAAATCTGGTGGCGCGCCACCAAACCACTTAGCCGCATCTTTAGCTGGCATAGTATTGGTTATATGATCACCCACTTTTTCACCGGTGTACATATAATTTGCTAAGCCATCTTCATTAGAAATACCCAAGTCATCAAAAGTGCGATTATAACGCTGATATTGCAACTGGTGACAAGCTAAACAATTATTAATAAAAGCTTCAAAACCACGTTTTAACGAGGCTTTATCACGTAAGTCATTATTAGCCTCATCTAATTGTATGCTGGGCCCAGCTGCCGAAGCGAGCATAGGAAGCATAGCTAAAATTGCTATAATAAATTTTTTCATTTTCCTGTCACCCTATCTGGAACTGGCTTCGTTTTTTCGTTTTTACTGTAAATCCAGATAGCCACGAAAAAGCCAAAGTAACCGAAACTTGCCACAACACCAATCATGTTATTCAGCGGCGATGCAGGTAAAGTACCTAAAACACCTAAAATAATAAAACAAATAGCGAATTGAACAAGGTTTACCGTATGAGCGGTACAACGGTAACGTATTGATTTAACCACACCACGGTCACACCAAGGCAACATGAACAAGGCGATAATCGCACCAAACATACCCACAGCGCCTAAAAGCTTATCAGGAATAATACGTAAAATGGTGTAGAAGGGACCAAAGTACCATACAGGTGCTATATGCTCTGGTGTTTTCAGGCCATTAGCCGGCTCAAAGTTTGGCGCTTCTATAAAGTAGCCACCACCTTCTGGCGCAAAGAACATAACCCCACAAAATATAATTAAGAAGATCACAATAGCGACCAAATCTTTTACTGTGTAGTAGGGATGAAAAGGTATAGCGTCAACAATGTCGTACTTCTTAGTGTACTGCTCATGAAAGGCAAATTTACTTAACTCTTCGGGAGCCACGCTGCCTTTAGGCTTTTTAATATTAGTGCCGTCTGGGTTGTTTGAACCCACTTCATGTAGCGCTAAAATATGTAGGAAAACTAACACGACCAGCACTAATGGCAAGGCAATAACATGTAAAGCAAAGAAACGATTTAATGTCGCTCCTGAGATAACATAATCACCACGTATCCACAGGGTTAAGTCATCACCAATGATCGGAATAGCACCAAAAATGGAGATAATGACTTGCGCTCCCCAATATGACATATTACCCCAAGGTAATAAGTAGCCCATAAAGGCTTCAGCCATTAATACCAAGAAAATCAGCATACCGAACAGCCACAATAATTCACGAGGCTTTTGGTAGGAGCCATACATCATGCCACGAAACATATGCATATAAATAACAACAAAAAATGCTGATGCACCCGTTGAGTGCATATAACGTAATAACCAACCGTAGTCGACGTCACGCATAATATATTCTACAGAAGCAAAGGCACCTTCACCTGATGGTTCGTAGTTCATTGTTAACCACACACCGGTTAACAATTGGTTGACTAAAACAACACTCGCTAAAATACCAAACACATACCAAAAGTTGAAATTTTTTGGTGCTGGGTATTGTGTAACATGCTTGTTTATTGCTTCCATTAAAGGTAGACGCTGTTCGATCCAATCCATTAATTTAAAAGACATTATGCTTCTCCTCCAGACACACCAATGAGTAGGGTATCTTCATTTGGGAAAGAGTGTTCAGGCACCATCAAGTTAGTCGGTGCCGGGACATTTTGGAAAACACGACCGGCCATATCAAATTTAGAGCCATGACAAGGACAGTAAAAACCGTCTTTAACACCAGCAACTTCCTGATCAAAGTCACCTTTGCGGTAAGTTGGTGCACAACCTAAATGCGTACATACACCCAGTGCCACCAATAAATCAGGTTTAATCGAGCGATGTGCATTCATCGCATAAGCAGGTTGTTGTGGCACTTCTGATTGTGGATCTTTTAATTGGTCATCATGCGTACTTAAACCAGAAAGAATTTCTTCTGATCTACGGACCACATACACTGGTTTACCGCGCCATTCAGCACGAATTAATTGACCAGGCTCGATTTTACTTACATTGACTTCAACCGGCGCACCTGCGGCTTTCGCACGAGCACTAGGGTTCCAAGAACCAATGAAAGGCACAGCCACACCGACAACACCAATACCACCGACTACCGAAGTAGCTGCAGTCAAAAAGCGTCGACGACCGTTGTTAACAGGCGCATTGCTCATTCAAACTCTCCAATTATTATCTAGCTAATACAACAACACATGACTAAGAGGATTACCTAGTAATTGTGTAGATTGTTGATCTACTAAATCAACGATAAAAAAATTGCTCTGATAATAAAGAAAACCCTCGTTTTTTACAAGGCAATTAACCTTTTCAAGACAGGTTTATGCAAATAAAAGTCAATTATTATAACCACGCACCCAATGAATAAAAACTATTCGTATTTATGGCTTTATTACCTTGCAAGTTGCCATAAAACACCGGTCAGTTTTAAGTGTTCAACTATCTATTAAAAAGAAAAAACACCTCGCTGTTGGTTACAATTTTACTTGTAGGGTGGGGATTTTCGCCATATTCTCGGCATGGATACTGAGCTAAAAGTAACCTTGCATCTTAAAGCTAATTTGTTGATTAAAATACACATAGACATTATACCAATTCAGTAAAATTCAATCCGGATAATGGCGATAAATAGTCAAATACTCATGGTTATGGTTATCGCTCTACACATAGCACCTAAATTCCTGCAGGTGATACGCTTGATTGCGGCTAGATGGCCGTAAACCGTTAAAACAACGCAAGAGCATATTGTCGAGCAATCGCTCGCGTATATGCTTGCTCACAACGAATTAGTTTATTATGTTGCGCATTGGCATAGTGAACAGTTAATTTATCGCTTCGGTACAGAGCACTTTGGTACAGAACAAGTAATATATAACACCCAGAAAATTTTGCCATCGCGACACTTTCACATCGACGTGTATGGAGGCACAAATACCATGGAGCCATGCTCTTAAGGGATATAATAATCTCACTAATTTTTGCTCATTTCATTAGATTAAAATAAGCGGATAATTAATCAATTTGGTACAAGTCATTAGAGTCATGCAGGAGTAATTGCCGTGATGGCTAAGAACGACCCTATAATCGTAATATAGCTAGTATTTTTGACATAAAAAAACCGACAGAAGCCGGTTTTTGAAATAACATAACGTAAATATTAACGTTTTGAAAATTGTGGCTTTTTACGAGCCTTGTGTAGACCAACTTTCTTACGTTCAACTTTACGAGCATCACGAGTAACGAAACCAGCATTACGTAAAGTACCACGTAAAGTTTCATCGAACTCCATTAATGCACGAGTAATACCGTGACGAATTGCGCCAGCTTGACCAGAAATACCACCACCTGTAACAGTGATGTTAAAATCAAACTTTTCTAACATTTCAACTAAGTCTAATGGTTGACGAACAACCATACGAGCCGTTTCACGGCCAAAGTATACAGAAATGTCACGTTTGTTAATTGTGATTGCACCGTTACCAGCTTTCATGAACACACGAGCAGTTGAGCTCTTGCGACGACCAGTACCGTAATATTGATTATCAGCCATGACTTACAGCTCCAAAAGTTGTGGTTGTTGTGCAGTATGTTTATGTTCAGTACCCGCGTAAACTTTAAGCTTACGGAACATTTCACGACCTAAAGGACCTTTAGGTAACATACCCTTAACTGCGAATTCAATAACGCGCTCTGGAGCTTTTGCGATTAGCTTTTCAAAGCTAATTTGCTTAAGACCACCAACAAATTCTGTATGCGAGTAGTAAATTTTACCCTTCGCTTTATTACCAGTTACTTTTACTTTCTCAGCATTGATAACAACGATGTAATCGCCAGTATCTACATGAGGAGTAAATTCTGCTTTATGCTTACCGCGCAAACGGCTTGCAATTTCAGTAGCGATACGGCCTAAAGTTTTATTTTCGGCGTCCACTAAGAACCATTCGCGTTGTACGCTCTCTGGTTTAGCTACAAAAGTTTTCATTAAAAAACCCAATTATATAAATGTTACTTAAATAATAACCTAAGAAAACCTCAAGTTATCCGTTAAAGACTACGCCATTGCCCCTTCGAGCATCGAGTCCGTTGCCGGTCCTCTGGAAAAAGAACAGGCTTTGTAACGTAGGGAGGCCGGATTATACAGAACAATACGCAAAAGATCACGCCTAATCTTTGATCTTTCTTTATAAGCCAAACGAAATTAACAAAAAGTGCTACTCGTGCTGATTAAACGCTTTATTCAACTGTGATTTACTCATTTTCAATCTGCTCAACTGTAATTTTACATAACTCATAGTATGAGCTTCAATACGCTGATATAGCTCAGGATAAAGCGCTCTAATTTGCCTTAATGCTGATATTGTTGCTAACTTATAGGCATACGTTGCCGATAAACTGGCGGCCTGGGCATAACCTGCTCGCCAAAGCTCATCAGGTAATTTTTTACCTTTTACTTCGCTATACGCTTGAGTTATTTCTTTCATCAATAAATGGTTATATTGATAGCTACCGCTAAGAGCAGAAAATGCACTGATTGCCTTTTCATTGTGTTGCATCATGGCATAAATTTCTGCATCTATGATGTGAGCAAATGCTTGTTGGCGTTTAATAAAGGCCGCAACAAAATGCTGATTAACCACACGCATTGAAAATAAATCAGCTCGCCATGCTTTAAACTCGGTTTGATCAGTTAATTGCCAAGGTACTATCGGCAAATCATCAGGCCGATACTGTTGTGACATTGTCTTAGAATGCGCACATAAATCTGCACTGATTTCAGGGTAATATTGCTGAATTATTCTCAGTCGTTCTGTATAGGCATAGGCGTATACTCTGCTAAAAATTTGGTAATACAACTTATTACTATCTTGCAATATCAGTTTAGCGTTTTCATCAATTAGCTGATGATTTATTATCGCTTGATCAATAATGACTTGATTCACTAAGGCAAATCCGGCATTAATCGCGTGCTTTACCGCTTGAGTATTTTCCTCGCACGCGCTATTAAATAACTGAGCACGCCATATCAAATGCTCACTCTGCCACATAGTCAAAATAGCTTTTGGCAGATATGCTTCTGTTATTTCTAGTGATTTCCTAAAAGGATTATCAGTTACCCCAGCAAATACATTTAACGACACAAGCGCCATGAATATGACGCTAAAGCTAACAACCCGCTTGTTAATCATTTTTTATAAACTTCTTTTCAATATAAAAACAACTTATTATGTTTTACTCATAAAAACATTAATTATGGTAAATGCTCACTCGCTAAATAACTATGTGACTGCATTTCTTGCAGTCGACTTAAACAACGCTTGAATTCAAAACTTAAACGACCGTTAACATATAAACACTCTAAGGCGACTTCTGCCGAGATGATTAATTTAACATTGCGCTCATAAAATTCATCGACTAAGGCAATAAATCGCCGTGTACTGTCATCATTATCGACGCCCATTTGCATAACATTAGCGATTAATACCGTATGATATAAACGGCTTAGTTCCATATAGTCGCTCTGACTACGCGCAGACTCACACAAGGTTGAAAATTCAAAGTGCACCACACCATCTGACTCCTGAACGGTGGGTAATGGCCGATGATTAATTTCAATAACCTTGTCTTTATGACCCGCTTCAAGTGACAAGCTTTGAAAGTAATGTCTTAAATTGTCATCGGCTTGTTGATCCAAGGGAAAATGAAATATTTCGGCTTGCTCCAAAGTACGAAGACGATAATCGACCCCGCTATCAACATTGATAATATCGCAACATTGATTAATTAACTTTATTGCCGGCATAAAACGTTCGCGTTGCAAGCCGTTACGATATAAGTCATCTGGAATAATATTTGATGTCGCAACAAGCGTGACATTGTGAGCAAATAATTCTTCAAATAAAGTCCCTAAAATCATCGCGTCAGTAATATCTGAAACAAAAAACTCATCAAAGCAGATAATACAGGTTTCATCGGCAAAGCGTTTAGCAATAATTTTTAGTGGGTCAGATTGCCCTTGTAGCAATTTTAACTCTTCATGCACACGATGCATAAAGCGGTGAAAATGCACGCGCATTTTATTAGAAAAGGGTAAGCCATCATAAAAAGTATCAACGAGATAGGTTTTACCACGCCCAACACCCCCCCAAAAATAAATGCCCTTTATCTGCTTAATTTCGGGTTTTTTTACCACGCGCTTCCAGCGATTAAGCACCTTTTTAAAGCCCGTTACCGGTAAAGGTTGAGTCATTAAATCGTCGTACAAACGTTGTAAATTTTTAACTGCATTTTCTTGTGCCGCGTCAAAGAGAAAATCATCGCGGGTTAAATCTTGTGTGTATTTTCCAATTGGAGATAATTTGATCATTTAACTGCCATTTAATTAATACTGACTTTATTTTTTATAACGTTTAAGCCAACTCAGCTTGAAATATTTTTTTTTACAAATATATTCATTAGGTAAGTAGCGTGAAGCACGTTATATTAAATTTATTGAAGCTTATTTTCTCTAATTTTTTCCATGAATACAATGAAGGTAAAGAAATATGAATGTTGTTTTAGGGCTCGGACTATTTATCGTTGGCGCAATTGTCGGTTTTTTTGCTAACAGAACGCTTTTTTCATCGGCACAAGAAACACAAAAACTTGCGACTAAAGCCAGCCAAAGTGAAGCAGAATTAGCACGATATAAACTTGACGTAGCAGACCATCTTGCAAACTCCGCCAATTTGCTTGAACAAATGAACAGTACCTGCCAAGTTGCTATGACTCAAATGGCCCAAAGCACCCAACTGTTGCAACAAGTAACCCCTGATCATATTGAAAGTATGCCCTTTTTCTCTAAAGAAACCCAAGAGCAATTAGCGGAAACGGTAAATTTACGACACGACAAAAATCTTCGCAAAAATGACGAAACAACATCAGAGCCTCCGTTAGATTATTCCGGCGCACCCAGTGGCTTGTTTAATGATAAGAAATACAGTGTGACAAATACTGAAAAAAATAATTAGGAACTAATCTTTTTATTGCAGGTCTTTAATTGAGTGACCCAACAGGTTTGTTTAACTGATTTATGTAACTAAACAATCCTGTTGCTTATACATACTTTAATTAGGAGTTTTCTGTTACATGAAGAATTTATCAGTTTTAATCAATATTGTCTTACTTTCCTCAACGATTGCCATGGCAAGTTTACCCGCACAAGCCAAATTACCTCAATCGTTCAATGGGCAAAATATGCCTAGCCTTGCACCTATGTTAGAGCAAGTAACACCGGGAGTTGTGCTCATTTCAGTTCGTGGCACCCATGAAGTTGAACAACGTGTGCCAGAAGCTTTCAAATTTTTCTTTGGTACCCCCCGCCAAGGCCAAAGCCAACAAAAAGAACGACAGTTTCGAGGTTTGGGCTCAGGTGTTATTCTTGACGCTGACAAAGGTTACATTGTCACTAACAGCCATGTGATTAACGATGCTGACAAAATCCAAATTACGCTAAAAGATGGACGCCAACTTGACGCTAAAAAAATTGGTGGTGATGAAGCCAGCGATATCGCTTTATTACAGATAGTAGCGGATGACCTGGTTGCAGTAAAAATCGCAGACTCTGACAATATACGTGTTGGGGATTTTGCGGTTGCTATAGGTAGCCCATTTGGCTTAGGACAGACGGTTACCTCTGGTATCGTCAGCGCCTTAGGTCGTAGTGGCCTAAACGTTGAAAACTACGAAGATTTTATTCAAACCGATGCCGCGATTAATAGTGGTAATTCAGGGGGTGCTTTGATCAACTTACGTGGTGAGCTGATTGGTATCAACACCGCCATCTTAGGCCCTAACGGTGGCAATGTTGGTATTGGTTTTGCCATTCCAAGTAACATGGTACAAAACTTGGTTAATCAAATTATTGAGTTTGGTGAAGTACGACGCGGCGTTTTAGGTGTTGCTGGTCGCAGTGTTACCAGTGAAATTGCTAAAGCAATGGAACTTGATATTAGTCAAGGCGGTTTTGTCGAACAAGTAATGCCAGATTCAGCCGCTGATGAAGCCGGTATTCGTGCTGGTGATGTTATTATTAAAATTAACGGTAAAATGATTAAAACCTTTAACGCACTCAGAGGTAAAATTGGTTCAATTGGCGCGGGGCAAACAGTAAAAATTACCGTGATCAGAAAAGACGGTAAAGAAAAAACATATGATGTTACTTTGAAAAAAGCTGACATGGCTAATATTGAAGCCGCGAGTTTACATCCCATGCTTGATGGTGCTGAACTAGAAAATAACAGTAAAGGTAATGGTATCAGTGTTGCTGAAGCTGCTGAAAACAGCCCTGCTGCTGCAGTCGGTTTACGCAAAGGTGATGTTATTAATGGTATTAACCGCCAACCCATTAATAACATTGGTGAGCTACGTAGTTACTTAAGCGATCATAAGGGCGTTTTTGCACTGAATGTTCAGCGTAACAACACGTCATTGTTCTTGATGATCCGCTAATACTTTCACCTTAAGAGCTGTCACTATCTGCTAACGGCACGGTATTAATCGCTAACCTAAGCACTAAACCTAAGCCTGTCGAACGACAGGCTTTTTTTATAGTTTTTATTCTGCCACCATCATCGACTAAACTTTTAACTTGCCATTGATTAAGACGTATTTGACAAACTATGTCTAATTTTAAAGCCTAGCCTTTACTTTGATTGTGTAAATAACATGACCCGCAATATAGCTAGCACTTATGCTAAACAGCTTCGCTCACAAAGGTGTAGGTGCGCTAAGTATTGAAACTAAAAATTTAATGAAACTTGCTTTATCTCTATCTGGGTAAACTAAAAGCTAAGCTCAACTTTCACCAAGGTTTAGTCTTTGGCTCGCAAGTTTGAAGCAGTAGACTATTACAGGTAAAAAGTGCCTGGATAAACAAACAACTTTTATTGTCGACCAAGGTTAAGGCTCAGCTCAATGAGCAACTTTTCAGCAGAGATAAATTATATGCTATTATAGTTTACTATTTTTTTTTACACTTTAAGTAAGGCTTTATATGAAATTAACCTCTTTGCAATCAAAAGCATTAGCTGCACTTATTGCCATACTCTTATTTTCTGCCGTTATTTATTTTTACTCATCAGAAGATACAGCGCTGCCTAAAATGACAGTGCAAGAAAAAAAGGCCAGGTTTAAAAACCTCATTATTCCGGCAGTAGACGATGTTTATGCTGAACTTATGGTTCGATATAATAAGGTTTCAGCGTCACTAGAATCAGGTAGTGATGCCGATAAAATAGCCAAGCTGAAAGTGGAATATAAAGCAAAAAGCAATGCAGAGCTTTTAATGGCACTGAAACCACACCCTAAAAGTATTGCGATTGCACAAGCCGCAATGGAAAGTTCTTGGGCAACATCTCGTTTTTTTAGAGAAGCTTATAATATATTTGGTGTTTGGTCGTTTGATAAAAATGAACCTAGAATTGCTGCCCTTAAAAAACGCGGTGATAAAACTATTTGGGTAAAAGAATATCCATCGATAAAAGCCTCTGTTAGCGACTATTATAGGACCATTGCCCGTGGTGGTGCATTTAAAGAATTTAGAAAATTAAAAATGAAAACTGATGACCCATTTGCTTTAGTTAAAAAATTAGACCGCTATTCTGAAAAAGGTGCAGAATATGGTCATGAATTAACCTCGATTATTAAGTTTAATAAGTTTCATCAACTTGATGCTAATGAATAAACTCAAGCAGTATGCGCTAAAATTAGGCATGAGATTTAACCTCACCTTAGATTTATAGCATTGAAAAATTCCATATAAGCTAGAGATATAGACTAGAAAAATTTTCAAGCGACAACAAGCCTACTGAATCCGCCTGCAACAGCTTTTATTGCAGGCGGATTCATGGTGACATTATGTCTCAGAGCCAAATATTTTCACTATTTAGCTCACAAAATCAGTATGTCCGCTATTTAAATCAGGCTAACCTCTAGCCCATACTCAAAGTCAGCTCAGCGATTATCTAAGACAAAAACTTTATAACAACAAAGGCTTTATGTTAATCTATAAAAAATCAGACCAATAAAAATAATCCTGTTGAAAATTATTAATGCCCTAAAGTTTTTCATTCGTTCAGCTAGCTACGGTGTCATGTTTGCGTTCGTTTTGTTGATACTAGTCCCTGAGCTGCGTGAAAAAAACATGCTTCCTTGGCAATTATTTACTAGCGCCGAGAAAATACAAGCGCCTTTGTCTTATGCAAAAGCGGTACGTCTAGCTGGCCCTGCTGTAGTGAATATTTACTCTGAAGAAATTCAAGTAAACCCAACTTATGGCCGCCAACCGCGAAAAGTAACCCGCTTAGGTAGTGGCGTTATCATGCACAGTCAAGGTTATATTTTAACCAATTACCATGTGGTACAAAGTGCTGATTTAACTGTAGTGGTTTTACAACGAGGCCAAGAGCTTCATGCTGAACTCATTGGTTATGATGTCTTGACTGATCTTGCTGTATTAAAAGTGCAAGCGAACAATTTGCCGGTTATTCCTCAAATGAGCACATTAACACCGCAAGTCGGTGACGTAGTATTAGCCATAGGTAATCCACTAAATTTAGGGCAAACCGTCACTCAAGGCATTGTCAGTGCAACCGGACAAAGTGGTCTAAGCACCAGCTATTTACAATTTTTACAAATGGATGCCGCTATTAATGAGGGCAATTCTGGTGGTGCTCTGATAAATTCTAATGGTGAGTTAGTCGGCATTAATTCAAGGAAATTTACCCAAGCGAATCCTAATCTCAATATTCAGGGCATATTTTTTGCTGTACCTTATCAATTGGCACGTACCATTATGTTAAAAATTATTGAGCATGGTCGCGTGGTGCGTGGCTGGCTTGGTGTTGAGGCAAACGACTCTGTGACTAATCTTAAGGGCTTTATTATTGGTGCAGTAACGCCAGAGAGTCCGGCTATGAAAGCTGGATTACAATCAGGTGATGTGGTTTATCAAATAGACGATATTCGGTTACAAAATGCGAAACAAGGCTTAGACGTTGTTGCTGAGGCTGCGCCAGGTGCAGTATTGAGTTTTATGATCTCTCGCGATAATCAACAATTAACCTTACCCGTGACTATTGTTGAAGTACCAAAGTAAATCCTGCAAGCAATTCACCAAGCAAATAAAAATCCCAGCAAAGTAGCTGGGATTTTTTATCACTCGCAAACGATTAATTAACCTTATTTAACCGTAATACGGGTGATATTTGCGCCTAACGCTTGCAGCTTATCTTCAATTTTTTGATAGCCACGATCAATATGATAAATACGGTCTACTTGCGTTTCAGTGCCCGCAACAAGTCCCGCAATAACTAAGCTCGCAGAGGCACGTAAATCAGTCGCCATAACTTGCGCACCATTTAACTGCTCTACACCGGTACTTATTGCTATATTGCCTTCAAGACTTATATTTGCCCCCATACGCTGTAGTTCAGGCACATGCATAAAGCGATTTTCAAAAATCGTTTCAGTTGTTGTTGCCGTGCCATCAGCTATCGCATTAAGTGCAACAAATTGTGCTTGCATATCGGTTGGAAATGCCGGATGAGGTGCGGTGCGTATATTGACCGCTTTTGGCCTTGAGGTCATTTCCAGCTCTATCCAGTTATCTCCTATGGTGATAACTGCGCCAGCTTCTCTTAACTTAGTCAGTACCGCGTCTAACGCTTTAGGATCTGTGTTTAAACACTTTACTTTACCTTGAGTGACCGCCGCTGCAACTAAAAATGTTCCGGTTTCTATGCGATCTGGCATGACTGAATAACCTGCGCCATGAAGCTTTTCAACGCCGGTAATCGTTAAGGTTTCAGTACCTGCGCCTGAAACTTTAGCACCCATGCTATTTAAACAATGCGCTAGATCGACAATTTCAGGCTCACGCGCTGCATTCTCGATAACAGTGATGCCATCAGCCAAAGCGGCAGCCATCATTAGATTTTCAGTACCGGTAACACTAACGGTGTCCATAAAGATAGTCGCACCTTTAAGTCGACCACTATTGCGCGCAATGATATAACCATTTTCAACCGCTATATCTGCACCCATCAACTTTAAACCATGAATATGCAAGTTAACTGGTCGCGCGCCAATGGCACAACCGCCAGGTAAAGACACTTCAGCATGACCAAAACGGGCAAGTAAAGGCCCTAAAACCAAGATAGAAGCGCGCATAGTTTTCACTAACTCATATGACGCGCGACAATGCTCGATGCTACTAGCATCAATCATCAAGCTACTCTCACTAAGCCACTGACATTTAGCGCCTAATTGTGACAAGAGTTTAATCGTCGTTTCTATATCATTAAGTTTCGGAACATTAGAAAAAGTAACCGGTGTTTCTGAGAGCAATGCCGACATTAGAATAGGTAATGCCGCATTTTTTGCGCCTGAAATAGTCACTTCGCCATGTAGTGGTTGCCCACCAATAATTTTAAATGCGTCCAAGAGTATATTCTTATATGTCGGTGTGAATTAAAGGGGTAGGTTAAACATTTTTTCACGGCGCCAGTCAGACGTTGTGAAGGTTTTAATGGATACCGCGTGAATGACACCTTCGTTAATAATTTGCGCTAAAGGGGCATAAATAGTTTGTTGTTTTTTCACTCGGCTTAAATCACCTAAAAAGTCAGCAATGGCAATTACTTTACATTGTGAACCATCAAATGCTACATGAATCTCGTCTAATTCAACGGCATCGGTAATTAATTTTTCTATCTCTTTTACTTCCACTTTTTGCTCCAAATAGCGTGTAGATTAAGGGGTTTCTATCGGCAATAACGTATCAACTGCACTTAACTTTGCCAGCTTTAATAAGTCTTCAGGTAAATTAATCAAACTGATATGACAAGCTTTGCTGGCCGCTAGTTCAATTAATAATAAAATCCATGCTAAGCCTGCGGTGTCAACTTGACTCACCTTAGCCAAATCAATAATAATTCGTTCATTATTGATTAATTTTCGGTACTTTTTATCAAATGCAGGCGTTATTGTAGCACGGGTTAACGCACCACTAAAAATCGCTTTTTGCTCTGCTTGTTGGACTTCTATCATTTTAATCTACTAATAACCTTATAATACGCTACTTTGTTTGTATGCTTGGCAAAAATTAATCTTTACGATTTAAAAACAATGCTCTTTTCACTTTTTTCTTTTAGCATTTCAGTGACATAAGCTAGGCCTTTTTGACGGATCAAACTACTTAACTCAGCTTGTTTGCTGTCAAGTAAGCTGACACCTTCTGCTACCATATCATAAGCTTTCCAGTCGCCGGTTTTTTTATGCTTGCGCACACGAAAGGAAATATTAATTGGACCGCGACCTGGCTCTATTACACTCGTATCAACAGACACTACGCGATGTTTAGCAAAATCTTCTGCCGGTGCAAATTCGACCTTTTGGTTATTGTACAAGGTAAAAACCTGAGCATAAGAGGTGATAAGATACTCACGAAATGCCGGTACAAACTCAGCTCGGTCAGCCTGATTGGTTTTCTTGAAGTTGCTACCAATAACTTTATAAGCAGCATATTGATAATTTATATACGGCATTAATTCTTCGCGAACAATTTTTTTCAATAAATTAGGCTCTGCACGTATAGCCACTTGTTCATTGGCAAAACGCTTAAAAGTGATCTTGGCAACCGTTTTAATCATTTGATAAGGGTCTTTTTTATCAACATTTCCTGTGGCACTAACCGATATCGACAAACCTAGCAGTGCTAAACAAAAAAAGCATTTTTTCATCGCATTGTTTATCATCATTAATCACCACTTCCTTGGCTGAATAAAAATTGACCGATCAATTCTTCTAATATCAATGCCGGCTTGGTATCTTCAATATAATCACCTGGTTTTAAGATTTCAACTGAGGTATGAATAAAACCCGGTAACAAACCTACATATTGTTCACCTAATAAGCCCGCCGTTAATATTGACACTGAAGTCGCCTCTGAGAAGTTCTTATACTCGGCAAAAATTTCTAAAGTCACCAAAGGCGTATAATCTTCACTGTCTAACGAAATCGCACTGACACGACCGATGACAACACCACCCACTTTTATCGGCGAGCGAACTTTCAAGCCGCCAATGTTGTCAAATTTGGCATACAACTGATACGTGTTGCCACTACCTGTAATACCGCTGTTAGCTACTTTTAGTGCTAGCATTAACAATGCAGCAATACCAATTGCAGCAAATAGTCCAACCAATAATTCTATTTTTTTCGACACCATGTCTTCCACCAAATTCAAATAATATTTAACTAAATAACCACTATAATTTCTTTAAAAACATCAACTTGTAAACATTAACGCGGTTAATACAAAATCTAATCCTAAAATTAATAATGACGACTGCACTACAGTTGAAGTTGTTGCTCGGCTGATACCTTCAGAAGTTGGCTCACAAGCATAACCTTTATAAACCGCGATCCAAGTCACTACAAAAGCAAATACTAAGCTTTTAATAATGCCATTTAAAACGTCTTTTTCGAATGACACTTGCGACTGCATTACTGACCAAAACGTACCGCTGTCAACACCTAACCAATCAACACCAACTAGATGAGCACCTAAAATGCCCACCGCAGAAAATATAGCTGCTAATAGTGGCAAACTGATAAAACCAGCCCAAAAGCGCGGGGCAATAATACGACGCAAAGGATCTACTGCCATCATTTCAAGGCTAGAAAGTTGCTCTGTTGCTTTCATCAAACCTATTTCAGCAGTCAGCGCAGACCCAGCTCGACCAGCAAAAAGTAAGGCGGCAACCACTGGACCTAACTCACGTAATAACGACAAGGCGACCATTGGCCCTAAGCTAGCTTCAGCGCCAAAATCAACCAGAATAGTATAACCCTGTAAAGCCAATACCATGCCGATAAACAAACCCGAAACAACGATGATAACTAAAGATAATACGCCAACGGAGTACAATTGGTTCAACAACAAAGGAAAACCTTTGCGTGGGTTCGGAATATGCAAGAGCGCTGATGCTAACATCAACAAAGCTCTGCCTAAGCCTGAGATTTGTTCGATAATGCTATGACCCAATATTTGCAGCTGATTCACTTCTCAACACCTCGACCAATTAACTCTTCACTATATGACGCCGCAGGATAATGAAATGGCACCGGGCCATCCGCTTCACCTTTAACAAATTGCTGCACTAAAGGTGAGGTGTGCGCGTAGATTTCTTCCGGCGTACCTTGGCCAATAATTTTTTGCTCGGCAATAATATAAATATAATCTGCAATACTCATCGCTTCTGGGACATCATGAGATACCACCACAGAGGTTAATCCCAATGCATCACCTAGTTGATGAATGAGCCGGACAATCACGCCCATAGAAATAGGATCTTGGCCAGCAAAGGGCTCATCGTAAAGAATAAGTTCAGGGTCAAGCGCAATTGAGCGAGCTAATGCTGCTCGACGCGCCATACCACCAGAGAGTTCACCTGGACGTAAATTTCTTGCACCACGCAAACCCACCGCTTCTAATTTCATTAACACCATTTTTTCAATGATGTCTTCTGATAACTGGGTATGCTCGCGTATAGGAAAGGCGATATTGTCGTAAACACTCATGTCGGTAAACAAGGCACCACTTTGAAATAGCATACTCATACGTTTACGTATTTCATATAATGCACTACGAGACAATTTAGGAATGTCGTGGCCATCGAAAAGGATCTGCCCAGACTCTGGTTTAATTTGACCACCAATTAAGCGCAATAACGTAGTTTTACCAATACCACTTGGACCCATTATCGCGGTAACTTTACCTTTAGGAATAGACAAACTAATGCCATCATAAATAACACGCTCGTTACGCTTAAAGGTCATATTTTTGATATCAACTAAAATTTCAGACATATCGCTTGGAATAACATCACTGTCAATTATTGTTTTATGTAGTAGAATTCTACCGCAGCGCAACACCTCAGTCATTACAAATTCACAACTATTTAGTGCTAAAAGAGTAACCAAAAGTATATAAATGTAACGCAAGTGTAAAGTTAGCGTAATGAACAAGCCTTTTTCTTGGCTTAGTTATTTTATTGTGAATCCACGTGCCAATAATATCAGAAAAAGTTTATAATGCTTTTCGCTCACGTTATGTTAGCAAAATGAGTATTAATTGAGTGTCATCGGTTACCATCCGTGGTTTATAATTCCTCTTTGTCTTTCATCAATTAGCACAAACACTATTTATTTATCTTAGCCAAACAGGAGCTTTGAATGTTCATCCAAATTTTGATCTTATTACTTTCACTAATCACTTTAGTGTGGAGTGCAGACAAATTTGTATTTGGTGCCTCAGCATTAGCACGCAATCTGGGTATTTCTCCTATGATAATTGGCTTAACTATTGTTGCTATGGGCTCTTCAGCACCTGAAATCATGATAGCGGTCACGGCTTCTTTACAGGGTAATGTAGATACTGCCGTCGGCAATGCCATTGGCTCAAATATTACCAACATTGCGTTAGTGTTAGGCTTAACGGCACTGTTTCATCCTTTATCGGTTTCCTCAACGACCATTAAACGTGAAATCCCGCTTATTTTGGTTGTTACGGCTATCGCGACATATATGCTAGCCAACAGCAACTTTAGTTTTAATGAAGGCTTAATACTGATTGTCGGCTTTGTACTTTATATTGCTACCTTGCTTGTCGTCACGTTAAGACGTTCAAAACAAAACCCTATTGACGATAAAATGGTCTTAGAAGCAGAACAAGAAGTGCCTGATGGGGTCAGTACCAAACAATCGGTAATCTGGTTAGTGGTTGGTATGATACTACTGCCGCTAAGTGCTAGTTTTCTGGTTGACTCATCAATATTTATAGCCAAAGCTTTTGGCATTAGTGATTTAGTCATCGGCTTAACGGTTATCGCTATTGGCACTAGCCTACCTGAGTTAGCTGCCAGTATTATGAGCATTATTAAAAAAGAAGATGATTTAGCACTCGGTAATATTATTGGTTCGAATATCTTTAATATACTTGCGGTTTTATCGTTAGCTGGCTTAATTGCGCCGGGCGATATCGATAATGCCGCCGCGGTGCGTGACGCGCCATTTATGCTGGCAACAACCTTCTTATTATTTATACTTTGTTTTAGTCGAGGTGGAAAGTTTCGCATCACACGGGCGAAAGGGTTACTATTATTAGCCGTATTTATTGGTTATCAAGTGCTACTTTTTAGTCAAATTAACAGGTAACAAGTGGTTTATAGCAATGAAAAACTTCAAACAATTAGCCCTAAATGTCATTAACATTGAGCAGCAAGCTGTTGCACAATTATCGCAATTTATTGACGACGACTTTGCTCAAGCTTGTGAGTTAATGTTTAATTGTCGGGGCCGCGTCATCGTGATCGGTATGGGAAAATCGGGGCATATTGGTGGTAAAATTGCCGCAACCTTAGCGAGTACCGGCACACCCGCATTTTTTATTCACCCGGGGGAAGCGAGCCATGGCGATCTAGGTATGGTGACTGTAGATGATGTGGTACTGACCATTTCTAATTCGGGTGAAACTGGCGAAGTTTTGGCCATTATTCCGGTTCTAAAGCGTATCGGGACAAAACTCATCGCTATGACGGGTAATCCTGACTCTACGCTGGCTAAACTTGCCGATAGCCATGTTTGTGTAAAAGTAGCACAAGAAGCTTGCCCACTAGGCTTGGCACCCACCTCTAGCACCACAGCAGCCTTAGTTATGGGCGATGCCCTAGCGGTGGCTTTATTGAATGCGCGCGGCTTTACTGCAGATGATTTTGCCTTATCTCACCCCGGTGGCAGCTTAGGTAAAAGGCTATTATTACGCTTGGGCGATATCATGCACAAAGACGAACGCCTGCCAACAGTAAGCCAAGAAGCTAAAATAAAAGACGCCTTAGTTGAAATGTCACTAAAAGGCTTGGGTATGACCGCTGTTGTTGACGCAAACAATAGCTTAATAGGCCTGTTTACTGATGGTGATTTACGCCGTATTTTAGATGAAGAAATTAATATTCACCAAGACAGCATTACCAGCGTAATGACAAAAAAACCTTTAGTGGCTAAGCAAGATATGCTGGCGGCTGAAGCATTAAAGATCATGGAAGACAAAAAAATTAACGGCTTAATTATTGTTAACGATAATAACCAACCCATTGGCGCGATGAACATGCATGACTTATTAAAATCTGGAGTGCTCTAAAGGTGAACAGTTTATACGGAAAAGTAGCGCCAAGTGTTTGGCAAAAAGCGCAAAACATCAAACTCTTTGTTTGTGATATAGACGGCGTTTTTTCAGATGGTCGTATTTACTTAGGTAATAATGGTGAAGAATTGAAAGCCTTTCATACTAAAGATGGTTATGGCGTTAAAGCCTTAGGTGCAAGCGGCGTTGATGTAGCGGTGATCACGGGCAGAACTTCAACTATCGTGCAAACCCGTATGAGTGCATTAAATGTTAAGCACATAGTACAAGGCGAAGAAAATAAGCTACCGGCTTTAAAAGCTATGCTCAGCGCATTAACATTAGCGCCTGAACAAGTGGCTTACATCGGCGACGATATGCCAGATTTTGACTGCCTTAATTATGTTGGTTTTAGTATTGCGGTCAATGACGCGCACCCCACCATTTTAAAATCTTGTGACTACATCACCTATACCCGAGGTGGTTTCGGCGCCGTGCGCGAAACTTGCGATCTTATTATGCAAAGCCAAAATACCCTAGCTGATGCAACGGGCGCTAGCCTATGAATCGCATATACCTTGTCAGTATAAGCTTATTTTTATTGGCCTTAACCACCTATGGCTTACTTGAATGGTATGGCGCGAAGGAAGAAACCAGCAACATTCTCGATACCGCAAATAACCCTGAATTTATTGCTGAAAACCTTAACAGTGATGTGTATAAAAATACTGGGGCATTATCTTATAATGTAGAAGCGAAACGCATGGAACATTATGCTGAATTAGGGGTCACACACTTTGAATATCCACGCTATACATTATACCCAAGGAACAACAAACCTACTTGGAAAATAACCGCCAATGAAGGCACCTTGTATAACAACAATCGCGTAAAATTAGCAAATCGCGTACGTTTAATCGCCACTGATAAAGAAAGTTTGATACAGGAAGTGCATGGTAAAAATTTAGAAATGGACTTAAAAACTAATATTATCAGCTCAGAGCAAACTATCTTAATATTAGGTAAAGGATTTACTATGTATGGCTCAGGATTAATTGTAGACTTAAACACAACACAGATGACATTGACCGAACATGTACAGACTATTTATAAAAAAATTAAAAAGTAACTTATTAAAAAGTAACTTATATTGCCTCACGGCGTTAGCATTATTAGTGCCTGTCGCAAGTGCAGAAAAATTTGACGTAGAACAAGAGATTAAAATATCTTCTTCACGCCAAGCTGCCGATCTCAAAAATAAAATATTCAGTTATATTGATAATGTCATTATTTCTCAGGGCACACTAACCATACATGCTGAGTTAGTACAGGTTATCACCCAAGAAAAAAGTGACAGCAAAATTTATATTGCCAAAGGCTCACCGGCGACCTTTGAACAAACACTTCAAGATGGTAGCCCAATCAATTTGCAAGCCAATGAAATCCGTTATGAGCCGAGTATGAATACCGTCGTTATTTCAGGCAATGCCCTCCTTAGCCAAGAAGGCAGTAAAGTCAGTGGCAGTAAAATCACCTATAATTTTTCCACAGAATATGTCAACGCCGAAAGCCTAGACAATGCTAAAGTTGAAACCGTATTACAGCCGAAAAACAAAATTAAATTGCCTATAAAATCAAAGGATAAGCAAGAGTAAATGTCAACTTCTACATTATCAGCAACCGGCCTTGCCAAGTCCTATAAAGGCAGGAAAGTTGTTAAAAACGTCAGTATGCACGTTTCAGCAGGACAAATTGTTGGCTTATTAGGACCAAATGGCGCAGGTAAAACCACCTCTTTTTATATGATTGTTGGCTTGGTGAAGAACGACAGTGGCTCAATTGTCTTAAATGATGAAGATATAACCTTACTGCCGATGCACGAGCGCGCGAGAAAAGGTATCGGTTATTTGCCACAAGAAGCCTCTATTTTTCGTAAGTTATCGGTTCATGACAACATCATGGCCATTTTACAAACACGTAAATCACTTAGTGACGTTGACCGACAAGAAAAACTTGAACATTTATTAGAAGAGTTCAACATAGGCCATATAAAAGATAACTTAGGCATGAGTTTATCTGGCGGTGAGCGCCGACGAGTTGAAATAGCACGGGCATTAGCCGCAGATCCTAAATTTATACTTCTGGATGAACCCTTTGCCGGTGTTGACCCAATTTCAGTAGGTGATATAAAAAAAATTATCCTACACTTAAAAGATCGTGGCATAGGTATTTTGATCACAGATCACAATGTACGAGAAACACTCGATGTTTGTGAACATGCCTACATCGTTAGTCATGGTGAACTTATCGCTGAGGGTAATTCAAAGCAAATTCTTGCAAATCAACATGTAAGAGATGTATACCTTGGCGAACAATTCACGCTATAGTGAATAAAACCAATTGAACTAATGAATTTGAATAGGGAAAAGAAAACGTAAATGCGTCCTACTCTGCAACTCCGTATCGGACAACAGTTAACGATGACCCCGCAATTGCAGCAGGCGATCAAACTGTTGCAATTATCAACTTTGGATCTTCAACTAGAGATTCAAGAGGCACTTGAAAGTAACCCTTTGCTTGAAGTTGACGAAACGCACGATAACAATTCAGAAAATACCCCTGACCATTTAGAAGCAGGATATTCGGTAACTTTAGGCGAAAAGTCAGCAACATCCTCTGATGGCAGCGAAGACTCCACTCCCTCGATAGACGAAATTAGCTCCTCTGAAGGTTTAGCAAAAACAGACATCCCCGAAGAACTAAACAGTGATAGCACATGGGATGATAACTTCAGTGCCGGTGTCAGTAGTGGCGGTGTTGGCCATGCCTCAGAAGATTATACTTATCAAGGTGAAACGAAAGACTCATTACAAGACCATCTGATTTGGCAGATGGAACTAACGCCCTTTACTGACACTGACAGAACCATTGCCATTGCCATTATTGAAGCCATAGATGAAGCAGGTTATTTAACCGTTTCAGCCGAAGAGATCTTAGAAAGTGTCGGTATTGATGGTGTAGAACTTGATGAGATTGAAGTGGTGTTAAAGCGTATTAACGTATTTGACCCCATTGGTGTAGCCGCTCGTTCAATTCCCGAGTGCTTGCGTATTCAGCTTAATCAATTTGCTAAAGATACCCCTTGGTTAGCGGAAAGCAAAATTGCCGTCAGCGAGTATATTGATTTACTCGGTAATCGCGATTATCGTCAATTGATGCGTAAATTACGCTTGAAAGAAGAGCAATTACGCGAAGTTATTCGCCTAATACAAAGTTTAGATCCCCGTCCAGGTGATAGCGTCATAAAAAGTGAAGAACAATATGTTATCCCAGACGTGTCTGTTGAAAAGAAAAACGGCCGCTGGACAGTAGAGCTCAATCCTGACACTGCACCTAAACTATCGGTTAATCAGCAATACGCGGCTATGTCTCGTTCAATGAAGTCATCTACTGATAATCAATTTATTCGCTCTAACTTGCAAGAAGCAAAATGGTTTATTAAAAGCTTAGAGAGCCGTAACGAAACGCTTTTAAAGGTTTCAAATTGTATTGTGCAACGCCAACAAGGCTTTTTTGAACATGGACCTGAGTCAATGCGCCCTATGGTATTGAACGATATTGCCGAAGCCGTAGATATGCATGAATCAACTATTTCTCGTGTGACCACGCAAAAATATATGCACACGCCTAGAGGAATTTTTGAGCTTAAGTACTTTTTTTCTAGCCACGTTAGTACTGAAAACGGCGGCGAATGTTCATCAACGGCTATTCGAGAATTAATTAAAAAGCTAGTGGCTGCTGAAGTGCCTGCAAAGCCACTCAGCGATAGTAAAATGGCAGATATTTTAGCAGAGCAAGGTATACAAGTGGCAAGGCGTACCATTGCCAAATATCGAGAGTCACTTTCTATACCGCCATCAAATCAACGTAAAAGCCTATTGTAGGCAGTTTTATTCAGCCAATAAAGAGGATTGAAGTATATGCAAATTAATCTTACTGGACACCATGTCGATGTTACCGATTCATTACGTGATTATGTCAATGGCAAGTTTGAAAAACTAGAACGTCATTTTGATCATATCAATAATGTACATGTAGTATTAACGGTAGAAAAACAGAATCAGATTGCTGAATCAACAGTGCACTTAAGTGGCACCGAAGTTCATGCTAAGGCACAGCATAGTGACATGTATGCATCGATTGATGCATTAATTGACAAGCTAGATCGCCAAATATTGAAATATAAAGGTAAAATCAACAAACATTAGCGCCATTTCGCTACAGGTCTTAGAAGTTTATGAAGTTGCAAGACATCTTAACCCCGGACTGCACTATTTGTGCAGCACCGGGTGCCAGTAAAAAACGTATATTAGAATATTTAAGTCGCTTGGCCGCCGATAAACTCGACAGTCATGATACTTTTCAGCTCTTAGAAAGCTTAGTTAAACGCGAAAGAATGGGTTCAACGGGCATAGGTAATGGCATTGCTATACCTCATGGCCGTCTAGAAAATGCTACGCCTACGAAACCTATTGCCGTGGTTATTACCACAGAACAAGCGATTAATTTTGACGCTATTGATCATCGCCCCGTTGATATTTTTATCGCCTTATTCGTTCCTGAAGAAGAATGCCAGAGCCACTTGAGTACGCTGCAAAGTATCGCAAAAATCTTTCGTGACAAGCAATTTTGCAAGCAAGTGCGTAAATGCAAAAGTAATCAAGAACTGTTTCAGTTAATACAACAAGCGAGTTAAACACGGATGAAATTAATTATTGTAAGTGGCCGCTCAGGATCAGGGAAAAGTGTTGCACTGCGTGTTTTAGAGGATTTAGGTTATTATTGTGTTGATAATATCCCTGTCAACTTGTTACCCGCACTGACCCATACGGTTATTAATGATTATGAAAATGTTGCCGTAAGCCTCGATGTTCGTAACCTACCAGCCGATCCTAACGACGTACCCGAAATTATTGAATATCTGCCCAATGCGGTAGAATTGAGCATACTGTATTTAGATGCTGATGATAGTGACCTTATTCGCCGGTTCAGTGAAACGCGACGTTTACATCCGTTGATCAAGCAAAATATTGCGCTAGACCAAGCGATTGCCTTGGAGAAAAAATTACTTGAGCCCATCGCCAGTCGGGCAGACTTATACATCAATACCAGTCAACTGACACCGCACCAACTCGCTGACTTAGTTAGAGAGCGAGTTCTGGGTAAAACGTCTGGTTCAATGGTGGTTGTGTTTGAATCATTTGGTTTTAAACATGGTGTACCACAAGATGCTGATTATGTCTTTGATGCACGCTTTTTACCTAATCCATTTTGGGATAAAGAGCTAAAAGGCTACACAGGTTTAGACAAACCGGTACAAGACTTTCTTGCTAGCCAGCCCATTGTGACTAAATTTGTTTGGCAAATTAACAGTTTTATGATGACCTGGTTACCCCACTTAGAACGTAATAATCGCAGTTATATCACCATTGCCATTGGTTGTACGGGTGGCAAGCATCGCTCGGTCTATATTGCCGAATTACTGGCAAATAATTTGCGTAAAGAGCGTAAAGATGTGCAATCTCGCCACCGTGACTTAACCGTTGAAGGCACATAAACTAAGATGAGCAAGTCCACTAGCTGCACTGTACTTATTATCAATAAACTTGGGCTGCATGCCCGAGCGGCTTCTAAGCTTGCCCAATTAAGCCAAAAATTCACCGCTAAAGTCATTATTGAATTAGACGAAAACCGAGCAGACGCGAATAGTATTATGGGGCTAATGCTGCTGGCAGGCGCCCAAGGTAAAACCGTCAAGGTTATTGCTTCTGGCCAAGATGCTGAACAAGCCCTAGTAGAGATTTGCCAACTCTTTAGTGACAAATTTAATGAAGCCGAATAATAACTGAGTGCTTTATCCTTGCTAAGCACACGCTTAAGTCAATAAAAAAGCTGCTAAAATGGCTAGATTACGGTAAACTCTACGCGGATAATTATTAACGAACCCTAGTGACTAAAATAATATACTAGCCAATTTAGCACTACATTAAAGCTTTTAGAATAAGCGAAATAACTCAAGCATAACCGTTTTCAACTGTGTCTCCTGAGTCGCACTACCGTCCAAATCTATCGATGCTTATGTTTATTTATTGGCTATAACAAAAGCTTAATAGTTATCTCTCATAATAGGATCTGTTTAACTTTTTGGGTTAACATTGAACTCGCTTCAGTAGCTTTAGATAAACCCAAAGATAATAGTATTAGTTTGCAAGGGCTATGGCGTGCTCATACGTCTATGTAGCCAGCGGCATATCATGTGTTTGCTGAGCCTACCTACTAAACAAACTGCACTAAAGTCAGTTCAACAACCCCTGATAATTTTCAGTTTTCGTTTTACAACGGCAAAAGGTGAATATATGCCGGAAGGTTCTAAACAAGAATACAATCATCAGCGCCTTCAGCAGGTTAATGATGCCCTTGATAGTGGTATGTTTGTCCATGTTCGCAAGCTATTGCAAGACATGCCCACTTACGATCTCGCTTTATTATTAGAGTCATCGCCAAGCAAAAGCCGTGTCGCACTTTGGCAGCTTATTGATGCCGATCATCACGGTGATGTGCTCGAAGAGTTAAACGAAGAAGTTCGAAAAGGCATTCTGAAAAATATTCATCCAGAAAAACTAGCTGCCGTTGCAGAAGGAATGGATGTTGACGATTTAGCTGAAGTATTCAGAACACTACCTGACACAGTTTATCAGGAAGTGCTTAACGCGATGGACTGGCAAGATCGCCATCGTGTTGAGGCTGCACTTTCATTTGAGGAAGACACGGCCGGCGGTATCATGAATACCGATACCATCTCTATTCGTCCTGATGTTACGGTAGATGTGGTGCTACGTTATTTACGACTACGTGGTGAATTACCTGAAGCAACCGACTCTTTTTATGTGGTTGACAGAGCTGATCATTTCCTTGGTTCAGTATCTTTATCTGCTATTGTTACTGCCAAAGCAGAAACCATTATCTCAGACCTAATCAATAAAGATATTCAAGCCATTACCGCCGATATGAATGAAAAAGATGTCGCGCAGCTATTTGAGCGCTATGATTGGTTTTCTGCCCCTGTTGTCGATCACGAAGCACGACTACTGGGTCGTATTACCATCGATGATGTTATTGATATTATTCGTGAGGAAGCCGAGCATTCTATGATGAGTATGGCGGGTCTAGATGACGAGGCTGACACCTTTGCTCCGGTCTTAAAAAGTACCCAACGCCGTTCTATTTGGTTAGGCGTGAACTTAATCACCGCTCTTCTGGCTGTCGCAGTGTCGAGCATGTTTGAAGGCATTTTAAATCAACTGGCTATTTTGGCGGTGTTAAACTCTTTAGTGCCTAGCATGGGCGGCGTCGCCGGCAACCAAACTTTAACCTTAGTTATCCGCGCTATGGCCTTAGGCCATGTTGGTGAAAGTAACTCGCGAATTTTACTCTATAAAGAATTGGCCATTGGTTTTTTTAATGGTCTAATTTGGGCGGTGTTAATCGCTTCTGTTGTGGCGATTTGGCAGCAAAACTTAATGCTGGGCGCCATCATTGCCTTTGCCATGTTAATGAATATGACCGCGGCTGGCATTGCCGGTGTTACCGTGCCATTAATGTTGAAAAAAATGAATATAGATCCCGCCTTAGCCGGTAGTGTTATCTTGACAACGGTAACCGATGTCGTGGGTATATTTGCCTTCTTAGGCACAGCGACCTTGCTGCTTGGAAAATAAACCATAGCGATAAGCTTTCAGTTTAAAGCTGTCAGTAAACAACTGAAACTAGTTACTGTTCAGTTGTTTTTTCTGACAGCTGACAGCTTTTAACTTCAAACTTCTATTATTTTTAACTGCCCGCTACTTGCATCTGGTTAACAATAATAGAACCGGTACGAATACTGCCTCGCATATCGGTATCGTTACCAATAGCGACAATACCAGCAAACATATCCTGTAATTTACCCGCAATGGTAATTTCATCCACTGGATAAGCTATTTCACCATTTTCCACCCAAAAGCCTGCTGCACCACGAGAATAGTCACCCGTCACGACATTCACGCCTTGCCCCATCAACTCGGTTACTAACAAACCCGTGCCTAAAGTTTTTAACATCGCATCAAAATCACCGCCTTGGCCTGCGTCTTTCATGCCGAGTTGCCAATTATGAATACCACCGGCATGACCGGTTGATTTCATGCCTAACTTACGCGCTGAATAGCTAGTTAACAGGTAAGTGGCTAAACTGCCATCCGTAATAATTTCACGATCTAGGGTAGCGACACCTTCGGCGTCAAAAGCACTACTTGCCAAGGCCTTTTTCAAATGAGGACGTTCACTAATGTTTAAAAATTCAGGAAAAACTTGTTGGCCAATGGCGTCCATCAAAAAAGAAGATTGTCGATACAAATTACCACCACTAATCGCGGCAATAAAATGGCCAAATAAGCTATTAGCCACATCAGCTCGAAACATCACAGGTACTTTAGCGGTCGCTAACTTACGAGCACCTAAGCGTGATAATGTTTCTTTAGCCGCTTGTTGCCCTATGTTGGCTGCACTTTCCATAGCATCAAATTCACGACTAACGGTATAAGCATAATCGCGCTGCATGTCTTCACCTTCTTTGGCAATCATCACACAACTTAAATTATGGCGCGTACTCGGATAGCCCACTAGCTGCCCCTGACTATTGCCGTAAACTTTAAAACCTTCAAAGCTCTCTAATGTGGCGCCGTCTGAATTAGTAATACGTTTATCATAGCCAAGCGCCGTGTCTTCACAGGTTTTTGCCAAACTAATCGCTTGCTCTGTGGTTAACGCTTTAGGGTGATATAAATCTAAGTCTTCAGGCGTCATCGACAATAAATCTTTATCTGCCATACCTGAGCATTCATCAACAGAGGTATATTTAGCAATATTTACCGCGGCTTCTATGGCTTGTTTTAAAGCTTTTTCAGATAAATCAGCCGTAGAAGCGCTACCTTTACGACCGTCTTTGTAAACGGTTATGCCAAGCCCACCATCACTGGTAAACTCAACATTTTCAACCTCGCCTAAACGGGTACTCACGCTAAGACCTTGTTGGCGACTCATCGCAACTTCAGCACCATCGGCTCCGAGTGATTTAGCCATTGTCATGGCGTCATTAACACGTTTTTTCACATGTTCTATTTGCATTTGAATACTATCTGAATCGCTCATAGGTAAATTATTTCTCACATTTTATCGATACATGCAACAGGAATGTTTTTGCTGATACTGCTTTGTTGTATACTATAGGTAATTATCACTTTATTGCTTAACATTATGCCCCACTCTGCCAACGATATCGATGAATTAGAAGAAGAATTACTGAGTAAATCAGAAATAAAACGAGAAATGCATCGACTGCAAGACTTTGGCCTGATCATAGTCAAAATGTCGAAGCATCAACGCAGCAAGCTACCGCTAACTGATGAACTGAAAGCCGCTATGCTGCTAGCAGATAAAATCACCAATAAGCATGAAGCTATGCGTCGTCATGTCCGTCATGTCGCGAAAATATTGTCTGAAATGGATCTTGAGCCGATTAAGCAGGCAATGGACGTTATGGCCAATAAACATCAGCAAGAGTCGGTCAAATTTGAAAAGCTCGAAAAATTGCGTGACGACCTGATAGCAGACGGTAATGACACCATTGAAGCCTTGTTAGCCGAATGCGACAGCATGGAAAGGCAAAAGCTGAGACAATTAGTCCGTCAGGCGAAAAAAGAGCACAGTGCTGAAAAAACCGGTAAACATTACCGTGACTTGTTTACTTACTTAAAAGAACACGTAGTTTTTAAGTAGCTAGGGTTTAAATCGCTATTAAAAAATAATAGCCCGGATAACGGCACAAAAAAAGCGCCTTGATTTAAGGCTAAATCAAGGCGCTTTTTCTTTTCAAAACGCACGACTATAAAATACTAAACTTACTAAATACTTTATAAAGTTCAGTACCTTGATTGACACTCGCCGAAGCAAAATGCAAAATTGGTATGACACTGTGATCTAAGGTTATATAGTGTAATGGGTCGCCATCACCATAATTATCCATACGTAAAATACGCGCTAATGGTTCTCCTGCCGCTAAAGGCTGACCAAATTGAGCCAAGTAATCCACCATACCGCCCATGGGGGAATATAGTGCCTTGTAATCGGCTAACATACAGCTGTAACGCGTCATGGTTTTCGGCTGGTAATCTTGGCTATTGATCACACCTTGATACTGCAGATAACTTAAAATACCTAAAGCATCTTCACGGGCAACCTCTAAATCAATCTGCTCTTGTGAACCCAACTCAACGGTAAAACTCTCTTTGATAATAACATCTTGGCCATGATTGGCCTCAGTTTTAGTTATAGGAAAGTCACGGCCAAGGGCAGCAAAGGTCTGCTGTAATTGCCACCAAGGACAGAATGTGGCTTCATCTAATGCACCATCAAAGTCGTTAGGAATCAATAAGGTATGTGGGATATCAAAGTGCTTTGCACTGGCTATGGCATATTCAGGACAATATAAGTGCTTACTGGAAATCGGCCCAGTGTGCAGATCTAAAACAATATCAGCTTGATGTGCTAACCGCTGCAGTTGAAAGGCAATGCGTTGCCCTGTCGTCAGGCCATAAATATTATGATTTAACTTTTCAGCTATTTGCTGCAACAGTAATGCTTTAAACGCTCCCTCAATTTCAGCGCTAGTAGCGGTTAAATGCGCTTGTGCAAACGGCGCAATAATATCGGCATCAAAATGAAACATCCGGTTCCAATTAACGCCGGTAATGGGATCAAATCGCCCTAAGGTATATTCCCCATTTTTATGATTACAAGCCACAGGGTTGGCATAAGGCACGAGCGTAATACTGCCATTTAATTCAAGGGTTTTTAATTGCTCTAGTAACTGAAAAATAACCGCATTGCCCTGCACTTCTGCGCCATGCATATTAGCCTGGATATAAACATCAGGCCCCTGCTGTTTACCCTTAATACGATAAACCGGCACGGTAAGCGCAGCACCACTGGCCATTTCACCGACATGCATCACTTCTTTACTGATTAAATTCATAAATAATCTCTTACCAATCAAACGACTTTATTGACTAGGTTAACGTAAATACCAAGTTGCAGGCTCTGCTGCACGTACTTGCTCAATTTTGCCTTGCTGTAAAACATATTCAGCGGCAATTTGATGACAAAGAAAAAACGGCATACTTTCAGTAAAGCCATAAGCGCCGGCTAAACCAAAAATTAATTGGTCACCCACATCAACATCACTGGCTATTGCCAAGGTACCCAATTTATCTAAACTGGTACAAAGCGGGCCATGTAGATCAAAATAACCAGGGCTTGCTGCCGACTCTCTCAGCATAGTGACAGGAAAGGGCTGCTCGGTAATTGCCGGGCGAATTAAATGATTGATGCCACCGGCAAGCACTAATTGTTGCTGCTGAAAGTTTTGTTTACGGTCAACAACCGAAGTCACGTAATAACCCATGTCAGCAACGGCAAAACGACCTAGCTCTAGCCAGAGCTCGCTAACACCTGCCTGTGCTTTTATTTTGGCTAAGTCGGCAACAATTTGTTTCCAGCTTAGGCCTTGCCCTGTTTGCAGGTAATCAACACCTAGGCCACCGCCTAAATCTAAGACTTCTAACCTCATGCCCAATTGTTTTGCTAGCGATAACAATGGCGTGACCATTTGTGACCAAAGCTCATACATCCGAGCATTGCTGAGCATATTTCCCCATTGGAAAATATGCAAGCCATTAATATTTAACGCCGGAAAGTGACTAACTTTTATGGTTTGCCACTCTTGGCAAGATAAACCAAAAGGCGTCACTTCATTACCCCCTAAAGGATTTTTTTCACCTTCTTGCCACTGTAATTGTACTCTTAATAATACTTGTGGTTGGCAAGCCAATTCTATTGCTGCTTCATTAAGCCATTGCAACTGGTTCAAACTCTCCACGACAAAAGTGCGCACGCCTTGGCTTAAAAAAGCTTTCATTTGTCGCTTTGATTTGGCCGGACCGGTATTGAGAATGCGATCGGCTTGAACATTTTGTGCTAATACTTGCGTTAGTTCGCCTTGACTCGCCACATCAAAATTAAAACCTTGCTGCGCTAAGGTGCTTATTACACGCGACAAGGGATTAGCCTTAACAGCAAACCAGAGTTTAATCACCTCTTGTTGCATTAACACCGACAAGTGTTGCTCAAGGTAATCTAAATCGTAAAGAAAAAAACCGTCTTCATCTTGCTCAGCTTCCACACTGTTTTTAAGTGCTTCACTGTGCTGTGCTAGCGGTGCAAGTACAGCAGGTCTAAGCCAGTTTGGCCTAGCTGTCGAATTTAACATGGCAGTCATTTTTTGATCCTAACGCAGTACAGATTCAAGTTCTAAAGCGGCATTACTTTTTTCATCTCGGTATTTAACAATTAATGCGCAAGCCATGTTAAGTCCTTGCTGCTGAGCCCAATCACCCGCAACCGGTCGTGTACCCGGTACCACAACTGCATTTTCAGGAATGTCAGCACCCTTTTCCAGTATCACATTATTGACACAGTCATAAACAGCTACCGAGGCCGACAACGATACGCCTGGGGCTAAAACCGCACCTTTTTTCACGACAATGCCTTCTACAATAATCACGCCAGCACTTAAAAAGGCGTTATCTTCAATAATCACCGGACTAGCGCCAATCGGCTCAAGCACACCACCAATTTGTACCGCGGCAGAAACGTGAACATTTTTGCCTATTTGTGCGCATGAGCCAATCAAAGCATGGCTGTCAATCATAGTGCCACTATCAACAAAAGCGCCAACATTAATATAGGCCGGTGGCATAATAATTACGCCTGGCGCAACATAGGCACCACGACGAACCGATGAACCACCCGGCACCATTCTCACTTTATCAGCAACGGTGAACTCCCGTGCAGGTAGGTTATGCTTATCTACAAAGCCACGATAAATACCATCGAACTCAGTGTTTTCTCCGGCTTTAAATGCCGCTAAAATGGCTTGTTTAACCGCGGTATTGACTTGCCAAGTGCCATCGCTATTTTGTTCTGCTGCACGAACTTTACCGGTTTCTAAGTCTGTTAATGTTTGTTGCCAAGTCATGATTTTATTGCTCGTAAGTTAGTTAAATCTAAAGGGTGAGGGGTTTGTGCATTTAAAATGTCATCAGTAGTCTGATGCTGAGCTAGAGGCTTGCTGCTGTTACTCGCTAACCATTGCTGAATGTGTTGATGAATATCGAGTAAACCGTGTTGCGCTGAAAGTTCTGCTTGGCATAAGGGTAGACGAAGTTTTGCAGAGCCAATAATATTCAGCTCAGCCATTAACACTTTTACCGGTATCGGACTAGACACTTGAAATAATGCCGATATCGCTTTATGCCAAAGCGGAAAAAGTCCTTCATGTTGATAAGCTAAGGCCATAGCAACATATTGCCGAGTGGCTTCTGGCCAAACGTTAGCGCAAACCGACACCAAACCTTTAACATTGGCACTCGCAAGGTATGGCATCATGGCGTCTTCACCACTATACAAGTCAAGGTTAGGGCAATGCTCTCTATAGGCCAGCAGTTTATTAAGATCGCCACTGGCTTCTTTCAGTGCCCAACAGTTTTTATGGTTTTGTAATTGTTGTAAGGCCGAAAAGGAAATTTCAACACTGCTGCGTGAAGGCACGTTATAAAGCATACAAGGGACGTTTGCAGCATCGAGTAAACTTTTAAACCAAGCGGTTTGCCCTACGGGCCCCGGCTTGGCATAAATAGGGCTAGTAAGTAAATAAGCCGTTATCGGCAATTTATTGCATTTAGCTATCCAGGCCAGTTGCTCGTTAAGATTATAGCCGCCAACAGCAACCATTATCGGCACTTGTAACGTCATCGCACAAACGTATTGCACTATACTTAAATGCTCTTGCGCGGTTAACGCTAAGCCCTCGCCCGTGCTGCCCAATAATAAAATGCCATTGTGAGCCGCATTTTGTTGTAGCACTAGCTTACGCAAACTAACATAGTCAATGCCGTCATCATCAAATAATGGCGTGATCAGTGCGGTCCAAACCAAAGGTCGGTCTGTTATCAGGTGATTTTCTATCGGTTTTTTTTGATTCATTGCTCTCGAACTTTTGTCGTTCGGAGAACTTTTAGGCGCTTGTACAGACAAAATTTCTAGGATGAAATTTGGCCTTTACAAAGGCCAGAAGCTCTCCACCTAGTTAGGTGACAGTTGCAAGGATTCAACCTAGTAGCCGTCGAACGTATATCCAATGACTATAAAACTTAATGGTTATATATTAACAATTAAGCCTTAACAACCGGCAATTACCTTATCAACAAGGCAATTACCTCGGCGTTAAACCCCCTCATTATTGCTCACTAGAGTTTGATCTCTTCACAATAACTACCTGGTTAACGCTCCTCTTCTGGCCCTTTATTGGCGGTGATTAATCTTTTACGATTAATCACACTGGAATAAGGGACAACAATATTAAAACATTTAAATATAAGCACAGTCAATAGACGGCTAGACGTATACCACTATTTAAATTTAATAGTTTGATTTTATTGCTTTTATTTATTTTTCTAATCAGTGAATACCATCTGGGTCCTCAATAACTAGAGTGCCCATAACGAAAACAAGCTACGCCCGATAAGTTGAACTGAATCAAAATAGCTTTCCCCCTGTGGACTAAAGATGGCGAGATAATTAAATTCGCGTAGACTACGCAGCACTATGACATATCCACAACGGCTGTATTAATGAATACTCGCTGAGTTCGCCCTGTCATTATGATAATTTTTCTTTAAAGTAACGCCGGTATTTTTACATAACTCGAGCCATAAATATCGTCAATAAATAGCCCCCATAAATAATAGTTAGCTTAATTACAGGTATCTTCATGGCAATAAGTAACATTAACCAAATATTAAACCGAAATAGTGAGGCACTAGCCGCAACCAGACCTCTTTTGGTTAATATCGCAGACGATGGTTTTATTAGCCATTACTTAAGTCAGCATAGCGCTGCTCATATTGATAGTTACCACACTAATTATGCTGAATATAAAACTTGTCAGCAATTGAAAAATAGCCGTGTAGACGCACATTTTTGCGTCGAGTATATCGCCAAAACCAAACATGATATGGCGATCATCCATTTTCCAAAAAGTAAGGCTGAATTTAGTTTTACCTTAGCTATGCTCGCTGAGTCAATGACAGACGATGCCGCCATAGTCATTGTTGGTGAAAATAAAGCGGGAGTAAAGTCAGCCGAAAAACTCGGTATTGATTACCTAGAATATTGCCAAAATGTTGACGCTGCAAGACATTGCTTAATGTACATTGGCAAATTAAAACCCTCACTGCCTCGCTTTGATCTACAAAAATTTTATAAATACTACCCAATACAGCTACAAGATAAAGTACTAAAAATTGCCGCTTTGCCAGGCGTATTTAGCCAAAATGCACTAGACACGGGTACAGAAGTTTTATTAGCACACTTACCTGATGTTATTTCAGGTAAAGTTTTAGACTTTGGTTGTGGTGCGGGGGTTATTGCCGCTTATATCGGCACAGTTCACCCAAAAACAACATTAACCTTGGTTGATGTGAGTGCGTTAGCCTTGCACTCAGCGCAAACAACACTGTCTTTAAACCAGTTAAGCGGGCAATATATTGCCTCAGATAGCTTATCTAATGTTCAAGAACGCTATGATTTTGTCATTTCCAACCCACCATTTCATCAGGGCGTAAAAACTCATTATGGCGCTACCGAACAATTTTTAGCCGAGATAAAGCAAAATTTAGCCAGCAAAGGCTGCATTACCATTGTCGCTAATAGTTTTTTGAAATACTTACCCATTATGGAAAAAGCACTGGGTAAAACGAAAACTTTAGCGATTAAAAAAGGTTTTGCGGTTTATCAGTGTTATCTTAATGGAAAGAAATAACCAAGCATGTGTGATTGTTCAAAGCCATAATATTTTCTACAAGCACTTTATAGCCACCATTAATTGAGTTTAGTACTGTATGTCAACAATCAAACCTGTTTGGTCTCTTCGTCGTATCTGCTTGAGCACCTTCATCAGTGCCATCACATTATTATCACTATTGAGTCTCTCAATCATTAGCCAACAATTTAACAAGAGTTATCATGAAAGCGCAGCCAGTGAAATAAAACACTGGGCCAATGTTTTGGCCGATGAAAGCCTCCCCTATTTAGTTAACTCAGAACAACTAGCGTTAAAGAATAATTTTTCATTACCTGAGTACATTCCTAATTTAAATTACTTATACCTTTATAAATTCAATAGCGACACTGAAAAATTAACCTTTTTTTATAGTTACAAACGTAATGATCAGCGGGCTAGTATTGCGCAAAAATCGCATGAAGTTAAAAGTTTATTAACACCAAGGTTCAAAGAAAAACACCTTGAGTACATGCAAGCCATTAAAGTTAAAGAAAAAATTATCGGTTATATTTATTTGCAGAGCAGTAGCGAGTACCTCACACAGCTTACTGATAAATTATTAATCATCAGTATTATCATTGTTTTTATCGTATTTATTATCGCCATTTTTATAGCGCTTAAGCTTGAGCGCTATATTAGTGCGCCATTCTCTTCTTTGATTAACACCGTACAAATTGCCGCTCGACAAAAAAACTTTCAACAAGAGTGCGACACTATGCCATATCGTGAAGCTGACATTTTAGCGCTTAATATTAATATGTTATTTGCTCGCATAGATAAACACATCACGCAATTAGATGCCCAGGGGCAGCAGAGTATTGAGCACTCACAAGCATTAGAAAATAAAATTAACAAACGTACCGACGCCCTTAAACAATCTAACCAAGAGTTACTCTCTACGTTAGAGAAACTCCATCAATTTCAAAGCCAATTGGTTGAAAGCGAAAAAATGGCCTCTCTGGGAGATATGGTTGCCGGCGTTGCACATGAAGTCAACACACCGATAGGCCTAGGGGTAACAGCCTCAACACTATTAGCCGATAGATTAGATGAAATTAAACAGGCTTTTGATAATAAAACCCTAAAATCGAGCCAATTAAAAAAGTTTTTGCATGACAGTTGCGAAAATGTCGCCATTATCTATCGTAATCTAAATCGTGCCGCCGACCTGATATCCAGCTTTAAAAAAGTCGCCGTAGACCAATCAAGTGAAGATCTACGGACTTTCGACGTTAAGCAGCTTTTGAACGAAGTTTTACTCACTCTCAAACCTCAACTCAATGTTTTACCGTACATTATTGATATTGATTGCCCTAATGATTTAACCATTAATAGTAAACCAGGGCCTATTAATCAAATTCTTATTAATTTGATCATGAACTCCATCATTCACGGTTTTGAAGGTAAAGATGAGGGCCGCATTTCAATAACAGTTATGTCACTGAGCAACCAACTTAACATCCTCTATAAAGATGATGGCATTGGCGTTGCTGAATCAATAAAGCATAAGGTCTTTGAACCGTTTACCACCACAAAGCGTGGTGAAGGGGGTAGTGGTTTAGGCTTGCATTTAGTTTATAATTTAGTGACTCAAGCACTTGGTGGCTCAATAGTACTAAGCAGCGAATTAGATCATGGCGTTAGCATAGAAATTAATTTTCCTATAAATAAGTAGCCAATTAACTCGCTATTGGTTAAATTTCAATATAGTTTATAGTTATATTAGTGACAATTTAGGGCGTTAAGCGCGTTAAATGAACATTTATTCACTAGCACTTAACATGATTTTGAGTCTCCATTATTTTAAAAGTGATAAAAAGCAGTAATTAGCCTGCTATTGATTGTTTTTTAATGGTAGCTTCTATACCATGTGCCGATTATTTATTAGCCATCAAATAGTCTATAATTGTATGGTCAGGAATAAATACAAATAAATACAAATAAATACAAATAAAATTAAAATCAAACCTCAGAGAACTGGACAATGAACATGCAAAAACCTCATATATTAATCGTAGAAGACGAAGACGTCACACGCTTTAATTTAAAAAATTTATTTGAAGCTGAAGGCTATCAGGTCTCCGAAGCAATAGATGGTGATGGCATGGAACGCGCACTAACCAACAACGTAATAAATTTAATTATTATGGATATTAATTTACCGGGCAAAAATGGACTCTTACTTGCGCGAGAATTAACCCGCCAGAACGACTTAGGCTTAATTTTTCTGACCGGTCGCGACAGTGATATTGATAAAATTCTTGGGTTAGAAATTGGCGCTGATGATTATCTAACTAAACCATTTAATCCACGTGAACTTACTATTCGTGCGCGCAATATACTCAGCCGCATGTTGCCTAGCAATGTAGAAAAAAACGATGCGCTTATTAGCTTTAATCAGTGGTCTCTTGATGGTAATGCACGAAAAATGACCACACCAGATCATCGAGAAATATCAATTCCTCGTGGTGAATACCGCGCGCTACGTTTACTTATTGCTAATGCGGGGCAAATTGTTACCCGTCAACAATTGATAAAAGAAATGACCGGTCGAGACTTACGCACCAATGACCGAACAGTTGATGTGACCATTCGTCGCTTACGTAAACATTTTGAGTCAGTAGAAAGTTCACCAGAGTTGATCAACACTATTCATGGTGAAGGTTATCGATTTATTGGCCAACTAGATTAATAGCGCTATTAGCAGGGTAAAATGATTAACCTGCTAATATTAACCTGCTAATACAGTGACTTGTCAGGCTATTGCTCAGACAACCACTGTTGAAAAGCAGTAATGGCTTGTTGGTTTAACAAACTCAGTGCTTGCAAGTGCTGAGCCTTTTTTTCACTGTCTTCAGCCGATTTTTCTATCAAGATAAGTTTCTGGTGCACTTGAGTTAAACCTGCACTGGCTGCTGCCCCTTTCATTTTATGGCATTGCTCCTGCCATGCCTTTTGATCAGCATTAACAACGGCATTATTGATCGCCGTTAAATACAATGCCGACTGCTGAATATATAAATCCAACATTTGTTCAATCACCGCTAGGTCTAACGCCTCTAAATAGCCATTAATCAAGAGTAAATCTATGTGCCGAGTTGTTACCATGAAGCCTCCTTAGTGACGCCAGCTTTTCACTACGTCGAATTAAAATTTTAATGTTATTTATATGATAGCAAACAACATTTCAACCTGAAGTTATTACTTACAGATCCCCTGTTTATAACAGATATTAAATACAACTACCATATACTAGAACAATATCAACATAGCTATGACAAACATTGCTTTTAGGGGGTATTTCGTTCAAAATAGCCGCCTTTTTCCGGACCAATGCATTATATTCCACTTTGTTAACTACTTGTTGTTAACTACTTGTGGAAACTGTCATTATTTTTACGATAGTAATGCTAATTATAATTTTACTAGCTACTGAAGTTACCATAGATAACCCTTTACCTAGTGCACAGCGAACAGCGGAGTCAAAATGCCAACATTAATGCCTGATATAGCAAATCACACCACAGCACAAACTGAGGGGACTTTGGATTGGGTCGGCATGAGTAATATAGAAATGCCTATCATGGTTGCCTCAAAAGGCCAATCAGAACGTATGGTTTCAGCCTACGTAGATGCGTTTGTTAACCTTAAAGAGCCAACAGCGAAAGGCATACATATGTCACGCTTGTATCTACTCCTTGATGAATTATCAAACTCAAATGTTTTAAACCATCAAAGTTTAGTGACCTTATTAGACGGCTTTATCAGTAGCCACCAAGAGCTAAGCGATAATGCCCAAGTTAAGTTTAGCTTTGACTATCACCTGCGCCGCAAATCACTGATTAGTGGTAAACAAGGCTGGAAAGCTTATCCCGTTACTATTACTGGGCGCTTAAATAAAGGTAAGTTGGATATCGAGCTTTCTCTTGATGTGCGTTACTCTTCAACTTGCCCTTGTTCTGCAGCCTTGGCTCGTCAGCTTATTCAGCAAGCCTTTAAAGAAAAATTTATTGGTCAAGCTGATGTGGATTTAACCGACGTACATGAATGGCTTGGCACTACCGAAGGTATTATGGCCACGCCACATAGTCAACGCTCTGTTGCTGAACTTAAAGTTAAACTTAATCACTCAAACACTGAGTTTCCCATTACAGATCTTGTCGACTTAATTGAAAACTCACTGAAAACACCCGTTCAAGCGGCAGTAAAACGTGAAGACGAACAAGAATTTGCCCGTTTAAATGGTCAGAACTTAATGTTTTGTGAAGATGCGGCTCGTCGTTTACAACACACCATGAATGCCTCTGAGCAATTTGATGACTTCTGGCTGCGTATTAATCATTTAGAGTCGTTACATGCCCATGACGCCGTGAGTGTGACGACTAAAGGTATTGTCGATGGCTATAAAGCTTAACTTAAAGCTTAACCCGACAAATTAAGCTTTAAATCAATCATCCCTAGTTATTTTTAAAATGGCTAGGGATTTTTGTTTCTACCGCTATAAAATCAACAAGCGTTTTCTAATTGAACAGTAGAAATGGCTATAGCCGAATTGAAATACAAGTATAAATCACGCTACAGTGGTTTATTTTAGCCAGTAGAAATGATCAGAAAATTAGTGAAATTTTTATTAGTACGCTATTAATTCTCAATGCCCAAGTGCTTATCAATCCCGCCTAGTAACCAGTGTTTATAATTACTGTTACAACCACAAATAAAATATTCAGCGCTAATTATAACGCTGAATAAATAGTGCATATAAAACACGATAAAAATTAACACGTTAAAAAATAAAAATGTAATAAAATTACGAAAAACAAAGTGACAATAATTTTATTACCTAAATATCGTGCATAAATCAACAAAAATGATGAAGAAAACCTAAGTTTCAGGCTATTTTCTTTTATATGCAAATAAGCATGTAAAATAATAACGAGTATTTACTCTATTCAGATTGACGTTTGAATTTTAAATGTTTAATGTGATAGGTCCTTCGCGATGAATTCAGGGTTACTTATGCACTTAAAGTATAACTTTATTCTATTCTCACCCAGCTGAATTGCCGAGGTCTTTATTTAGGAGAAGATAATGCAACTTTACGACCATTCATATCAAAAAGACAATTGTGGCTTTGGGCTTATTGCCCATCAGCATGGCGAAACAAGTCATAAGCTCGTAAAGACTGCCATTCAAGCCTTAGACCGAATGCAACATCGTGGTGGTATCGCTGCTGATGGTAAAACCGGTGACGGTTGCGGTTTATTAATGCAAAAGCCTGACAGCTTTTTCCGCGCAGTTGCTGAAGAAAATAACTGGCCATTAGGCCGAAAGTACGCGGTAGGCATGATTTTTCTTAATTCAGATCCTATTAAAGCCAGCGCAAGTAAAAAAATTCTAGAAGAAGAATTAGCACGTGAAACCCTTACCTTAGTTGGCTGGAGAATCGTCCCCACCGATACCAGCACCTTAGGTGAAATTGCCAAAGGTAATTTACCGGCTATAGAACAAGTTTTTGTTGATGCGCCATCAGGGTGGCGAAATCGAGATCTTGAACGCCGGTTATATATGGCGAGACGACGGGCAGAAAAACGTATCAGTGATGAACGTTTCTATGTCGCCAGTTTGTCGTGCTTAGTCACCATTTACAAAGGCTTAATGATGCCGGTAGATTTACCCAATTTTTATTTGGATCTAGCCGATATTCGCATGCAAACGGCTATTTGCCTATTTCATCAGCGCTTTTCTACTAATACCTCGCCCGAGTGGCACTTGGCACAACCTTTTCGTTATTTAGCACACAACGGTGAAATTAATACCATTAAAGGCAACCGTCAGTGGAGTCGCGCGCGCACCCACGGTTTTAGATCGCCCTTATTACCCGACTTACAAGATGCAGCGCCCTTTGTTAATGAAAGCGGCTCTGACTCTTCATCATTAGACAACATGCTTGAGTTATTTATGGCGGGCGGCATGGATCTTTACCGCGGTATGCGATTATTAATGCCACCCGCTTGGCAAAGCAACCCGTTAATGGATGATGATTTAAAAGCTTTTTATGAATTTAACTCTATGCATATGGAGCCTTGGGACGGGCCCGCAGGTGTTGTGGTCACCAATGGCCGTCACGTCGCCTGTAATTTAGACCGTAATGGTTTACGACCTGCACGTTATGTTATTACTCGTGATGGCTTTATTACCTTAGCTTCTGAAGTGGGAATTTGGGATTACGGCGAAGATGAAGTGGTTGAAAAAGGCCGCGTAGGCCCAGGCGAAATGTTAGCCATTGATACCTATACAGGGAAAATTTTCAACTCTAATGCTATCGACAATGAGCTAAAAGTTCGCCATCCCTATCGTCAATGGTTAGACACTAACATTCGTCGCTTAGTGCCTTTTGATGCATTAGCCGCGAACTTAATTGGTCAACGGATATTTAGTGATCAAGAAATCGCTCAATATCATAAAATGTTTAACTACAGCTACGAAGAAATACATCAGGTAGTCAAAGCATTAGCTGATAACGGTCAAGAAGCTACCGGCTCGATGGGCGATGATACCCCAATGGCGGTATTATCGAGTCAGTCGCGTTCGCTTTATGATTATTTCCGCCAACAATTTGCTCAGGTCACTAATCCACCCATTGACCCCTTGCGTGAACGCTATGTGATGTCGTTAGGCACTTGTATTGGCCGTGAGCATAATGTTTTTAATGAAACTACTGGCCATGCCGACCGTATTCTATTTGCGACACCGGTATTAATGTATACCGGCTTAAAACAATTACGCGAGCTAGACCCTGAACATTACCGCTCAGACACCTTAACCTTAAACTATGATCAAGCCGAGGGCTTAGAAGCCGCTATCATTCGCTTGTGTGATGAAGCTGAAACATTAGTCAGAGATAAAAACACCGTAATCTTAGTGTTATCAGATCGCCATATACATAAAGGTATGTTGCCCATTCCTGCCGCAATGGCGGTAGGTGCAGTGCAAAAACGTTTAGTCGATACGCAATTACGTTGTGATTCCAACATTATTGTCGAAACCGCTTCAGTGCGTGACTCACATCAATTTGCCGTGTTGCTTGGCTTAGGGGCAACGGCGATTTACCCTTTCTTAGCTTATGAAACTATTGAACAACTGGTTGAACAAAAGCAACTTAACCTCACGGCCCGCGAAGCCATCGTAAATTACCGTGAAGGCATTAATAAAGGCCTATTAAAGATATTATCAAAAATGGGGATTTCTACCATTGCCAGCTACCGTTGTGCCGGACTATTTGAAGTTATTGGCCTTAATAGTAAAATTATGGCACT
Source organism: Colwellia sp. MB02u-10 (assembly GCF_014077185.1). Lineage (NCBI taxonomy): Bacteria > Pseudomonadati > Pseudomonadota > Gammaproteobacteria > Alteromonadales > Colwelliaceae > Colwellia > Colwellia sp. MB02u-10. The sequence goes on from NZ_JACGVK010000139.1 coordinate 73,007, forward strand.
TTGTTTCCCTGATTTACCTAGCCGTATTCAGGGCGCTGACTTTACCGACATTGAACAAGACAATATAAACCTAGCTCGCAAAGCCTTTATGCCACACCAAAAAATGAGTCATGGCGGTTTACTAAAATATGTCCACGGCGGTGAATACCATGCCTATAATCCTGATGTAGTGAGCACGCTACAAGCGGCGGTACGCAGCGGCAACTACAGTGATTACAGAATATTTTCTGACCACGTTAACCAACGTCCACCCGCAGCATTACGTGATTTATTAGCCCTAAAAGACGATCAAACCGCCATTGATATCTCCGAAGCTGAAGCAGAGTCTGAACTGTTTAAACGCTTTGATAGTGCCGCTATGTCAATTGGTGCCTTAAGTCCTGAAGCACATGAAGCGCTAGCGATTGCGATGAATCGCCTAGGTGGTTTCTCTAATTCTGGTGAAGGCGGTGAAGACGAACGTCGCTACGGCACAGTCAAAAACTCGCGTATTAAGCAAATTGCCTCTGGTCGCTTTGGCGTTACACCGTATTATCTGGTGAATGCTGATGTGCTGCAAATCAAAGTGGCACAAGGTGCAAAACCAGGTGAAGGTGGCCAATTGCCCGGTGATAAAGTTACGCCGTTAATTGCAAAATTGCGTTTTTCAGTGCCTGGGGTAACCTTAATATCACCGCCGCCACATCACGATATTTATTCGATTGAAGATCTTGCCCAACTGATTTTCGACTTAAAGCAAGTCAATCCTAAAGCGATTATTTCCGTAAAACTAGTTTCAGGTCCAGGTGTTGGCACCATCGCCTCAGGTGTTGCCAAAGCCTTTGCTGACTTTATTACTATTTCTGGTAATGACGGCGGCACAGGTGCCAGCCCATTAACTTCGGTTAAATATGCCGGTTGCCCGTGGGAGCTTGGCTTAGCTGAAGCGCACCAATCACTGGTCACAAACGGTTTACGCCACAAAGTGCGTTTACAAGTTGATGGTGGTCTAAAAACTGGCTTGGATATTGTTAAAGCCGCTATTTTAGGTGCCGAAAGCTTCGGTTTTGGCACCGCGCCTATGGTGACTTTAGGCTGTAAATTTCTGCGTATTTGTCATTTAAATAATTGTGCCACAGGTGTAGCAACACAAGATGAAGTGCTACGTGAACAATTCTTTAAAGGTTTACCTGATCAAGTGATGAATTATTTTAAATTTATTGCGCAAGATGTGCGTGAAATTTTAGCCAGTTTAGGCGTTGAAAGCTTAACCGCCATTATTGGTCGTACAGATTTATTCGTCCCCTTGGCCGGTATTACCGCCAAGCAACAAAAACTAGATTTACGTCCCATTATTGCGCCGGTTGTCGCTGGTGATGATACCACCTTATATCAAACCGCTAGCAATGAACCCTTTGACAAAGGCGTGTTAAATCAGCGTTTACTCGCGCTTGCCTCACATGCTATTGCCCACAGTAGTGGCGGCGAATATCGTTTAACGATTCAAAACACCGATCGTTCTGTCGGTGCTTCATTATCGGGTGAAATTGCCTCTAAACATGGTGACCAAGGTATGGCAGCTGACCCGATTAAAATATTTTTCAATGGCACTGCGGGTCAAAGCTTTGGTGTCTGGAATGCTGGCGGCTTAGAAATGACCCTAACAGGTGATGCCAACGACTATGTTGGTAAAGGTATGGCCGGCGGCAAATTAACCATTAAGCCGCCCAAAGGCGTGGAATATTTAAGTCATAAAACCATGATTATGGGCAATACCTGTTTATACGGAGCAACCGGCGGTAAGCTATACGGTTGTGGCCGTGCAGGTGAGCGTTTTGCGGTGCGAAATTCCGGCTGTCATGCCGTTATTGAAGGTACAGGTGATCATGGCTGTGAATATATGACCGGCGGCATAGTGACCATTTTAGGTCAAGTTGGCGTTAATTTTGGTGCCGGTATGACTGGTGGCTTCGCTTATGTTTTAGATGAGCAAGACGACCTAGCCATACGCCTTAATAATGAATCAATTGAAATGTTAGCGATAGATGAGCTCAATATTCACCAAGAACATTTACGTGGCATTATCAACCAACACTTAGATGAAACCGGCAGTTTAAGAGCAGAAGAAATTTTAACTCACTTTGCCACTTACGCACCGCTATTTAAGCTGGTTAAGCCAAAGGCCGTTGATGTAAAAACCCTATTGGGACATCGTAGCCGTTCATCTGCAGAACTTCGTGTTCAAGCACAATAATGAGTACACGCGTGGAGCAGCTATTTCATGAGTAAAAATATTTATCAATTTATCGATGTTAAACGCATCGAACCGCCTAAAAAAGCGATAGCACAACGTAAAATAAATTTTGTAGAAATTTATCAACCCATGAGTAACGAGCAAAGTGCCGGCCAAGCGGATCGCTGCTTAGATTGCGGTAACCCTTATTGTGAATGGAAGTGTCCTGTGCACAATTATATCCCGCAATGGTTAGAGTTGGTTACCGATGGCAAAATTATGGAGGCTGCAGACCTTTGTCATGAAACCAACAGTTTGCCTGAAATGTGTGGTCGTGTTTGCCCACAAGACAGACTTTGTGAATCAGCCTGTACGCTCAATGATGAATTTGGCGCCGTTACTATCGGTAATATTGAAAAATATATTACCGATACCGCTATAGCTCAAGGTTGGAAACCTGATTTATCTCAAGTCGTTGCAACGGGTAAGCGTGTGGCCATTATTGGCGCTGGCCCTGCTGGTATAGCTTGTGCTGATGTCTTAACTAGAAACGGTGTTCAAGCTATTGTTTTTGACAAACATGCGCAAATTGGTGGCTTACTCACTTTTGGTATTCCCGCCTTTAAATTAGAAAAAGAAGTTATTCAAACTCGCCGAGAAATTCTTGAAGGCATGGGTATTGAGTTTCGTTTAAATATCAATGTCGGTGTCGATATCAGCTTTAGTGATATCAGTAATGAATTTGACGCGGTGTTTTTAGCCCTTGGCACCTACACTGACATGACCGGTGGTTTTGAACATGAAACGGCGCCAGGTGTCTACAAGGCACTAGATTTTTTAACGGCGAACACACAAAAATTAATGAAACTTTCTCAAGAGGATGGCAACGTTAACGCCAAACCTTATGTGAACTTTTCAGCTAAAAAAGTGCTTGTACTTGGCGGTGGTGATACCGCGATGGATTGTGTCCGTAGTTCAATTCGCCAAGGCGCAAGCGAGGTAACTTGTGCCTATCGTCGTGACGAAGCTAATATGCCAGGCTCACCACGTGAGGTAAAAAACGCTAAAGAAGAAGGCGTAGATTTTCAATTTAATATTCAACCAATTGATATTGCAACTGATGATAACGGTGATGCTTGCGGCGTTAAATTTATCAAAACACAACTTGGTGCGCCAGATGTTAAGGGTCGAAGAAACCCTGAAGCTATTGCCGACTCTGAATTCATCATGCCTGCTGATGCCGTCGTTATTGCTTTTGGTTTTATGCCGAGCCCACCACAATGGATGAAAGATGCGGGTGTTGAAGTTGATGCAAAAGGACGAGTAATGGCAACGGATAATAGCAGTTTTGCATTGCAAACCACTAAGGAAAATATCTTTGCTGGTGGTGATATGGTGCTAGGCTCAGATCTTGTTGTGACCGCTATCGATCAAGGTCGAAAAGCCGCCATGGGCGTGCTAGATTTTGTGTTAACCGCTGAAGAAAAAGAAGCATAGTATTACTTAAAACAATTAGCCTAATAACAAGCCTAATAACAAGCTGGCTAACAACAATCAGACTGATATGTTGCTGACTTAACTAAGCTGAATTTGTTTGGCATAAATCACTTTAAAATATCGCCTTGCGGTATTTTAAAGTGAAATTTATCAGCAAGCACCTCGACGCATAATAACCATAACTTCAAGCTTACGGCTTATCTTTTAATGCAAATTTGAACGCTATAATTATGCTTAAATGGCTAGCGTTTTTTTGTTACCAAACCTAGCAGACTACTTACCGAGCTTTTTATTCTGCCGTATGTATTGTGCAGAAAAAGTCTCACCCTTGTTATGAACTAACTGATTTATCGATAATATGAGCTAACTGATTTATCGATAATTGATTACGACCATTGTCTTTTGCTTGATAGAGTTGTTCATCAGCAAGCGTGATCCAATCAGTAATTTTTTCAGAATATGTCGCATTAATCGTCACCACGCCAATAGATATAGTGACACTTATCAATTCCCCAGTATCATGTTCGAATTGATGTTGGGCTATTTCTTGACGTAATTCTTCAAGTTTGTCTAGCATAATGCCTTGCTCATCATGTTGCGCAACAATAATAAATTCTTCACCGCCAAAGCGTGCCACAATATCACTGCGGCGAGGAAACTTATTACTCATGACTTCAGCAACATATTTTAAACAGCGATCACCCATTAAATGACCATATTCATCGTTAAGCTTTTTAAAGTGATCCAGATCTAGCATAGCCAGCAACATAGTGGCATTATTTCGCGCCAGTATCGCTTGTAACTCACTAAATTTATTGTTCAAATAGCGACGATTATATAAACCGGTTAAACTATCTTTATTGACTAATTTTTTTAGGGCCCTATTCGCTTCATTTAATGCTTGGGTACGTGTTTCTACTTTATCTTCTAAAATAAATTGCTGCTTAAGTAAACGCTCTTTCGACTGCTGTAATTCCTCGTACAAGATTAAAAAATCAGTAGGCGCCACATAAGGCATAGTTTTATAACCGCTTTTACCTCCACCCTGGGCAAGCTCTTTTAAAGCAAATGCTAATGGTCTACTCAAAGTGCGAGCAAATTGGTTTGCTAAGGCAATCACCAAAATAAAAACAAAAAATAAAGAGATAAAAATAGTCAAATATTGTTGCTCTACTAAGGCTAAAATTTGCCTATGCTCAATTAAAACAAATATTTTCCAGCCATTATTAAGTACTGATTGACGGTGTAAATAACGCTGTTTATTGGCACCATAAGTGTCAATCGTCAGTAGTTGATGCTTGGTATTAGCTTGATCCAAAGAAAAATTAAATTTCGACAATCTCGCCAGCGCTAAATCCGCATCAGCATAAATAACATTGTCATTTTCATCAGTTAATACCAGATCAATTTCTCGATCATTGGCAGCATAACGATTAACCTGCTCAAACAAATTAAGATTTAGCGAACCTTCAACAATACCAACAGGTTTATTGTTCTTGTTAGCATTATCGTTCGCATAAATTGGCGCACTAATAGCAATAATAGGGTCAGCACCAAAACCTCGGCCCAAAAAAACCGAGGATACGTAAAGCGATTGCTGAAAAAAAGCTTGAGAAAAATACGAGCGGTCGACAACACTAAAGCCACTTTTAGGCAGGTTTTCCATTAAAGCACGCGGTGAAGAAGTCGCTAAGTTGCCATCCTGATTAGCAATCAGCATAGTCAAAAAACCAGGGTAAATTTTATGTACTTTAGTCAAAGCATCGTCATAATTAGTGGGGTCAATAACGGATAACGTATCCGCTACTTGGGCAATGGCCTTCTTATGCTCATCAACATAATCTTCAATAATACGCCCCACGTACTGACTGCTAATATCAAGCTTATCTTGAAATTGTTGATCTTGAATATTAGTTAAACTTCGACTTAAAAACAAACAAACGCCGACCACAAAAAAAGCCGACATGACCCATAAAATATACTGCAAGTATTGTTTGAGATTTTTCACTAGCGGTGGTTGTTGTGACTTTATCCAACCATTCAATTTATCACCCAATACAAAAATCAAGATAACAGCTAAAGCAGTATAAAAAATCCCATTGATACTTTGTTTAAACAAAGCAAATATCAAATATTCTGGCGCATTAGTCGTAGTGAATTCAATTAACAATGCGGTCAGTGGCATACCAATAACCAACCAATACAAAAAATCTGCTGTCGGTAAATACCAACCACGACTACGCAAATAAGAAACAAAAAGTGCTTCGCAGCCAAAAGTTAAAAAACCAAAGGGATGACCCCAAATAATTAACAACGGCGCAACACAAATCAAAGCACATAGCAGGGTCAATGCAGGACGAAGATAGGCGGCGGCAATAATAAACGTAAGGTTACCGAGCACTAAAAAAATATTATAGGCTAGCTCTATTGGGTAACTATTGAGCAAAGCGCCAGTTAAGCCTAAAGCTAAGGCTAATAAGATCGGGCCGATTTGACTAGGTTTAGGCTTAACAATGTCATCATCATTGTCAAGCTTTAGAGCAATTTCAATAGGCGCTATAGCCATATATAATGTACCGTTTCAATCGTTATTAAATTACTATGATGTGAACTGTATAGTGACGAAAGCTGCGAAAGTGATTAACAGTTACGAAAAGTGATTTAAAGTTACTAAAAACATCCCTTCAAAGCAAAATATTCTTTATCATCCAGACAATATTAGCCACTTCATACCCATATACCGACTATTTATAGTGCATTAAATACAAAAGCCCTGTCAATATCATTGCAGGGCTTTTGGCAAACTTTCTAGATTTTTATTCAGCTTAAACCATATCTGCAAACGGGTTCTTTGCGGGTAGCACTATTTTATTAGTAAAGCCACTGATACTAATATCTTCATCCGTAATAGCAAGATCATCATCCATTAACGTACCATCGCCAAAACGGTAAATAATTTGAAAATCCCCACTGTCGGCTTGCGCTTGATATTTAACTCTTGCTTGTTCTACCACAGTAGCTTTATCTCGGTAAGTTTGCATCGCAGCAGCGCCATGGCGTTTTTCCATCATCGCCGAGGTTACCGCTGGAGAAAATAAGGTCGCTGTGGCGTTGTTGCCACCAAAACCTTTCGAGTTAATAAAGGCGACGTCCATATCTTGGCAATGCCAGTGCTCAGTAGCAATATTTAAACGCTCGTTATAAACATCATCAGCCACTTTATCAATAGTGGTAATACCCGGCATAATATTGTGAGCAAATATTCCTAGCGCCATAGCTACCTGATCGCCACTGGCTGGGCCAATAGTATGACCAACAAAGGCTTTAGGTGCTGCTATCGGCCAATTATTAATATCAAAACTCTTGGCTATACGATCATAAATTAACGATTCAGTAACACGGTTTTGCGGGGTACTAGAGCCATGCGCTAAAATAAAGCTACGTTGTTGAACTGACTCCGCGCCAATAATCGACTTAGCCAAGGAAACTGACTTTGCCATAGTAATATAATTACCGGGTCCTGGTGCTGTAATTGACTTTTTAATACCGTCGGCGTTAGTAAAAACATCCGCCACTGAACCCAAAACATGCATACCAAGCTCTAGCGCTAAGGCATCATCTACTAAAACAATAAACTGCGCGGCTTCACCAATGGTAAAACCACAATTATTACCAAACGGGCGGCTAGTGCGACGATGATCGGCGACACCATTACCATCAATTTTTTTCAAGCCTTCTTCATTGGCCAGTGCACTCATATTGCCAAAACCTTCAACAACTTCAGGCGTAATAGCACAGTCATTACTACCCACAATTGCCAAGCGAATACGCCCTGCTTGAATATCTTGTACTGCCGCTTTTAAGTTATATAAAAAAGTGGCACATGCGCCGGTAGAGGTAAAGGTTGTTCCGACACTGCCAGTAACATAAGCGTTGATAAAGTCAGTCGACATGGTATTTAAACCAAGGGCTAAATTTTTTGTTGAAACACGCTCACCTTTTTGGCGATTTTGCATCATGCCACCCAAGCCTTCAGCTTGAGTTTGACCGAATACCGAGGCTGAATATGTACCAATTTCATCTGGGCAAATTTTATCAACAATTTCACTCCAACTATAACCCGTAGAATGAATAGCATCGGCGGCGCCAAAAATAGTCGCTTGTAAACCACGTGGCTGATAACGGCTGTTATATAAACTGGCGGGTTTAAAACCTGTTGGAAATTGGCCCGCGGCTTTAATGGGGTTATCACGAGTTGAGTCATGTTTGACTTCAATTTCACCGGCAATATCAACACGAACACGTTTATCTGCTAGTTCAGTAATTTGCCATGTACGCGGTAATGGCTTAGGTAAATCACGGGCACGGGTTTCAAAGCTAATACCCTTTTCGCCAGTGTCCATCGTCAATTTTTGCTGCCATGGCGTCGCATCAGGGTCAAAATGTTCATTTTCAATTTTGCGAATTAATGTACCCGCTAAAATTTCTTCACCGAAACGTTTTTCAACCTCAGATTTATCAACTACCTTACCTTGGGCATCAAGTAACTGTCCGTCTTGACTGGTCAGTAAATTCATTAATGTTGCTAAACCAACAAAAGTTTCTTGGCGAGCTTCAGCATTTAGTTTATCAATAACAATGCGGCGAAAGCCCTGATGAAACGATGTTCTACCCGCGGCATTAATACCGCCCATGCCAACTATAATAGGTAACGCAGTCATGAAAAAATCTCTTTAAATTCAAATATCAATATTTATGTTGCTCAGTGTAAGAGTTAGCAAAAATAAATAACATTCATTTGTAGCCATAAAATATGTCAAAATAGCCAAACAAGTAGAATAAAGAGTGATGAGGTTAATGAAGACAAAATTTAAACGCCGTAAAGACAATACCATCAAGATTGCCTTGTTACTTTATGATCAAATGCTAGCAACCAGTGTCAGCCTACCGGTTGAGATGTTACGTGCGGGCGAAGCGGTGGCTTTGCAAGCAAACCGCCATGCACCGCGTTTGTCTATTCAAATGGTTGCTGAAAGCATTAAACCGATATCAACTCGTGCTTTGATTAAACTACTACCTGATATTGACATTGAACATGCTCAACGACCTGATTTTGCCTTTATTCCTAGTTTGTGGCGCAACCCCAGACCAACCATTGCTCAACAACCAAAAATGTTGCAGTGGTTAAGTGAGATCTGGGGCAAAGGATCAATTTTAATTGGCGGTGGTACCGGTGTTTGCTTAATGGCTGAGGCCGGTATTTTAGACTACCACCCAGCAACAACCCATTGGCACTATGTGGAGCAATTTAAACGTGATTATCCAAAAGTAGATTTGAAGCCAGATTTTTTTATCACCCAATCTGAACGCACTTATTGTGCGGCCAGTGTCAATGCCTTAGCTGATATTGTTGTGCATATTATTTTTCAGATTTACGGTCAAAATGCCGCACAACAAGTAGAGCGAAACTTTTCCCATGAAATTAGAAAACCCTACGAAGAACAGCGTTATTTAGAAGGTGCGGTCGATCGCCACCCTGATGAATTAATCAGCCAAATTCAATTTTGGTTAAAAACCAACTTAAATACTGAATTAAGCTTAAATGACATCGCGCAGCAGTTCGGTATCAGTCAGCGCTCATTTACCCGCCGATTTAAATACGCCACCGGCATGAATGCGACACAATATTGGCAACAATTAAAAATACAAAGCGCGAAGGAATTATTAGCAGCGAGTAATTTATCCATTCAAGAAGTGGCTTTTCAAGTCGGTTATCAAGACCAAGCAAACTTTACTCGCCTGTTTAAGCAAAGGTTAAATATAACGCCAAAAGCTTACCGGGCGATGGTGAGAAGAAAATTATTTAGTAACGACTAAGCGGCGAAGGTAAAAACATTTTTTATTGTCCTATCTTAGTGCTTGAGTTCTAGAGTTTAAGTTTTAGTGCTTAACTTTTAGTACTTAAGTATTCCCCTGTGAGTTTTAGTATTGGGCATATTAAAGTTTATGCGCAAAATTCACTATGCAACAAGCTGATCAGTTTCACCACTGAGGGGTTGGCGATACTGTAAAATATGGTTTGTGATTCGCGCCGTGTTTTAACTAAATTATCTTGACGTAATCTGGCTAAATGTTGCGATAAGCTTGATTGGCTCAAATCGACAAAATTATTCAGTTCATTCACCGACATTTCTTTTTCGCCCAAGTGACATAAAATCAACAGCCGATGTTCATTACTCATTGCTTTCAATAAGTCCGCAGCTTGCGAAGCATTATTACGCATTTCTTTTATATCAATTGCGGCTAACTCGGCCATTTATTACTCGCTATTCATTGTCGCAAAAAAATCATTTTATCGCGTAAAGTTATTTATAGTTGGATATTACATTAGATACTGCTAATATAAAAGTACATTACATTTTTCTAATATACCTTAACGTTATAATGAACGTTATAACGTAGACGAGGAAGCATTTTGAACTACCAACGCGTATTAAACTTTGCCATTGCAAAGCCAAAAGTTATCTATAGCTTACTATTGCTGATCACACTATTGAGTGTGGCTATGCTACCCCAAATAGCTATTGATACCGATCCTGAAAATATGCTCAGCCAAGATGCACCGGCGCGGGTATTTCACAATCAAATAAAAACTGACTTTCTGATGCGCGATATGATTGTCGTTGGTTTAGTCAGTAAAAATACTGTCTTTACGCCTGAAATCTTAAGCGTTGTTGAGCAATTAACGAACCAAATTTTGCAACTTGATGGCGTAATTAAACAAGACCTACTGTCGCTCAATGTGGTCGACAATATTCGCCAGTTAACTAATGAGCAAGGTGTTAACCAAGGTATTTTATTTGAATACCTGATGAAACAAGCGCCAACTACACTTAAAGCAAGCCAAGACATTCAGCAAGCAGTGAAACGTTTACCCATGCTGAACAACACCTTAGTCTCTGGCGACAACAAAGCGGTCGCCATTTATGTGCCCATTATCGCCAAAGATCAAAGCTACATTATTGCTGAACAAATTCGTCACTTAGCTGCCAATATCAGCACCATTGAGCAAGATGATTTAGCCATTCACATCACAGGTTTACCCGTGGCTGAAGACCAATTTGGCTACGAAATGTTTGTTCAGATGGGGGTGGCGGCGCCATTAGCGGGTTTAGCGATATTTTTATTACTGTGGTTTTTCTTTCGCAATTTTGCCTTGATCATTGCCCCTATGGTGGTGGCGATGGCAACAGTATTAATTATCATGGGCAGCTTGATTGGCTTAGGTTTTACCGTTCATATTATGTCTTCGATGATCGCAATATTTTTGATGCCAATAGCCGTGGTTGATTCTGTGCACATTTTATCAGAATTTGCCGATCGTTTTAAAGCCGGTGATGACGGGTCAAAAACCATTAAAAAAGTAATGGGGCATTTATATAAACCTATGCTATTTACCTCAATTACCTCTGCCGTCGGCTTTTATTCCTTGATGTTAACCCCTATTCCACCGGTAAAAGTTTTTGGCGCCTTTATCGGTACTGGCATTTTATTAGCCTTTGTTTTAACCATTACTTATATCCCTGCCTATATCGCCCGCATGAAGCCTGAAACCTTAGCCAAATTACAGCGCGCTATCGCACTGATGGAACAAAAAGGTAAGTTAGCCACCAGCCTAGAGAAATTAGGCGCTTTTTCAGTTAAACGTGGCAAACTTATTTTGATCGCTTTTATCGCTTTATTTGCGGTCAGCCTAGTTGGTGTGAACCGCATTATCATTAATGACAATCCAGTGAATTGGTTTAAAGCGGATCATGAAATTCGTATCGCTGATAAAGTCCTTAATCAACACTTTGCCGGAACCTATGATGCATGGATAGTGTTTAGTAATAACCAGCCACCACCACAAACCGCCCTTAATCGCTTTAGGGAAATACTTGACGGTGCCAATGAGAGCGAAGCAAAAACCACTATTACAGAACGCTATAAACAGTGGGTAAAGCATAATAGCCGTGAGAAAGTCAGTTTTTTCACGCAAGATTTGTTAATACAGCTTGATGACTTTCGCTTTAGCGCAAGCGCGCTAGAGCAACCTTGGCTTGAACAACTTTATAAGATCAGCGCGCAAGCGAACAATGCCCAAAAAATATTTACCGACCCTGAGATGCTTAATTGGCTCGCCACATTACAAAGCGCTATTGTCAATGCAGGCGATGTTGGCAAGGTTAATAGTTTGACTGATATCATTAGTACCGTTAACCGTGAATTAAACTCAGGTGACGATAAAGACTTTGCTATTCCTAGTAGCAGTAATGGTGTCGCACAAACCTTATTGCAATTTCAATCGTCTCATCGTCCACAAGATCTATCACACTTTGTTAGCCAAGATTATCAACGGACACTTTTATGGCTACAAATGAGCAGTGGCGATAATCAGCATATGGCTAGCGTGGTGAGTTGGTTAGACGACTACATAGTTAAAAATCCACCGCCTATCGACGTTCAGCATCAATGGGCCGGTAAGTCATACCTCAATGTTGTTTGGCAAGACGCCATGGTTAGCGGCATGATCGATAGCCTGCTGTCATCATTTGTTGTGGTATTTTTTATTATGGTGCTACTCTTTAGATCGATAAAATATGGCATATTAGCCATGCTGCCCCTGACCTTTACCATCACCATGATCTACGGATTAGTGGGCTGGTTTGGTAAAGCTTATGATATGCCTATCGCGGTGCTTTCAGCATTAACACTGGGCTTGTCTATTGATTTTGCCATTCATTTTCTTCAGCGTGTGCGCGAACTTGAAATTGAAAAGCAAAGCCTAAGTTTGGCATTACAAGCTATGTTTCAAGAACCTAGCCGCGCTATCGCCCGCAATGCCATTGTTATTGCTATTGGTTTTACGCCGTTATTGTTATCGCCACTGATGCCCTATATCACGGTGGGCTTTTTCTTAGCCAGCATCATGATTTTATCCGCCTTAGTCACCTTAGTATTACTACCGGCGATACTGACACTATTAGCTCGGCGTAATAAAGCTACAACTAAAACTACAAAAAATTCAGCACAATCATAAGGACACCCTGATGAGCATTAACCTAAGTAATCATCTAATAAAAGCAGCAAAAGTTAGTGGCCAAGTCGCCTTGTGGTTTAGCTTGTTGTTAGCAACTAACTTTACTTTACAGGCCGCAGAACTTGCGTCGCTAGGCAATGAAAGTGCTACGACAAAGGTCACAACAAAACCAGTGCGCGATATTATCGATCAAGCCAATCTTGCTTCATATTATGCCGGTGACGATGGCAGCGCTGAAGCACGGATGATTATTGTTGATGAAAACGGTAACCGCCAAATGCGCCAATTCACCATTTTACGCAAAGATGAAAAAGATCTGGGTGATCAAGATATGTTGGTGTTTTTTTCCCAGCCAAGCAATGTCAAAGACACAGTGTTTCGCGTCGAAAAACAACTTGAATCTGATGACAATCGCTGGTTATTTTTACCGGCACTGGATCTAGTTAAACGCATTTCTGCTGGCGATAAACGCACGTCTTTTGTTGGTTCACATTTTTATTATGAAGATGTTTCTGGCCGCAATCCTAAAGAAGACAACTTTACCTTAGTCAGCGAAGATAAAGACAGCTACCTGATTAACGCGGTAGCAAAAGATCGACAAAGTGTCGAATTTAGTCGCTATACGGTGAAAATTGATAAAGCTAATTTCTTACCAATTGAGACTATCTATTTCGACCAAAGCAATCAAGCAGCGCGCAAAATGACGGTACTACAAGTGAAAAACATTGACGGTATCGCCACCGTGATGAAATCACGCATTACCAACCTAAGCAATAATAGTTATACCGAAATGCAATTTCGACATGTTAAATATAACCTAGGCTTACCTGACAATATTTTTAGTGAGCGTAGCATGCGCACGCCACCTAAAGCTTGGTTAGAATAATCGCTAAACTATTTACCTAACAGCATCATGCCTATGCCATTCGCACAGGTAATATGGTTAGTCAGATTTTAGCCCGGAAAGTTGACGGCATAAAGGTGAACGGCCGCTATTCATTGTCTCCTTAGATGCCAATAATAAGGCGCTAAAGACAAAACGATTAATTTAAAGAAGGTGATGACCATTAATAATAGTTTATTAAGCAAAAGGTTTTTATGCCATACACTGCTACCTTGTCTACTAATTTTAGCTAATACTTCCGCTATAGCTAATAATGAAAATATCACCAAGGCGCAGCAGACAACTGACTCTAGTGATGAATGGGCAGAGTCCTGGGTCGAAGCGCCACCTCCGTCACCATGGCAGTTAACCGGTTTTGTTGAGGCTGGCTACGGGCAGTTTTTACAAAATAATATTGTCGAAAATAGCGCGTCACTGAATGAGATTAGCGCTAGAGTCAATCTCGATTATAGCCATGAACTTTTCGAGGCCAGTGGCCAACTTGACAGCTACTATGATGCTGTATTGGCCAACACAATTTTTCACACCCGAGAACTGAGCATTAGCGCTAGCCCGTTTAGTTTTGTTGATATAAAAGCGGGTAGGCAAGTACTGACTTGGGGCACTGGCGACTATCTGTTTCTCAATGATTTATTTGCTAAAGATTGGCAGTCTTTTTTTTCTGGCCGAGCCGATGAATACTTAAAAGCGCCATCGAACAGTGTTAGAAGTAACTGGTTTTTTAACCAAGTTAATTTCACCTTAGTATGGACACCAGAATTCACCCCTGATAACTATATTACTGGCGAACGTTTCTCATTTTATTCGCCTCAAGCACAGCAAATAGTCGCGCCAGAACAAGGTTTTTCCGTCGATAAAACCCATCAGGCACAATGGTCTGCTCGCTTAAAAACCCGTATTAATGATGTTGAGTTTTCACTTTATGGTTATCAAGGTTTTTGGCCAACACCTGTGGGCAGTAAAATCTTAGTAGAAAACCTAGGGGGGAATCCCTCTTCAAGCCAAAGCCAAAACCAAGCTTATTTTCCAAGGCTAAATTCATGGGGCGTTAGTGCCTTAGCGCCGTTTAAAGGCGGCATCGTCAACTTTGAATACGCTACGTATAATAGCATTGAAGATCAGCACGGAGATAACAATCTGATCGCCAATGGCCAACACAGATTGTTAATAGGCTATGAGCGCGAGCTAGCGAAAAATTTCACCGCAGGCCTGCAATATTACCTAGAGCGCACTAAGCATTATCAAGCTTTAGTTGCTAATAGCCTAGTGCCTGAGCAATTAGTTGCTGAAAATCGCCACTTATTAACCCTACGTTTAAGCTATCGCGCGCAACGACAAACACTGCTTTATTCGCTATTTACTTTTTATTCGCCTAGCGATAAAGACGGTTATGTTAAACCTGCCGTTAATTATCAATATAATGACCAATGGTTATTAAGTGCTGGCGCTAATGTGTTTTTTGGCCAGCATGAGTATTCTTTTTTTGGCCAACATCAAGATAATAGCAATGCTTGGTTACGCGTGCGTTATCAGTATTAACCTAGCAAAGCCGTCAATATCAGCAGATGATATGACTAAAAAACTCATCTGCTGGTCACTGGTTTACAGCAAAAGAAAGTAAGCCCAGCTCACCAATAACAGTAACCAAGGTAGAGCCGATAGTGCTCTAGCGTTATTAGCTGAGCTTTCTGGTTTAATGCTTTCGGTAGCTATTGTCTCTGTTGCTTCATTCGCTTTCGCTGCGACTGTTTTTTTACGTTGCTTGTCGCGCTCGCGGCCCTTAACTTTTTGTTGTTTCTTATATTCACTGATGCCTTTTTCAATACCCTGAGCAATCAATTTTGTTTGCTCTTTGGTTTGTGCTTTTTTTTGCGTGCCTTTAGCAACACGTAAGGCTTCATTTTGTACTTCGTTGGAAACTTTTGTCGTCACTTGAGCTGTCAAAGTTAAACTCCCTTAATTATTTTTAATCATTATCTAATGATTGTATAATGCCATTATTAACACAATATTTTAACCACAAAGCGTATTAGTTTATGGCTGCTGCGGTAAACTATCGGCAACTAATTTGACTAACACCTATAATATAGAGATAAGCATGAGCGATTCACTTAGCACCGCAAAAAACCAAATTACACAAATGTTATCAATGCAAGATGCGATGAATTCACGGGTTAGCGAAACTTGGCGAGATAACAATTATGAATGGTATCGTGCCATTTGGGTTGAATGTGCAGAAATGCTAGATCACCATGGTTGGAAGTGGTGGAAACACCAAGAAATTGACATTGCACAAGTACAATTAGAACTAGTTGATATATTTCATTTTGGCTTAAGTTTACGCTTAATGACTGGCGACTCAATTGAAGACATTAGCCAGACCTTAGCCACTGAATTAAGCCAAAACAGTGGCGAGCAAGATTTCAAAATTGCTTTAGAAGCCTTGGCATCGAAAGCCCTTAGTGATAAAGCCTTTGATGCCTTAGCATTGGCGGACTGCATGCGCTTAATGTCGATGGATTTAAACGAGCTGTTTCGCCAATATGTCGGTAAAAACACCTTGAATTTTTTCCGTCAAGATCACGGTTATAAAGAAGGTAGTTATATTAAAATTTGGCCTGGTGGTGAAGATAACGAAGTGTTAGCAAATTTAGTTAATACCCTAGACGCCAGTGCGGTTGATTTCCAGCAACAACTTTATGTCGCATTAGAAGCTAAGTACCCAAAGTAAAAGATTAAAACAAAACATTAAAAATCAATTGTTTGCTTGATATTTCAACTGTAATTAATTTTATTAATTCACTACTCAGTAGATAAAACCATCTCTGGCTCATTTTTTGCTTTATCTAACTAACTAAGATAAACGTCAAAAAATTGAACTGCCGGAGATGTATATGGAACTCATTCTATTTGCCATGATCAGCCTAATTGTTATTGTTGGTGTGCTTGTTAGCCGCTTAAACGATAATAGTTTTCCCTTTCCTTTCGATCGTAAAACTGCCCTGTTTACTCCAGCAGAAAAAAACTTTCAAAACCTGGTTGAGCAAGCTATGGGCTCAAAGTATCGCATTATTAATCGCGTTAAACTTGCCGATATTGTTAGCATTCGCAATGGCGTATCAAATCGAGCGGGCCAAACGGCAACAAATAATGCGAATAGTAAATATTTAGATTTTGTTATTTGTGAACGCGATAGCATGAAATTACTCGGCGTCATTGATTTAGTTGACACCCAAGGTAAAGGCTACAAAATTAAAAAAGACTGGTTTGTTAGCGGTACACTTGAAGCAGCAGCCATTCCACATATTCGTATAAAAGTAAAACCCAATTACACTATTGATGAAATTCGCAGCTGTATTAATAGCAGGATATTAGGTAATAATGCACCTACACAAGCACCAAAAGTGAAAGGTCGAATTATTCCTGCGCCTTTAGTGAAAGCTCGTCCAAAACCATCCGGTGTATTCACCTCTTCAGCCGCACAAGCAATGTTGGCAAAAGATACGCCAGCTATGGCTAGACAGGTTTCGTCTGCTCAAGTAGCGGCATTACCTCACTAAATTTATTTATTGCCTTGGTATCAGGTGCTAAATAAAAGCTAAAGCAGACATTGTTGTCTGCTTTTTTGTTGATAAATCACCGCTCCACTTAAAGCGCTGATTTCAGCGTTAAGCGAAGCAATCAGCTTAAGGCGCAAGACTTGATAAGGGCGATGCTACTTTCAAATATTGTTAAAAGATTTTATGCGCAAGTCGCGCTATAATCCGCCCATAAACCTTGGCGAAATCTGTTCGCTAAAATCTTTACAGGATAAAAGTTAATGAAAGCAGGCATTATCGGCGCAATGGAGCCAGAAGTTGCAATTTTAAAAGCAAAGTTAGTCAATGGCCAAACATCCACGCATGCTGGATACACATTTTATCAAGGGCAGTTAAATGGCTCTGACGTGGTTATTGTGCAATCAGGTATTGGCAAAGTAGCGGCCGCCTTAGCAACCGCGATACTTATTGATAAATTTCAGCCCGATTACGTGGTTAATACCGGCTCTGCTGGTGGTTTTGACCAAGCACTTAAAGTGGGTGATATTGTCATTAGCTCAGAACTGCGTTACCACGATGTGGACGTGACCGCTTTCGGTTATGAAATAGGTCAATTACCGGCGAACCCACCGGCCTATATTCCCCACCCTGAACTTGTTGCCGCGGCAAAAGTGGGTATAAGCTCACTTGATAATGTGCAAACTTTGGTTGGCTTAATCACCACAGGTGATACCTTTATGACTAAAGATGAAGACATTGCCAAAGCTAGGGCTAATTTCCCCACTATGGCGGCAGTAGAAATGGAAGGAGCCGCTATTGCGCATACCTGCCATCAGTTTAATATTCCTTTTGTGGTGATTCGCTCAATGTCTGATATTGCCGGCAAAGAGTCGCCAAGCTCGTTTGAAGCTTACCTAGAAACCGCATCGATTAATTCTTCTAAGTTAGTCATTGGCATGTTAGATGCGTTAAAAGGTACAACACTAAACTAATGGCAAACCTGAGTAATATACTAACCAGCTCAGAGCTGTATTCTGCCGCTATAACGCTATTATTGCTCATAGCGTTAAAAGCATTGATCAGTCAGTTTGTTACTCAGCAACCGTTAGCTTTTTTCAATTTTTACTGTCAGCGCCTAGCCGACAAAGTGAATCAACAAAATAGTAGTCCACGCCAACAAAAAATTTCAGGCTTAATCGCTATTTTAGTAACTTTAGTGCCATTAATGACGATTTTATCGCTATTTGAAATGTTTATTGAAGTGCCTTGGCTTTGGCAGGCGTTATTACTTTACTTTGCATTAGGCAGCTTAGGGTTAACTAAAACCTGCAAAGGGGTGGCACGAGAGTTAGTTGCCAATAACCATTACCAAGCAAAACAAAAAATAGCGCCCTATTTATTACGTGATACCCAGCAATTATCGCCGTTAGGTGTTAGTAAAGCCTGTATAGAAATGCAAGTGCTACGTAGCTCACAATTACTGGTTTGCGTTGGCTTTTATTATCTAATTTTTGGTCCATTGGCGGCATTAACTTTTCGTTTATTACTTGAAATGCATTATGCTTGGAATATAAAACTTGTGCGTTTTTCCCACTTTGGCGCGGCAGTAAATTATATTGTTACACTACTGCAATGGCTACCGTCACGTTTATTTTCCTTGCTGCTTTTACTTGGCACAGTTGGCCAAAACACCTTGCTGTATTGGCGTTTAATCCGGGGCAAGTTTTTCCAAACCAACAACGCCATATTATTGCATATACTGGCCTTAAGTTTAGAAATAAAATTGAGCGGTGTCGCTATGTATAATGGTGATAAAGTCCGTAAAGCCAGTTTTAATGACCACGCAAGGCAACCGCAAGCCACTGACATTATTCATGCCAGCAAACGGATAAATTACGCCTTATACCTGTTTATTTTATTGCTGATGCTATTGGCCATCATTTCTTATTCTGTTACTGGTCAGGGGTAAGTAAGTGTTTCAATTTCAAGTCTAATACCGAGTCATTCAAGCTCAGATGGCATGATAGCAATGGCTATAACAGCTGTTCGCCATGTCAAATTTCGATTAAATGGCGATTAAAAGCCTTTGCTATCACCGCAATTTTGCTAAACTATCAAGCCTAAAACACCAGTAAGCTTAAAACACCTTACTTTAAGTAAAGGCTAGATTTTATTACGTCATAGGAATTTATTATGAAACTTATCACCACAACATTAGCTGTTTTATTGAGCGCATTCTCGCTTTTTACTTTTGCCGAGCAAACCACCACTATTTCACAGCAAGCATTGTTAACCTTAATGGCAACGCCTGCGAATAAAACCGTGATATTAGACGTGCGTACGGCTGAAGAATTTGCCGAAGGCCATATTGAAGGCGCGATCAATATCAGTCATAAGCAAATTAATGCCAATCTTAATAAAATTATCGCTTTGAAAGATCAAACCGTCGTGGTGCATTGTAAATCAGGCCGTCGTGCACTAAGTGCTGAAAATGACTTACGGGCTGCCGGTTTTAGTGATCTTCGCCATCTCGATGGCGATATGAATGCTTGGCAAGCTGCAGATTTACCTCTAATAAAATAAGCAAATAAGTACTTTAAAAAATGTCAGACTTACTCTACCGGCTTGATCTATTCGGCGTTATTGTTTTTGCCTTTTCAGGGGCATTAATGGCCGGGCGCTATAAACTTGACCCCTTTGGTGTGGTGGTGTTGTCTGCGGTTACCGCGATTGGCGGCGGCACCATTCGCGATGTCATTCTACAAACACCCGTATTTTGGGTCGAAAATCCGGTTTATCTTTATGTTATTGTGGCTACTGCGCTACTGACTATTATTTTTATTCGTTGTCCAAAACGCATTCCCAAACGACTTTTATTGGTTTCAGACGCCTTTGGTTTAGCATTATTTGCCGTATTGGGTACCGAAAAAGCACTCAGTCTAGGTATAGCAGTTCCTGTCGCCATTGTGATGGGCACAATGTCAGCCGTCGCTGGCGGCATGATACGCGATGTCTTGTGTAATGTAATTCCAATGATTTTAAGAAAAGAAATTTATGCTACCGCCGCTATCTTAGGGGGTACATTATATACTTTATTACTATATTTTAACTTACCCCAGCATATCGCTATTATTGGCTCAATATCGGGCGCATTGTCGTTACGTTTAGCGGCAATTTATTGGCACGTAACCTTGCCGGCTTTTGATATAATTGAGCAAGAAGACAGCAAGAAATAGCGTTAATTATTGCTAGTGAACTAAGTTAACAGCTAGCTTAGTTCACCTAAAAATTTACACTCAGCATTAACCCCTAGACCTAAGTTAAAAATCAGCCTGTAGCATGCTATTAATCGGCTATGGGAAATAAACCTTGTCACCTATTTTTTTCCTAACCGTTATATTCAATTTTATCCACCGGTTAGCCGTTTAGGATCGAGTAATGCAACAAGCTCGGTTTCACTAATATCGGTTAGCTCTAGCGCAACATCTAATACGGTTCTTTTTTCTTGATGCGCTTTTTTCGCTATCTCAGCGCTTTTGTCATAACCAATCAAATTTGTTAATGCCGTTGCCAGTATCGGGTTTCTGACCAAGTTTTGATTGATCATTGTATGGTTGACTTGCATGTCTTTGATCACTTTATCAGCCAGTGCACTGCTGCTTGAACTCAATAGCTGAATACTTTGCAGTAAAGTATGGCCAATTAAAGGCAACATGGTGTTGAGTTGAAAATTGCCCGATTGTCCTGCCAAGGTAACGGTGGTGTCATTACCAATCACCTGAGTGCAAGCCATGAGTACCGCTTCAGGGATCACCGGGTTAACTTTGCCAGGCATAATACTGCTGCCTTTTTGTAGTTCGGGTAGCTGTAATTCATTTAAGCCATTTAATGGCCCACTGCTCAGCCAACGAATATCATTACTGACTTTACTCAAACTAACCGCCGTAGTTTTGAGCATACCACTGACCTGTACGGCTGTGTCTTGAGCACTTATGGCTCGAAAATAATTATCCGCAGGGCTCAGTGTTAACCCAGTTCTTTCGCTTAATACCCGGGTTACAATCGCAGCAAACTCAGGATGTGTGTTAACACCTGTACCGATAGCCGTGCCACCAATGGCCAGTTTGCATAAGCTAGGTAAGCTATTTTTAAGCTGGTCATGTGCATAACTAATTTGGCTGCTCCAGCCACTTATTTCCTGAGCGAAACTCAATGGCATAGCGTCCATTAAATGTGTTCTGCCCGTTTTAATCGTGCTGTGATGTTCACTTGCTTTTGCATCTAAGGTATCGCTCAAATGTTGTAGTGAGGGTAACAATTCATCAGAGATAAGCTTTGCTGTACTTAAGTGAATACATGACGGGATAACGTCATTAGAGCTTTGCCCCATGTTCACGTCATCGTTTGGGTGAAGATTAATTTTTTGCTGACTATGTCGCTTGACTAACGAGGCAATAACTTCATTCACGTTCATGTTAGTGCTGGTGCCAGAGCCGGTTTGAAATACATCAATGGGAAACTGATTAACGTGAAAGCCGTCAGCGACTTCTTTGGCAGCCACTTGAATAGCAGCAGATTTATCGGCATCAAGCAGCCCTAACTCTTGATTAGCTTGTGCACAGGCGCTTTTTATTGTCGCTAGTGCCCAAAGAAAGGCCCGCGGCATTTTTAGCTCGCTAATGGTAAAATTAGTCAGGGCTTTGGCCGTTTCACTGCCATATAGTATATCGGTTATCTCACAACTCTTAGAGCTTTTATTGTCGTCATTTTTTTGCATTTAGTTATCCTTTAATTACTTGAGAATAGTAGCTTGAGAATAGTAGCTTGAGAATTTTTTGTCGACTGACTTTTTGCCCATGGGTAATGGGCATATTACTGTGAGAATATATTTAGTCTGACTACTTATTGAACATAAGTTTATTTTTAATCTCTGCTAGATACTCAACATCATTCAATTTGTCTTCGTTGTATTCTGGACATGCTTGTATTTGCTCAAAACTAAGATTACAGGTAACCGATTTTTCTTCCCAATTTAACTTATCTAAATGCTTTGGAGAAATCAGTACTTTTTTGCCGCCAGGTAGCCAATCACGGGTATCAACCACAATGTAAAGTAGAGACCAACTATCGGTGTCACAAATGAAGTCTTTGATATAGCCTTTTTTGCCATCTAAAGCATCTATACCGTAATGCGTAATCTCATGGGTTGAACGAAGATGATTGCTAGTTTTAGTATCTTCACTTTCGCTGCTATCTTTTGGCAATGCATTTGGATTAACCAAAGCCATTGGATACGCGTATTCACCCCATGCTCCAGGTCCCACCCAATAGTAACCATAGGCATAATAATCAAAATAGCTCTTTTCAAACTCACGGGAAACTGTTTCGTGTTCATCGATTTGTGGACTGTTCTTAACCTTATCTTTTGTTATAGACACGTTAAGTTGCTGCGCTTCAATGTCGTATTCAAGCAATGATATAGGGCTTATCAAGGTTTTTTCACTTAAAGGTACCCAAGGTTGAATATCAACGACCATAAATCTTATGGTCCAGTGTCTATCATCAAAATACACATCGGTTACCTGCCCAACTTCACCATCTACTGCATGAATAGTACTGCCATTTAGCGCTTCCAAATTGACTAACATCACTTTCTCCATCTTTGTTCGTTATATTTAACAATTAATTTTCATCAAAACGTCAGAATTTTCGCTCTCATACGCCAATAATAATTTCAGATAATTTGCGTACAAGTTCCTTACTTTGTATGGAGCGAAATTACTTGTTACATTATTTAGAGTACATACTATAATTATAGTTCAAATTTTATTTATTTGAATATAAGAACAAAATAACCTATAAAAACTTAGGATTAAATTTAAACACATAAAAACTAATAGTTAGTACACTAACTAAAAATAAATGGTTAGCACAAAAATTTAATGACTTCGGATTGAGTTTTATGTAACAAAGGGATGGGTTAAAAGTCATAGCGGCAGTGACTAATATGTTCAGTAGCAGTCTCATTTTATTAAACTTAATACGTAGTGTGTTAGTGATGAATAATCAGGCTATAACAATAATAACTTTATTTACCTTGTTCAGTGACTCGCCTGATTATTGTTGATATATGGCGTAGCATTTAGCCACTAAACTACTGGTAATAAATGGTAGCAAAAACACCGCCTACAACAATACCAATAACCATATCTAGCACATTTCCTTTCAAGGCAATACTTTATATTCCGCAAATATTTTCTTCATATGGTCTCAGTTTTAATGATTAACTGTAGTTGTATCAATAGTGATATAACTACAGTTAACCGTTAAATATTCACTTTGTCTGCTTTTTCTTAGGCATAGCAAAGTTCGCATAAATGGTTGTTGCTGTACCCGCAATAAGAGACAACATTGCGACACCAAACATGGCATTATTTTTAGCTTCAAAAGTCAAAAGATATAAGCCTAATGCAACAAAGCACAAACCCACGGAAATAAAAGCTTTTGGGTGTAGCGTTATCAACCGAGATGATAGTGCATATTTTGCTGCTTTAGGTTTAGCATGAGCAGCTGTTTTTCGTTTATGTTTATTTGTCGGCATCACCAACTCCTTAGGTTAACACCCGCAAACGCGAGGTTTTATCAGTATAAATCAATTGAGTTCACACAAAAAAATCATTAGCCGTGACCTTATTGATATCACCACACAATACTCATCTAATGCTTGCTGGCAAAATAGTGCCATTAACGAGTGAAATATAGTGGCTTAAATATAAACGAAGCATGATAAAAATTCGACTTTTTTATACTTTTAAAGCACTTAAAGAGTAAATTACACCCATCGGCAATAGCTGATAAATTGTTGGCTAAAAGTTTAGTTAGGCGAGGTATTAATTATGCACTTAACATTCATCAGGATTTGAGATGGCCACTGACTATTTTAATCTAAGGGGTGACCTAAGCAATGAATACACTAATAGTGTTTAATTTGATGACTCATACTTTTAGCCTAGGGCTAACATGGCATTATTAACTATACAAAAAAGAGTGTTGGGCTGGTAAGAAGTCGAATAGGTGTCGACTGTGCGACACCTATTATTATGAGTTATGTATTATGGGTTATGCTTTGGTAGTCGCTCTTAGCATCCAAGCTGTCTTTTCATGTATACGCATACGGTCAGAAACTAGTGAGGCCGTTGATTCATCATCAACACCTTGGGCAATTTTTAAGACTTTACGGCAAGTTTTAATCACTTGCTCGTGTCCTTTAGTGAGCAATTCAACCATCTCAGCTGAGCTTGGCACTCCATCTACTTCTTTAACAGAGCTGAGTTTTGCAAACTCTTTATAAGTACCAGGTGCTGGCACATCCAGTGTTCTAATACGTTCAGCAATATCATCGACAGCAATGGCCAATTCTGTGTAATGTTCTTCAAACATTAAATGTAACTCACGAAATTGTAAGCCAGTGACATTCCAATGAAAGTTATGTGTTTGTAAATATAGCGTGTAAGAATCTGCTAAAAGCTGCTTTAAACCATCTGATATTTCTGTTCTATTTTCTTTATTTATACCAATATCTATATCTGTCATTTTATTTCCTCATGTTGAACATTATGAAAATCATACCTACGCCGACTAAACGGCGAAATATAGCTGGCTATAATTGCTAAAAACGGCCACTAGCCAGCTGTTTAGCGCCCGCTTGAGTAAATTACATTGTGCTATTTATACGGTTTGGTTTAGCTTATTAACGATATTTTTAACCGCCTTTTCAGCCAATAATAAATCAAAGCTATTTTTGTAGTCCAAGTGGACAAAACCACCATAGTGTATAGCTAAATATTCAAATGTATCTGCAGGTGAAATATTCTTTAACGCTAAATCTATAACCTCAATACCTAATTGGCGCGCAATTAGATCAATTAATTTCCCCGTATTGTCATCCCGTCTCGAACTACCGATTAGCGCAATAGTTTTATTCATGCTCAAAACTACTTAAAATATAGACAGAAATCCCTTACAAGGCTAACTTAAAAGCTTGTGGCTTAGTTAAAAACCAGCGCGGTCATTCGTCGATTAAACAACTAAAAACCTATGCTATCGACAATAACGATAACATAGGTTTTATTGCTTTAGATACCGCAGCAAGCCTTTGTATTAAAAGCAGACATCAATAACGACAGGTTATTTCAAGGCTTAGCACTTATTTTTATTCCCATAATAACGCTGTTGAAAATTGTGCTACTGAGTTTGTTTTAAGTACAAATAAAGGTATGGCCAGCGTAAAATTAATACAGTGATAGTAAGCGCTAAAGTTTAATCTACTACCTATTTACTGGCGGTAGTTATCAAAAAAACGGCTAACTTGACTGGTTTAATAAGAATAGTATAACCCTGGATATTGCTCAATTAATTGTCGATGACTGAGTTAATTTTAGTTGTTTTTTCAACTTCGCAAAAAGCAATAAAACCATTACAATGCGATCATTTACAATTGTCATACAGGCTATTTAATTGAAACTCAGTAAAAGATTACAGCATATTGAGCAAATGGTAACAGCAGATTATACC
Organism: Colwellia sp. MB02u-10; assembly: GCF_014077185.1. Taxonomy (NCBI): domain Bacteria; kingdom Pseudomonadati; phylum Pseudomonadota; class Gammaproteobacteria; order Alteromonadales; family Colwelliaceae; genus Colwellia; species Colwellia sp. MB02u-10. The sequence continues at coordinate 98,812 of NZ_JACGVK010000139.1, forward strand.
CACATTTGGGATTGCTGCTGTGATCACGGCTTTTTAGGGGCAAGCTTATTGTCTCGACAAGCAGCCCAAAATATACATTTTGTTGATATAGTGCCTGAGCTAATAACACTAATAGAAAGTAAGCTACAAAAGTTTTTCCCACATTCGGTTTCAGCATGGAAAACACATTGTCTTGATGTTGCCAAGTTACCCTTGCAAGAATACCAAGGCAAACACTTAGTCATTATTGCGGGTATTGGCGGTGACTTAATGATGCAATTCATCGATGATATTCAGCAAAAACATTCCGACATGAACATTGATTTTTTGCTCTGCCCCGTCAACCAACAATTTGCACTACGTGAAAAATTAATCACGCTAAAGTTCAGTTTAAAAAATGAAGTGTTAGTTAAAGATAATGGCCGCTACTATGAAGTGATCTTGGTTTCATCATCAAGCGATACTGATAAAGAAATTAGCCCTGTAGGACATGACATTTGGCAATCAGTTAGCGCTGAACAAGCAAGTGTCGTTAAACAGTATTTAGATAAAACACTCAAGCACTACAAGCGAGTTCAACAAGGAAGCACAGTAGATATTGTCAATATCATTAGTGCTTATAATAGCAAAACCTAACGTCCCTGTTTTAGTGCTTTAACAGCTTGAATACAGTAGAAAAAACTAATAGTCATTTCTCCTGTGCATCATAGCTTGCATGGTTGTTGAACTAAGCTTGTTTATATGAAAACCCTTCACTCTGACCCTATAGATATAGCGTCTATAAATACAGCATAAAACTAATACCTAACACTTTCAAAACCACCCTTTTTTTCACAGACCTGTTTTAACAGTCAGGTACATAAGGTTAAGTCCCACAAAATAAAAGCTGTTGTATAGTTAATATATCCGCTTTATTCTTTTAATATTGTCAATTTCAATTTATGATAAAATTATTTTTCAAAGTTAATCGTACACATTTTTGAAAAAATTAGTGGAAGACTTTAATGGCAAGTAAATTTACCGACACAGAAAATAATGCTGACAAAGCGCCAAATAGAAAAAATTTGTTGGCCTTTTTTCGAGGTACTTACTCCCCTTGGCTGATATTTTTATTAACTCTGTTTATTACTTTTATTGCTTGGTCGATTACTAACAAATCTCATCAACGTCATACTCAAGATTTATTCACCTTTGAGGTCGAACAAACCCTTCAAGCGATCGAACAACGCATGCAAGGCTATGAGCAAGTTCTGCGTGGCGGTATAGGATTATTTAAATCAAGTACTCATGTTACTCGTCAAGAATTTCATGATTATGTCACCAATTTGGAAGTTGATAAACATTGGCCTGGCATTCAAGGTATTGGTTATGCTGTTATGTTGAAGCCAAAAGAAAAAGACTTATTTGTCAATGCTCTGAGGCTAGAAGGCTTTAATGAATTTAATGTTTTTCCAGCAGGTCTGCGTGAACAATACAGTAGCATTCTCTATCTTGAGCCATTCACAGCTAGAAATCAGCGCGCCTTTGGCTACGATATGTACTCGGAAAAGTCTCGTCATATTGCTATGGACACTGCTCGCGACAGTGGCGTTGCCGCATTTTCCGCTAAGGTTAAGCTGGTTCAAGAGAGTGGCCATGATCTGCAGAATGGATTTCTCATGTATCTCCCTTTATATCGAAATGAAGCAGCCATTGAAAACATAACCCAGCGCCAAAAAGAACTCGTCGGTTATGTATACAGCCCATTTCGCATGGATAATTTGATTAAAGGCATTCTCTTAAGTGCTAAAAATCACCAAATAAATTTTTCAATATATGATGGAGATTCACAAGCGGTAGAAGATCTCCTTTACAGCCCCCAAATTAAGCCAGACCCTTTATCTAATGCTGATATAAAAGCATTTACACCGCGTTTTTCTGTTGTTGAAACCATTGAGTTTCCAGGCCGAAATTGGACCTTACACTTTCGTAGTACCGAGGTTTTTGATAGCATAGTTAAAAACAACTTGGCGACATTAATCGGCTTTACTGGCACAATTTTATCGGTATTTTTACTGTTTGTACTGCTAAATATTGCCCGTAGCAGTAAAAAAGAGCGCGAGACAAGCGCAGCATTAAAAGTATTGATCGACCGATTAAAAGCAGGCGCTTCAGCTGGGATTGTTGGGATTTATGATTGGGATGTTAAAAATAATATTTTGCATTGGGACTCTGTCATGTACAGATTATATGATATAGACAAGTCAAATGTTGAAGATTTACAACAGGCATGGTTTTCCAGAATACATATAGACGACCAAACATATGTTAACGGTGAAATACAGGCGGCCCTTAGAAGTGAGCGAGAATATAACCTAGAATTTCGTATTTTGTGGCCGGACAGCTCAGTTCATTATATTAAAGCGGTATCAAAAACCTCTTTTGACCATGCCGGTAGAGCGATTCGGATTGTTGGCGTAAATTATGACATTACTGAGCAAAAAAACCTGCAAATACATCTTGATAAGCAAGCCTCATATGATCAATTAACCCAGCTTCCTAATCGTCGTTTGATCAATGATAGATTAAAGCAAGCGCTAGCCTTTGCTGATCGCAATGAAAAAAGTATGGCTATTCTTTTTATTGATTTAGACGGCTTTAAACAAATAAATGATAGCTATGGCCATCATGTTGGTGATTGGTTGTTAATCGAAGTAGCCAACCGTATTCAAGCTTGTTTGCGCGCTACCGACACCGTTGGACGTTTAGGTGGAGATGAGTTTGTAGTGATTATCCCTGCTATTTATCAGTACACAGAGGATGTAGCCAATAAAATACGAATAACTTTGGAAAATTATTTTGTCATGGATAATGATGAGGTGATGAATATTTCCTCAAGTATTGGTGTGGCAATTTATCCTCAGCATGCAACAGAGCAAGCTCTGTTGATGGAGTGCGCGGATAAGGCAATGTATGAGGCAAAGAAAAGAGGACGGAATAAAGTGATGGTTTTTGGAAATTTTTAATTTTTAATTTTTAATTTTTACAGCTTGAAAAATCGAAAAATTGAAAACCAAATGACAAATTTTTCTTTGCTGCGCGACAAAATACTGAACACACCTAAGCATGCATGCGCTCCAAAATTTTATCACTGAGTTAATCTTTACGGCAGAAAAAGGTCCGGCGAACGCCGCCTGAAATAGAGTGTTCATTAAGCGTATCAATTAAACAGATGAGTTATTTTCTGGTCATAAGCATAAAGAATTTTTTTGCTGTCACTAGTAAAATAATGCTAATAAAACGGCTAATGATTTTCAATTAACTAGAGATATTGAAGTTGATTTTTTAGTCACAAATCACTCAATATCCTTGCCTGCTTACTTTATTATTTTAATTGCTTTTGGTTCTATTATTACTGTTGATTATTATTGCTAGTTTTACATTGGTTATTAGCCACTCTCTAACACGATAGTCATAACCCACACATATTTTAGTCTTTTTATACTCAACTTTTTATACTCAACTTTTTATACTCAATTATCTCACCGTTACAGTCTTATCTTGCTTGGTTTCTGCGGCGAAACAATGAAGAGATATGAGTGGTAAAAGTAAAGCTAATTTTTTCAAAATATGTCCTCATATTTTTTGATCATAATAACAAATGTCAAAAGTGGTATTTTTACTAACCGCTTTGCTAAGCGAAAAATAATACTTAGCTATAGTCTTCGCAAATCGATGACTAAGCATCATTTACTGTTTAGGTAACTTATCGATTTTTTAAAAAATAAACTCTTTGGGTTTTCTAAAGCGATTTCCGCATCCAGCGCTTTAATGCCTTTGACTGAGCGGATGATTAACCAAATCACCCAAAATAAAAGAACAATACAACACGTTGAAATAAGAGCAATACCTTGGGTGATTTTACGCCACTCAGTTAACACAGCCCACACTTATCCGGCCTATTAATTTACTTATATGCAGGTACGGCTAATGAGCACATTTTGTTGTTTAATTTCACTAGCATTTTTGTCGGTTACTGCGATCGCCAAATCTATTTTAGCTGCAGTGCATTGCTCAGATAGTACTTTATTCATTAAATAAGTTTGATCTTTTTGTTGCTGGGTTAGCCCTTCAGCGCCGCTGTATTGATCTCTGTCTTCAGGGTTTCTATCTTTTTGGTACGGGGGTGGTTGAGTTGCGCCGCATGCTGTTAAGAAAACGAGCAGCGATAATGGTATTAATTTATTGAACATTGTTTAAACTCCCTGCGCCAATAGCGCTGTATCCTTGTGCCTATAGCACTACATATGGATAAGTATTAGTAAAATCAGCACCATATTGCTTACTTAACTAATATTAACATCTCATAGTATTAGTTATTTAGAAACCGTTAATATACACACTTTTATCAACAGTAATATATCAACGAAATCTTTGGTCGAACCGTTATTTTCAACCTAGGCTAAATTAGCTCGAGCTAAGCTATATTAACTCAAGTAAGTTAACTCAAGCTAGGTTAACTCAAGTCAAATTAAGTCATTAAGCCTCAATACCCCAGCCATCGTTGAAGCCTTCAAATTTTGTTGCTAGCAGCTCAAACTCAGCTTCTTGCGCGACAATAGCGTCATAACTTGGTGTCATGGTGACTGTGCAGTTTAAATCCCACACATTGGGCAACTCGTCGGGTTCTAGCGTTACCACCATGTCTGGCGCTTTTTCCGCTAAATGCTCGATCATAGCTTGCGCTTGTATTTCTTTTTCAAATAAGTGGAAAAATACTACTGGGTGCATTTCATTTAAGTTAATGCCAGCCGCTTGCATTTCAGTTAATACTTGGCCTGTTTCATCGTCGGGGAAGGTCATATCAGATACAATTTATTAAAAACAATACCTTATTATATACCCAAACCCATCTAAGATGCTCGTTTGGCTGATAATTAAAAGCTATTTGGGCAAGACAATTATTTTTAGCGCTGGCTGTATAAACATTGCGCTAGCAAAAATAATTAACGCCGCTTAAATAGTCTTTTAAGCGACGGGTGAGATGATAATTAACACTAATTAAGTGTATTCACTAGCGTGCAAATATTTTGCTGACAAGCAAGTTGGCTCTGCGGATTTACCGTTGGACAAGTGTTCATCGTAATACGCTGCGTGGCTATTTTTTTAAGTTGTGATGCTCCTATAACATTACTGGCTAACTTGCAGTCAATATTCTTGAATTTAACGGTAACGACTTGGCACTGTGCTAACGTTATGCAAGTTAAGTTGTTGATCAATGTGTTTTCAAATTTAGTCATAATGTTAGCGTCAGTTTCTGGTTTGGCCACATCGGTAATACTCTGACGTAAAAGCGGTTTTTTTTGCTGTAGCTGAGTCTGTTGCGCCAATGGGTACTTAGGTGGCATGGTGGCTTTTTCATTTTCCGACAGAAAATAGCCCAAACCGAGTAGAATGACCATAAAACAGGTCAAGGTAAATAATGTAATAACTAGCCACTTAATCGTCATGTAAGCTGCTCCTTTAAGTTAACAATTTGGCTTATATTTTTGCCACGAGGATAATCGCGCAACATGCTATCAACCGCTTGACTAATTTTTTCCTGCATTTCACGGCTATTATCTTGAGGTTTAAAACCTAACGGATAGATACTGCGCCAGACTGAACGTTGATTTTCTGGGTCGATAATATCGATGATCAAACTACCGGGCTCTAGCTTTTTTTCTAACTCTAGGCGCGTGTTTTTGCCTGCTCTTAAACAATAACCACAATATTTTACCTGCTGATCATATTTTTTAAGTTCGGCAAAATTGTTATCAATCACATGATACGCAATAAGTATATCGGCCTTGATAAAAGTTTTATAACGTAAGCCATTTTCGTTAAAGCCCTGTTCAATAGCCAGTTCAATGGTGTTGCGGATAGTGTCGTTGAGGTTTTGTAAATCACCAAAGGCGGAGTTACGACCATAAGTGCTATAGCTTTCAACGGCCGAAAAATCAAAGCCATCACGAAATGACGTGGTAGCACTGTTCATAGATGAACAAGCAACCAAGTTGATTATTAACGCCAAGCAGCTAAGTAATCTAATATTTGTCATGTTAGCTTCAAACAATAAATAATCCCCCTAGATTACCAAGCTAGTTGTAAATTACAACTTTTCCTATGATATCGCTACCCTTTCACACCGACATACATGGAGATGTTAATCTCGTAAGGCCCTGTTCTTAAAAGGATGTAGCCATAAGGGTAATGCAGGAGCCATTATCGAGATGGCTAGAAACGACTATGTGAACTTGACATGACCTACATGGATGTAAGTACTTGCTGTAGATAAAAAACCAGTAACAGCTACTGGATTCTTAACAACAAGCTATTTTTATAAGGCTTACTTAACTGTAACCTTAGCAAATTTACGTTTACCGACTTGGTATATTGCCGTTGAGCCAAGGCTGATCATCAGCTTATTGTCGACAACTTTCTCGCCTTCAATTTTCGCCGCACCTTGCTTTATCATGCGCATAGCTTCAGAGGTACTGGCGACTAAACCTGCTTCTTTTAACAAGTTAGTAATGGCAATTTCACCATTTTGGGCCATCACGTCTATCTCTGATATGTCGTCAGGCACAGCACCTTTTTGAAAGCGGTTAATAAATTCTTGATGAGCCGCTTCAGCTGCTGCCTTGTCATGAAAACGCTCAATTAGCTCTTTAGCTAAGTCAATTTTCACATCACGAGGATTAGAGCCTGCGGCAATATTTTCTTTATAACCATTAATCACATCAATCGGTTTAAAGCTAAGTAGCTCATAGTAACGCCACATTAAATCATCAGAAATCGACATGATTTTACCAAACATATCATTCGGTGCGTCAGTAATACCAATATAATTATTTAATGACTTAGACATTTTTTGTACGCCGTCTAAGCCTTCAAGTAACGGCATCATAAGCACAGTTTGTGGACGTTGCCCTTCTGCCTTTTGCAGTTCACGGCCCATTAATAAATTAAATTTCTGGTCGGTACCACCTAATTCAACATCAGCCTCTAAAGCAACTGAGTCCCAACCTTGCACTAAAGGATACATAAACTCATGAATGGCAATGGCTTGGCCGCCGTTATAACGTTTTTTAAAATCGTCGCGTTCCATCATACGCGCAACGGTTTGGCGTGAAGCTAGCTTTAACATACCTGCGGCGCCAAGTTTTTCCATCCACGTTGAGTTAAAGGCAACCGTGGTTTTCGCTGGGTCTAGAATTTTAAACACTTGTTCTTTATAGGTTTCAGCGTTTGCTAAAACATCTTCTTTCGTTAATGCCTTGCGCGTAACATTTTTACCGGTGGGATCACCAATCATGCCAGTAAAGTCACCAATTAAGAAAATAACCTCATGACCTAACTGCTGAAACTGCCGTAACTTATTTATCAATACGGTATGACCCAAATGTAAATCTGGTGCTGTTGGATCAAAACCAGCCTTAATTTTTAACGGTTTTCCTAGCTTTAACTTGGCCAACAATTCATCTTCTAGCAGAATTTCTTCTGCACCGCGTTTTATTTCTGCAAACGCTTGGCTTACATCTGACATTACTAGGCTCCACAGGGGTGTATATATACTTTCTACTTCAAGGTGCGGGTATATAACAAATAAATTAATTAATTGTCGAATTCTACTGTAATTTTAACCGTGGTGAAAACCCTATCATTGTTTAGCACGATATTATTTTGTTATAATAAAAAACAGTTGTCGCATTAAAACTCAATTTATAGGCCTTATCTTTTTGAAAAATATAAAAAATTTATATTTTGCCCTGCCAAAGCAGCATCAAATAATTATTACTGCATGTGCTGTTGTAGTGTTATTTTTATTAATTATGCCGTTAAAGCACAGTGATCAAGCAACGTTGAGTAACGATGTCGAATTTAAAGTGGGCCAGCGCTATCAAGTCGCTATACCCGAGCAGACAGGTTATGTTGATCCGCCCGTTAGTCTTCAATTACCCGTTCAACCCATCGACGCGTTACAAATTACACAAGAGCCTATCAGGGATCTGCCGAGTAATATTGAAGAAGACGCGGCACAATTGCAGTGGCAATCAGTCAAGGTAAAAAATGGCGACTCGCTAGCAAAAATATTTAAACGCAATAGCTTAGATGCCACCACCACTTACAAAGTGATCACCGCCGAAGGTGAAGGTAGTAAATTGCTGAAAAAACTCAGTGTTGACGACATCATGCGCATAGGTAAAGACGGTGAAGGTAACTTAGTATCACTTGAGTATCCATTATCAAAAAATGAGACCTTATTCGTTAATTTACAAAATCAGCAATATCACGCCTATAAAGAGAGCAAAAGTGTTGAGATACGTGAAGCTATTGCCCATGGCGTGATTAAAGCAAATTTTTGGCTTGCTGCTGCCTCTGCGGGTCTAAATGATGGTCAGATTATCAACTTAGCAAATGTTTTCGGCTGGGATATTGATTTTGCTTTGGATATTCGTGAAGGCGATAGCTTTAATGTTGTTTATGAAAACCAATATGTTGAAGGTGAGTTTATTGGCACTGGCAACATAGTAGCGGCAGAGTTTATTAATCAAGGTGAGACTTTTCAAGCTATTCGCTACACTAACGGTGTGTATTACTCTCCAGAAGGCAGAAGTATGCGCAAAGCGTTTTTGCGGGCGCCGGTAAGCTTTAAATATATTAGTTCTAATTTTAAACTCAAACGTTTCCATCCAGTACAAAAACGTTGGAAAGCTCACCGTGGAACCGACTATGCGGCTAAAACAGGTACACCGGTTGTTGCCGCAGGTGATGGTAAAGTCGTACAAGCGGGTTACGACAAGTATAATGGCCACCACGTATTTCTACAGCATGGCAACGGCATTGAAACCAAATATATTCACTTTTCAAAACGGGCCGTTAAGAAAGGCGAACGCGTCAAACAAGGACAGGTCATTGGTTATGTCGGCTCTACCGGCTTAGCAGCAGGACCACATTTACATTATGAATTTTTACTTAATGGTGTACATCGCAATCCTAGAACCGTGAAGCTGCCAGACGCTGAACCTATTAGTAGTAAATATCGACAAGCATTTGACGTGATAGCGAAACAGCGACTAGCAGAGCTGATGGGTTCACGACGTATAATGCTCAGTATGCAGTCAAGCGCGGAATAATATGAGCAATAAAATGCGATATATTGGCCTAATGTCAGGCACTAGCGCCGATGGCATTGATCTCGCGCTAGTCGAATTTGATGAAGATCAACCACAACAAGCCAATGGTGCAAGTTTACTTGCAAGCTATTATCAGGCTTACGATAACAACACTCAACAAAAAATAATGAGCTTATATAACGCTAGCGCTAATGAAATTGATCGCGCTGGTAGCCTGAATATCGAATTAGCTCAGCAATTTTCTCAAGCCATTATAAAATTTTTACAGCAAGAAAAACTCTCTTCAGCAAATATCACCGCTATCGGTTGTCATGGGCAAACTATTCGACACCGCCCAGTGAAAACCTCACAGATAACAACACCTTTTACCCTGCAAATAGGCTGTTTACAAACCTTAGCGTTATTGACCGGCATTCGTGTGGTTGGTGATTTTAGAACCAAAGATATTGCTCTAGGTGGCCAAGGAGCGCCATTAGTACCTGCTTTTCACCAAGCTATTTTTGGCTCAACTGAAAAAGACGTTTTTGTGGTCAATATTGGTGGTATTGCTAATATTACCTTTCTACCAAAAAATTCTCCCCATAAAACCACGGGTTTTGATACCGGTCCAGGCAATGCCTTAATGGATTATTGGTTTGAACTGCACCAGTCAGGACGCTATGACGCTAAAGGCCAGTGGGCCAATTCAGGTCAAGTCTGCCATAAATTACTGCAAGCGATGTTAAGTGAACCCTACTTCTCGCAAGCTGCCCCTAAAAGTACTGGAAGAGAGTATTTTAATGCTCAATGGTTAGCAAAATTTACCGACCAAAGCCGATTAACACCTGCCGATATTCAAGCAACATTAACCGCATTAACCGCCAAAACGATCGCACAAGAAATCAACCAATTAAGTACGAAGTCTGACGTATACATTTGTGGTGGCGGCATTGAAAATAACTACTTAGTTTCATTATTAAATCAAAAGCTTAACAATCATTTAGTAGTCAATACTCAAACCAAAAATATCAATAGTGATTCATTAGAGGCTATGGCATTTGCTTGGCTAGCCTTGGCATTTGATAAAAATATTTTTGGTAACATTCCCGCGGTAACAGGGGCTAACAAGCCGGCTGTCTTAGGTATCAGTGTTAAGCCTTAAAAATAACTAGATATGAATATTTTTCTCTTTATAATAACTCGTTCCTGTCGAAAAAAAGCACGCTTATTGTGGAATATTTGAACTATTTTGACGATATATATTCTAATTAAGTTGTAGCGTTTGCTTAATCGAATGCACAGTTCGATGTTTGACAACAAACGAGGAGAAAAGACAGTGGAATTTACAGACATACATATTGGCATGAAATGCGGTAGTAAAAAAGGTAGCGGCACGGTGACTTGGATTGATGGTTCAACCCGTACTATTTATATGGCAAATACCGATCACAACAACAGTTTTGCCGTTGACTTTGAAGAGATTATTGAAGATCCTCAAGCGCACAACAAAGAAGATATCTACTACTAAATTTTTTACTTTACTTACCTAGTGATAAACCTAGTGATAAACCTAATGATAAATTAGCTCCTGTGGGAGCTTTTTTATTGCCTGTGTTACACTGCTAACACACTGTGCTGACATAGTTTATTACTAACCTATATCGTTATGCAGTGATCCATAAACTAAAGTTTTTGGTATAACTATTATAAAGAACTAATGTATAAAACTAATATGTCTAAGTGGGAAGTAACTTATTTAGATAAGCGTTAACTCAAGGAGCAATGATGAATATTCTTATTACCGGAGGTAGCGGCCTGATAGGTCGAGCACTGGTCCAGCACCTGAATGCCGAACGCATTATTGTTTTAACCCGTAATCCTGCAAAAACCGCTAACATACTGCCTGATCATATTGAATTTATCAGTACACTTGACGAAATTGACTTTAATGAACTTGATGTGGTTATTAATTTAGCCGGTGAAGCCATTGTTGACAAAAGATGGTCAAATGCACAAAAAAATACTATTTGCCAAAGTCGCTGGAAAATAACCCAAAACTTAGTTGAAAAAATACAAGCAGCGACTAATCCGCCACATAGTTTAATTTCCGGCAGTGCTATCGGCTTTTATGGCCGCCAAGGCACATTGCCGATAGATGAGAGCTACCAAGAGATACATGATGAGTTTAGCCACAAAGTTTGCCAAAAGTGGGAAGCAATAGCCCAAACTGCTGCGTCAGATAAAACCCGCGTTTGTATTATAAGAACCGGTATTGTCTTGGCTGAAAACGCTGGTGCGTTGCAAAAAATGTTACTGCCATTCAAATTTGGCCTTGGTGGACCTATTGCTAGCGGTGAGCAATTTATGTCATGGATACATATTGATGACATGGTTGCTGTTTTGTTAGCGGCAGTCTACCAAACTTCACTCACGGGTATTATTAATGCTACAGCGCCTATCCCGGTCAGTAATCAAGAGTTTTCAGAAACCTTAAGTGCTGTACTCAAGCGCCCGTGTCTGTTTAGAGTTCCAGCTTTTGTATTACGTGCATTAATGGGCGAGTCAGCAGATTTAGTCTTATATGGCCAAAACGTTTTACCGAGCAAGCTACTCAATAATAACTTTAAGTTTCAATACCCGTCATTAGAGGTAGCACTAAAACAACTCTTAGTTAAGCCATAGAGTGACCTAAACTGGGGTGTAGATCAAAAGCAAATTTTTCCACGCAGTAAGTGTCTTGATATTATCGCCAGTTGTCATAAATCACATCATAACATCCCTGAATGAATTGCCTTTTGGGATGAAGCCAGTCGTACAAATCCAAATTGAAAAAATTTCAAATTTTAAACCCTTAGATTTGTGCAAGGTCATTACTTGAATCTCGTTTTCATCTAATAATTGATAGTCTTTTAACGCTTTATCACTGATTACAGTGTTTGTTGCGTCATTGTTAGGTGGGAACGCCTAGCGTTTATCAAATAATGTCTGCGGATACTTATTTGGATATAATTTGAAAAGAACTAATACTTATAGTACTTCCAATATTAAAGCCCGCATTACGCTCAATGCGGGCCTTTTATCTATCAATTTATAATTACTGTGCTTTAACTTCGATTACAGTTAGACCATTTTCTTGACCGTTTTGATCTTTATAGACGACACCGCCAAGATAGTCTTCACCCGACACAAGTTCCGACAGGCTAACATAAACGCGGTTAGTACGCCCAGCTCGTGCACGTGAAGAAGCTCTAACAGACATATTTTGTGACCTTCCAGCTTTATCAACCAACCAAACATTCAATGGTGCAAACACACTGTCAGCGCCATCCAAGCTCCAACCATGAACAAAGACAACATATATATCGTTGTTGCCTAAATTAGCAAGTGGAAGTGGGTCAACCAACAGAACTGATTCATCAGAACCACCATTTTGACTAGACCCCACTTGTGCACAACTGAACTGTGGACAAGCATAAACATACAAGTCTAAGTCTACTGCTGGGCTGTCTTGATCTGTACCAAATAGTCCAAATTTAGCAATACGTGTACCCTGAGGCACATTCACAAAATAGAAACCTAAACCAGGTTCATTAAATACAAAAGTGCTATCAGCATCCTGCGCCACTTCGCTAACCGAAACATCAGACTGTGCAAGGCCGATGCCTTGAGCAAAGAAACGACCGTTGTAAGCAACTTCAGCAGGAATGGTAATTCTTGCTGAGGAGCCTGCAGTTTCGATGCTTAAGGCTTCAGGAACAACGAGTAAAGGTGGTAACGTTGGTTTCAATACAATTGGGCTTCGTACGTTATGTGCACCATCAGACCAAGTAATTGAACCAAATACCCACTCGTCCAGCACGGCTGAATCATTCTTAGAAAAAGTGAGCTCGTAGATACCCAATCCATCATCATTAAAGCCCATAGTATTTGAATCTACAAAAGTGCTTGTATTCATATCAAAGACAGTAACTACAACGTCAACACCTGTAGGTGCCTCAACTGTCGCTGTGAATGCAACTGAATCACTGACGTTGTTGACAAAACGTCTGACGGTCTGTGTCTCGGCTAGGGATTCAATTGCAATAGATGCTAGATTAAGATCACTAGGTTCAAGCGGAAAACCAGCACCTTCAAGAGCACCACAAGCACCAGGAAAGTAATCAGCTTCAACAAAATCAGCATCACCTGCTCCACACAAGAAAGCGTAGTAATCGTTAAACGTAGCGTCATAAATCAAGCCAGGGGCAATAGCTGAATTGGGTGCTGCATGGCCGGCACCGAAGTCGAATGGGTCAGCTGGTGTGCTGCCATCTTCTTTGGTCATACCTGCTTGGTATGCACTTGTCATCAACGCAGATTTAACTGCCGCAGGTGAGAAAGTAGGTTGGGCTCCAATAATCAAAGCAGCCATACCAGCAATATGTGGCGAAGACATAGACGTTCCGCTTAGGAAAGCATAACTTTCACCGGTAGTACCTGAGTCAACTTGAGCACCAGAGGTACCAGCCAAAATTTGCACACCAGGTGCGGTAATATCAGGCTTTAGGATATCTGCAGTAGCCAAACTTTCACCACGTGACGAGAAATTGGCCATTTGATTACCAATTTGTGTAGATGAATCGGCAATACCGTCGTTAGTCAAAGTAACGGTCACTTCCATTTCATCAACAATCTGAGCGAGACGAACACCATCATCTAGTGAAATCATGACACCAGGAACCATGATCCCAGTTGCATCACCGCCCATAACGATAGCAGTACCCGTTGAGTAAACTACAACGCCTATTGCACCAGCATCTTGAGCATAAAGTATTTTTTCCGAAAAACCACATCCACCACGAGAGATAAACGCGATTTTTCCGTCGATTGCTTCAGGGTTCAAGATCGGGTTGTTACCGGTAAAGCTACCAGAGTCTTCATCACACATTATTGCAGGATCAGTGTTAACTAGTTCACCTGATAAACCTCCAGCTGGAATTGCTACTGTAATAGCGCCTGGAAGCGAAAACACATCTTCACTAATGCCTTCATATGAAACTTCAAGTTTACTGCCTACTAATGCAGCTTCGCCATCATAAGTAGAGGCACCTACAGTTGTTACCCAAGGCACATTATGTGCAACAGTTTGCTCATCAGGGCCAGAGTTACCAGCAGAAAGCGCATTAAATACACCACCACGTGAAGCATTAAAAAATGCTACGTGAACTGGGTCAGTCATATCGGTGCGGCTACCACTAATTGAGAAGTTGATGACATCAACGCCGTCAGCAACTGCAGCGTCGATAGCGGCAACTGAATCCGTTGTGCTACAACCACTATTCCCTGCGGCACTGCCATTCCAACATACTTTATAGGCGGCAACACGAGCGCGAGGTGCAATACCCGAAACGGTGCCCACTACAATACCTTGCAAAGTCGCAGTCACACCTTCATTACCACCAGCGGTAGTTAATGTATGTGTGCCATGACCATCTGCATCACGAGGAGAGTCAAATTCACCAGGCAATAACGTGCTGTTTACTACAAAGCCTTCATTAAAGTATCGTGCGCCAATTAATTTGTTGTTACACGAAAAAGTCTCATCAGTACCCGTATCACAAGTACCATTCCAATCAGGACGTGTATCGGAAATAGGACCGAACGTATTCCCAGGCATATCATCTTGAATACTTGGGTTTTCAGGCCAAATACCTGAATCAACTACACCAATGATGATGTCTTCACCTTTGGTGCCAAGTGTGTGTAATCCCCCTGGTGCTGTTAAACCTAAAAAATTAGGAGTGTTAGCGGTATCCATTTGAAGTAATTCATCAGGCCAAATGTTTAACACATCTGGATTGTTTTTCAATTTTTCAAATTGGCTTGTTGTTAATGTTGCGGCGAAACCATTGAATGAATGCTCATAAGTATAAACAGCATTGCTTACGCCAATACTTTTCATAACTTGATTTTGTTTATTCACCAATTTTTTACGATAAGCAATAGACGCCGCAGAATTTGCATCGTATTTGATGTTATTGAGAACGCTATCAAATCTATCAGGAATAGAATTGTCGCTGCTGTGATTGGCAGCGGGAGCACCTTTCAGTTGCACTATATATTGAGTTTTAGATGAAGCCGTTTCTGAGCTAGATGCATCCAACGTTAGAAGACTGCGTTGTGAATCTGCTAATGCGGAGGCACTATGCAAAGACATCGCCATAAAGCACCCGGCACCGAGTACTGTGAGCTGTTTACGTAACATAAAATATTCCTTTATATAATAATTTAGTTGATATTATTGCCCTAATATAGAAAATGATTACCAAACTTCTTTGAATTGGTTCACAAGCTATAATTACCTAAATTATCTGCAATCTAAATTATATTTATTGAGTTGCAGAACTAACGAAACGTCTATGCAATAAACACACCAAAAAATAAACCATTGATATTAAAAGTTATTTTATTTTTATTTAATTAGCAAACAATGAAGTGTAAAAAAATATGATACTTTATTGTTTGATTTTTAATCATACTTTTGGTTCTTGTGGATACTAGCATTGTCCCGATTATTTAATTCATCGTTTTTTTATAACATTAGCTAGACATCGTAATGCTGATAAATAAATACCTTGGTGTGTAGTCATTTAATAACAATCGTAGGTGTTCAAGCATATTAGAAAGTATTTTGCAGACAACTAGATATGCTTTTAAGTGTGATTTGTTGGATAAGTTTATATGACGAATTGCAGATTTGCTAATGTAAACCTGGACCACAAACAAGCCATATAGAAGAAAAGTCATACCCTTAGTAAGCTGTAAAGAAACCCGACAAAAATAACATATTAGATATAAAAAAACCCAGTCAAAGCTAGGTTTTTATCCACTATTAAATCTAATACATGTTTTTACTTAATGGCTATTTTTCTGCGAACTAAGAGGCCAACACTTAAAAGCATTAGTATTAGAGTAGAAGGTTCAGAAACAGATTGTACACTAGCATCACCTAGGCGAATCTCTCCAAAAGCTAAAGTAAAATCGTTAGTGGCGTCGTAAAGCTCTAAGAATTGGCCTGATAATGGACCCATAGATACGGTCAAAATAAAGTCAGATAAAGGGCCAAACAAGTCAAAGGATTCATCAAAAAAATCCAAACCTGCAAATGGATTGGCTGTATCAAGTCCGGCGATAAGCTCGCCAAATCCAGAATCGAAACCGTCGGCTAATGTCAATGAAAGTGTACCTATAGATAAATCTAGTATTGTAGATCCAAGGTCTAGGTCACCAAATTCGTCTGCTAGCAAGGCGTCATAAGTAATTGAACCAATCAGCTGATTACCCCCCCCAACAATTCCAAAAGGATTAGCATCAGCAAAGTCCATGTCTACATATATTTCTTGCGTAACCAATGCTTCACTTATACCCACCGGTATTAAAGCTGCATTAGCTGATAAAGACACTCCCATAGTGGTGGTGACAAAACATGCTGTTAGTAAAAAATTTTTAAAATACTTCATAAGTTACCCTTTTTATTTTTTAAACGATTCCGTTTATTTGCTATACATTATGACCACATTAATGATGTGAACCTTGGACCACTGCTCTTAGGCAATTAGCAGGCCAAAATTTATTTTCTTTTAATTTCAAAATCTTAAAAAAAATAATAGTTTTTTATAGAAAACATGTAAAATATTTTGACATCGAAAAGCAAGCTTAACACGTCAAATTTAATCAATATTATGCATTTACATACAAAATAATTCTAACTCGTCTATTAAAGTAGTTAATGACTAACATCTCCTAATAGTTCGTAGTCACCCGAAAATTTACAACTCCCTATTAGAGTTGACAGTCTTCATGGTCACGATATACAGCGCCATAAGCCACCAACAGCGCGGTGCTTCGGGCTTCGACAGCTATTAATAAGTGGTCTAACACCATTTTGATTAAATTTGTGATCTAATGGGTTTTATTTTTCATACATTGGTATCAGTCGTTATGATCACACTTGAATCCATTGATTTTAAATCCCTTATAGCAAAAGAAACTAATGGGCGAATGCGAGTTCGTTTGATGGCGCTTTCTCATATCAAAGATGGCGCTAATAACACACAGACAGCACGAAATTTACATATTAGTCGACGTATTGTTAATGACTGGGTTAAAAGGTTTTATGAAAAGGTCTTGATGGTTTAAAAGAAAAACCTCGCTCTGGACGACCTTGTAATCTAAATAAACAACAGCTCTCTCAGTTAAGCCAGTACATTCATGATAATAGTATTAAGCCCAAAGGCGGAAAACTCAAAGCACAAACACTTGTGGCTTATATTACGCAAGAATTTCAAGTCGACTATTCAATTGATAATATTTATCGGCTTTTACATCACCTAGGCTTCTCATGGATAACGAGTCGGTCAAGGCACCCTAAGCAATCAGATGAAGTACAAGAAGCTTTTAAAAAAATTCGAAATGGAAATGATCCGTACGATCCCGTGGAATGTCAGCTTTAAAAATGTAGATGTGTGGTTTCAAGATGAAGCACGCTTTGCCCAGCAGAATACAACGACAAGACTCTGGGCAACAAAAGGAACGAGGCCGAGAGCGGTTAAGCAACAGCAGTTTGAGTATGCTTATCTTTTTGGTGCGGTTTGCACGGCAACAGGAGATACCGAGCACTAATCGCTCCATTGATGAATATAGATGTAATGGAAAAGCACTTAGCATTGATATCCCAAAAAGTTCCAAAGGGACGACACGCCGTTATAGTGGTGGATGGTGCCGCTTGGCATCAAGCCCACTTAACCAAGAAGTTTAATAATTTATC
>NZ_JACGVK010000140.1:0-194842 GCF_014077185.1 Colwellia sp. MB02u-10
TGGGTTAGCTCAAATACAGCGGTTGCGACGGTTGCGGCAGACGGCACAGTAACGGTATTAGCTAATGCGCCATTAGCTACAGACACGACGATAACCGCTACTTTAACGGTGGGTTACGGAGACCCCGTTACCGCGAGTTTTGTGGTGACGGCATTGCCCGCTCAATTACAGCTTGCACTTACCCCTGATGAACCTACCCTGGCTTTAGGTACAGTGGCAACACTTACTCCAGACTTTACCATGACTGATGGTTCACCTGCGCCTTCATTAGATGCAAGTGACTTAACTTGGTTAAGTTCGGACCCAGTACTCGCTAGTGTTGATGCTGCTGGTGTAGTCTCCACCTTAAAAGAAGGACAGGTGACAATCTCAGCTGTATTAACGGATACCGCAGACGACTATGACTATGATGTATCAGATGCTGATGCGGTGACCGTGAGTGCAAAAGCCATTGTTGATTTTAAGCTTTACGCTGAAAGTTCAACCACTTTAGCTGAACAACAGACCTTACTGATACACCCAATTGCTATTTATTCCGACAAAACTACCGCGCCATACACCGGTCTGCTAGATTGGACATCAAGCGATAACAGCAATATTAGAATAGCAGGCAGTGCTCCACCTCAAGTAAATCAAGCAACCCCAGTGACAATTACTAGTTTGATTTTAAGTGCAGACGTTACAGCAGACATTACGGTAACCGATGTTAATGCCGTTTTAACCAGTAAAACACTAGCCGTGACATTTATTAAGGGAGCGCTAGATAGTGCTCTTACTAGTGTAGAAACATCAGTAGATGCCGTTACGCTACCCATAGATGTTAACTATCAATTAAGCGCTGTGGCCATACTAAGCGATAATACGGTGAAAGCGCTGAACACTAGCAGTGGCGTCGCTTGGACTGATGATGATACTGGTACTTCCACGGATGTAACTGTGGATGGGACCGGAGGGCTAGTGACGATAACTTCAGCGGCTACCAACAATAGCGAAATTACTGCGACATTTGATGGCCAAGAGGCAACAGCAGCGCTAGCGATTAAACAGAGCGGTACACTTTATTCCATTGAAATAGTACCTGATGATATAACGCTGGCGATAGGCGTGAATCATAGCTTAAAGGCCTTAGGTACATATCAATATGACGTAGACCCGGCCACTAAATATTTAGTCGTCGATATTAGTGACAAAGTCACCTGGGCAGTAACAAACACTACGCTTGCCACCGAAACCTCGGATCAATTAACGGGTCTAACTGTTGGCTCTACGACAATAACGGCAAGCTTAAGTGCTAAAACAGCAACGGCTAATGTCACGGTTGTTAGTGAAATAGCTACAATTAGTATTAGTCCAACCACGTTAACCTTAAGTGACGATAGTAGCTTGCAAGCTCAAGCCTACCCGGTAAAAGCGTATGCCAATTATACAGAGGGTTATAAACATGAAATAACCGATCAAGTTTATTGGAGTTCAACAGCAGAGTTAACGGTAAGTAATATTACAGGCAAAAAAGGTGAAATAACGCCGCTAAGCTTCAGTGGTACACCGGAAGTCACGGCCGAATTGTTTACTGAAAAAGGCACAACAGTTAATAACGCCTTAGTCGTGGGCTTTGAAACTCGCGCTACTACCTCGTTGGATATTACCCCTGCAACGATCACTTTAGATAATGATGAGAAGCAAGAGTTCACCGCAACACTCACCTATGATGATGCAACAACCAGTGATGTTACTGAATTAGTCACGTGGAGTATTAACAATAATACGGACGCATTTGTCAGTAATGTAGCTGGGCTTAGGGGGCAAGTATCAGCAGTAGGTAACTCAACAGCAACAATAGCAGTAACCGCAATACTACCCGGCTCTGTTTGTGATACTTCAGCCTGTACGGCTACTGCCACTATTACTCGCCGAGATGAAAGTGCCACAGCCTTAACCGTTTCGTCTGATACATCAATTGTCGCCATAGACGGCACCTTGCAATTTAGTGTTACTGGTACATTCGCCGATCCAGTTCGTGAAGTAGACCTAACACAAGAGGTTGTGTGGTCAACGGACTTAACGGACTCAATGGAAAGAATAGCGACTATTAGTAATGCATTAGGCACTAAAGGCTTATTGACTCGCATTGCTAGTGGGACTATTAAAGTAACCGCAACCTATAAAGATATTACTGGTGTCTCGGGTGACATAGCGTCACCTTAGCCTCTGCCTTAAGGATTATTTATGATGAATACTAAAAAAATAAGTGTAGTGCTAGCTCTGCTAACATGTATTAGCTATGTGCACGCACAAGATAAAAAAGAAGAGAGTATCTTCTCATCGGGTGCTGAGCAAGTGAATACCTTTCAAAAACTGCTCGCCATATCGCCAGAGTTAGTTGATGAGTATGTATTACTTAAAACGGATGCGAAAATGTTAAGTGCAGCAATAAAAATTGCTGATAAGGTACACCGCACTAAGGTTACCCAATTAAGTGCTTATCAAAGTAAAGCAGATAACGAATATAGCGACAATGAACAATTTCGCTTATTTAGGCAAATAGACAACCAAAATCACCGCAAGCAAGTGCTTGACACTGAATCTGAATTGAAATGGGGCAGAATAAAATTATACCGAACTTTAATTAGGCTAGTGGAAATTGAAAATAGTGTAGAAACTAATTATGCAGCAAAAAATTCAGTTGATGATAAAGAAATAGAAAAAAAATTACTTCTAGGTGAAAGCTTAGTGTTGACTGAGTTACAGCAAAAAAAGGTTTTAGATTTACTTATAGCGAGTCAAAATGAGCCCAATAAATTTGTTCAACTCATCAGTCACCCTAATGTGGTCAATATTTTACCCAACTATTTAAAAGAGCAACTGATCATTTTTAATGAATCAGGTATTACCATAGAGGATGCTTTAACGAATAAAGGCGTAATGGCTGCGGTTATTAATAAAATTAAAGCTATGGATGTTTTGCCTCAGGTTGATGATGAAGCACTAGGACTAAGCCTTTATAGTCAAGAACAAGCACCTAAGATACTCGATGTAGTCATTGCACCTGTCTATTTAATAACAGCGCTTGATGCTGACGCTATTGACCCTTTAACCGTCGTGGGGCTTTATGAAGTGCCACTTCCGTCTCAAGATCTAGTTATTAAATTAGCTGAACTGAGAAAAGCGAGTTTGAAATAATAATTAAGCTACTAGGGTAATATGTACACTGCGCAAAATTAGTTATTGGTATATAGCGAGCCGTTAATTAGCCATAACTTGATGAATGTATTGAGCAATTAATAACGTTTGGCATAGTAAATTATAGTTAACTTAGAATTCACATAAAAATAAGAAGTAAAATTTATATGGTTAATCGTAACGTTTTAAAAATAATGATAATTAATTTCACCTATATAATGGCATTATTTACAGTAACATCGAGCTTGGCTAGTAGTAGTACAGTAAATCTAATAGAAGTTAACAATAAAATAAATTTAGCTTTAAAAGGTATTAAAAACAAGCAATATGCCCAAGCATGTGCACAGCTTCTTAATTTACCAGTAGTAAGTGATTTGTCGGCAGGTAAAAAAGATAAGGCCAGGCAGTTACAACTTAATATTTATTATTCAATGGGGCAATGCCATGCAGGACTAGGCTTATATACTCAAGCTAAAAATTACTTTGAAAAAGTTGTTAATGCCGATAAAAGCCAACCCCGACCGTTTTTAGATCTTGCATTAACATATCAATATTTAGGTGAGTTTGAACAAGCAAATAAACAGTATGATGACCTATTGGCCATGCCAACGCTTAATCAAACCGTACGTAATAAAGTTGAAACTATTGTCGATAATTCACCCTATGCATTGAAATACTTTGTCGACTTTAGCACCGGAGTGCTAGTTGACAGTAATGTCAATAATGCTCCCACTGTGGATTCGTTTATCATATATGATGAAGAATTTATTTTAAATGAAGACAACCAACCTATTTCCGCTATGGGCATAAATGCCGGAGTAAAGTTACGGTTTAGTAAGTTATGGGATCGCTATAGTAGCTGGAGCGGAATGGCTAACGTTACCACAACCGCTTTTATGGGTAACGAAGATCATAGTGTTACTGTATTCGATTTAAGTGGGTCGTATCATCGTAAAATGTGGGGCGGAGAATACTCAATATCATCTCGTTATGCCAATGTGTCTATTGGCGGTAGTCCACTGCTAAGTCTGATAGGTTTTGATGTCACATTGGCGATGATAACCCATAAAAATTTACGAATATTAGGTAAAATGGGTTATCAAATGTATGGCTATAGTGGTGAATCAACAAGAGATCTAACAGAAATTAAACCAGAGCTTATTGTGAACTATCAAATATATGATGGTTTGTTACTGTTTTCAAAATTAGGCTACAGTTTAGCCAGTGCTGAAAACAGTGCCTATAGCTTTACGGGTGCAACAATCGATTTAGGTGTTAACTATGCTTTTCAACCAGAATTACTATTATCAGCATCTTATAAACTAAACCCAAACACATATGACAGCGAACTTGCTGGGTTTGGCAAGGTACGTACTGACACCCGCACACACTATAATTTAGAAGCAAGTTATAATTTTAAAAACTTTTCATGGCAACGTGTCACCATAGATGTAGGCATTGATATGTTTGCGGCGACATCGAATATTGAAGCTTTCAGTAATGAACGTAGTCAGATGTACTTGTTATTTCGTTTTACCTTATAAAACAGCAATAGGTTGCGCTTATATAATGATTAAACACTTCAGTTAACGCTTATATGAGATATAGACTAATTTACGAAAACCGTAGCTGTTGATTATGGGTAATCAGGTAAGTTTAAGTAATGCTTGCTGGATATTATTCACACCGTAAACACCAGAATATCTATGTAGTGATTTCACATTATTTAAACTCACTCTAATGTGCTCTCACACATAATGACACCAATGATTTTTGCGCTAGCAAACTTGAATACATTCTTGTTGGGAACGGCTTTCGTCAACTTCGAATATACAGACAGTAAACCAAGTGTTTTTTTAATTATGTTTCGGAATCGCTTGATTCACATAAACATCAAAGCGATTTTTTTTCATATTAATACTGGTTGACGGTGCTTTACCGGCTAGTGGTGGTGCATAGCTTGGGCGTTTAACCACCACACGATATTTGGCTAAGGCAATGGCGGGTGCTAGTAAGTTGTCAGCATCAAGGTCTTCACCTACTAGCGATTGAAATACGCGCATTTCTTTTTTAACGGCGGCTGATTTCTCTCGGTGCGGATACATAGGATCAAGGTAAATGACATCCGGTTGTTGGGCTAACGGAATATCTGCAATCAATGACGAGCTAATTAAACTCATGCGCTCGGTAATATCATTAATTTCAGTGCTGAGTTTAGCGCGTTTTAAACCGTCTTCGAGTAAGGCGGCGACAATCGGCATACGTTCCATCATGGTTACGTAACAACCTAAGGTCGCTAAGACAAAGGCATCACGACCTAAGCCGGCGGTGGCATCAAGTACCTTGGGAGTAAAACCATGTTTTAAGCCCACCGCTTTAGCAATATCTTGACCTCGGCCACCACCAAACTTTCGCCGATGGGCGGTTGCGCCATCAACAAAATCAACGCAAATAGCGCCAATTTTTGGCTCATCAAGTTTACTCAGTTCTAAGCGCTGCATATTAACTTGTAAGGCAAACAGTAAGTGAGGATGATTTTTTATTGCGGCGATATCACCGATATAATCAAGTTGCCATTTTTTGGCGATTTTTTTTGCCTTGTCGACGTCGACAGAATCTACATAGGCAACAGCAATATTATTCAGCATCGATAACCTCTTCTAAATGAACATGATTATCACCCGTCGCGTAAGCAATTAAACGACTGAGTTGGCCGAGTGACAAGTCACACTGTTTTTGCCAGTCATTAAAGCTTGCTTGAATGGCGTTCAAGCTAGATTTTGTTTGAATACCACCAGTAATAATGTCGTGAGCGCGAAAATAAGCCTCAACATCTCGGCTCAGAATAAAGGTGTCTTTACCTAACGCCCGCAGCGCATAAGGCCCAGTGTTGCCACCCAAGCGTTGACCCTGTTTTTTCAAATAAGCCCATAAGCCAATAATGTCAGCACTGGGCCACTGGGCAATAAACGTTGCAAAACTATGGCCTTGTTGCTGCTGGTCAAAGATCATCAGGGCATTAGCTTTAATGGTTTTAACTTTATTAAAGTTACGGATTATTTTAGGATCGCTGGCTTTTCGCTCCATCATTTCTTCTGGCATCATTAAGACTTTTTCAATAGTAAAATTGAAAAAGCTTTCTTCGAAATTGGGCCATTTATTTTCCACTACGCGCCAAACAAAACCCGATTGAAAAACCTTTTTACTGAACTCAGATAAAAATCTGTCGTCAGTTATTGTGGGTAATAAATGATCTCGGTTACCTGGGCCTAATAATATATTAAGTTTAGCCGCACCGCCTTTGCGAGCAGCGGCGCGTTGATAAATATCGTCAAATTTTTCTAATGCCATGGTGATTAACCCGTAATGCCACTGTGACGCAGTAAGGCATCTATTTTAGGCTGTCGACCACGGAAGGCTTTAAAGAGTTCGCTTGGCTCTTTTGAACCGCCCATTTCAAGAATATTGGTTAAAAAGTCATGACCCACGTTTTGGTTGAAAATACCTTCATCTTCAAAGCGAGAAAAAGCATCGCTTGATAAAACTTCAGCCCATTTATAGCTGTAATAACCGGCAGCATAACCGCCAGCAAAAATATGGCCAAAGCTGTGTTGAAAACGGTTGAACTCAGGCGCTTTAATAACGGCGTAGTCTTGACGTACTTTATCTAGCACTTGTTGAATTTGATCACCTTTTTCTGGGCAATATTCTGCATGCATTTTAAAATCAAACAAACTGAATTCAAGTTGGCGGATCATTTGCATTGCCGATTGAAAGTTCTTGGCCGCTAACATTTTGTCGAGCATGTCTTGCGGTAAAGCTTCATCAGTTTGGTAGTGACCTGAAATAAAGGCCAGTGCTTCTGGCTGCCAGCACCAGTTTTCTAAAAACTGGCTGGGTAGTTCAACCGCGTCCCATGGTACACCGTCGATACCCGACACACCTGCCGCGTTAATTTGCGTTAGCATGTGATGAATACCATGGCCAAATTCATGGAATAAGGTCACGACTTCGTCATGGGTAAATAATGCCGGCTTATCGCCGACTGGGCCATTAAAATTACAGGTCAGGTAAGCAACCGGGTATTGCATATCGCCATTAGCTAATTCACGACGGCCGACACAATCGTCCATCCAGGCGCCGCCACGTTTTTTCGAACGGGCGTATAAGTCTAAATAGAAGCTGCCTCGACGTTGCTGTTTACTGTCAAAGACATCAAAAAATTTGACATCTTTATGCCAAGTATCTACCCCTTTACGCTCGCTGATATTTAAACCAAACAAGCGATGCACCACTTCAAATAAGCCGGCAACCACTTTGCTTTCTGGGAAATAAGGTCGTAGCTCTTCGTCAGAAATAGCGTAACGTTCTTGTTTTAGTTTTTCACTGTAATAGGGTAAATCCCACGCTTGCAAATCACTTTGGGCAAAATTTTGTTTCGCAAAGGCGGTCACTTCGACTAGGTCTTGTTCGCCTTGCGCTTTTGACTTAACCGCTAGGTCTTCTAAAAAGCCTAATACTTCATGGCTGTTATTGGCCATTTTTGTTGCCAATGATTTATCGGCAAAGCTGTTAAATCCTAATAAGTTGGAAATTTCATGACGCAAAGAAAGTAATTCAGCCATAATAGGGCTGTTGTCATATTCGCCGCCGTTCGGCCCTATTTCAGAGGCGCGGGTAACATAGGCGCGATACATTTTTTCGCGTAGCGCTTGATTGTCGCAATAGATCATCAGGGGTAAGTAGCTTGGAATGTCTAAGGTAAATAACCAACCGGTTTTTTCTTGTGCTTGTGCTAAAGCTTGTGCCGCTTCTTTGGCGCTTTCAGGTAAACCGACTAAGTCTGCTTCATCGGTAATATTAACGCTAAAGGCTTGCGTGGCGTCGAGAATATTATTACCAAAGGTTGAGCTAAGTTCTGATAAGCGCGTGGATATTTCACCGTAGCGCTTTTTGTCTTGCTCGTTCAGTGCAATGCCTGAGAGTTTGAAGTCTTTTAAGGTGTTACTGATGACTTTTTGTTGCGCTGTGTTAAGTGCTTTAAACGCTGCACTGTCATTTAATTGCTGGTAGGCCGCGAATAATCCAGCGTGCTGACCAACAAAAGTACCGTATGCAGATAAAAGTGGTAAGCATGACTCATAAGCATCGCGCAGCTTATCGCTATTGACCACTGAATTCATATGCGAAATGGGTGACCATAATTTACCTAATACATCATTTACTTCATCAATAGGGGCAACTAAATTGTCCCAAGTGAATTGGGTATTATTTGCTAATACATCCGCAATCACTGTTTTACACTCTTTGATGGCTTGCTCAACCGCAGGTTTAACATGTTCTGGCTTGATTTTAGAAAATTGCGGCAGTGAGGTCTTTTGTAATAATGGATTGGTCATAGGACTGGTCATAAAATTCGCATGTTTGCTAGATGATGCTGTAGATGTAATGGCAGATCAGTCGATAATCAAGGTGTAGCTTTGACTATTTAACACTAGAGAGGCAATTGAGAGAAAAATTTGAAATTTAATCGTTAAATATTATGTCATTTGCAGTCATAAAGAGGCAATAATGACCGGCATTGGCTGCGATGCTTGAATTTTGATGCTTTAAGTGCAATATAATCACTTGATGCTTTAAGCGCAATATAATCACATAGGAATAATAATATGACACAACATTTTGACTACATTTCGATTGGCGCCGGCAGTGGCGGTATCGCTTCTGCAAACCGAGCTGCACGTTTAGGCAAAAAAGCCGCTGTTATTGAAGCTAAGCATATTGGTGGTACCTGTGTGAATGTCGGTTGTGTACCGAAAAAGGCCATGTGGTATGCCGGACAAATTGCCGATGCATTACACTACGCGAATGACTACGGTTTTAAAGCGCCATTACAAAGCTTTGACTGGTCAAAGTTAGTAAAAAATAGAGAAGCTTATATTGAACGCATTCATGCAGCTTATGCGCGTGGTTTTGCCAGTAATGACGTTACCGTGATCAAGGGTTTTGCTAAGTTTGTTGATAAAAATACCTTAGACGTTGACGGGGTTTTATATACCGCTGACCATATTACCATTGCAACAGGCGGACGCCCAAGTCGTCCCGATATTGAAGGGGCTGAGCATGGTATTGACTCAGATGGCTTTTTTGCGTTAACCGAACAACCTGAAAAAGTTGCCGTGGTGGGAGCGGGTTATATTGCCGTTGAGCTTGCCGGTGTGTTGCATGCGCTAGGCAGCAAAGCTCATCTATTAGTGCGTAAAGAAAAGCCATTACGTCATTTTGA
Organism: Colwellia sp. MB02u-10; assembly: GCF_014077185.1. NCBI lineage: Bacteria > Pseudomonadati > Pseudomonadota > Gammaproteobacteria > Alteromonadales > Colwelliaceae > Colwellia > Colwellia sp. MB02u-10. Next base: position 9,467 of record NZ_JACGVK010000140.1, read on the forward strand.
TGACATGCTAAGCGATACCTTAGTAGAGCAAATGGCCAAGCATGGTCCAACACTACACACCATGAGTGTGCCAACGCGTGTTGAGAAACATCAGGATGGCAAACTAACCATTCATCTAGAAAATGGCCATAGTGTCGGCCCAGTAGACAGCTTAATTTGGGCGATTGGTCGTGAGCCAGCAACCGATAATATTAATATTGCCTCAGCAGGTATTGAGCTTGATGAACGGGGTTTTATTCCTACAGATAAATATCAAAATACTGATGTTGATGGTATTTATGCCGTTGGTGATAATACCGGCCGAGCCCAGTTAACGCCGGTTGCCGTCGCTGCTGGACGCCGCTTGTGTGAGCGTTTGTTTAACAATAAGCCAGAGTCGTATTTAGATTATTCCAATATAGCCACAGTGGTGTTTAGTCATCCGGTTATTGGTACGGTGGGTTTATCAGAAAAAGAAGCGATAGAAGAGCATGGCGAAGCGCAAGTTAAGGTTTACAGCTCTCAATTTACCGCTTTATATCAAGCGATTACTGAAGATTATCGTGATCCTACTCGGATGAAATTAGTCTGTGTAGGTAAAGAAGAGAAAATAGTGGGTATTCATAGTATAGGTTTTGGAAGCGATGAATTATTACAAGGTTTTGCGGTTGCCATGAAAATGGGCGCCACTAAGGCTGACTTTGATAATACTGTGGCTATTCACCCAACCTCAGCAGAAGAATTTGTCACTATGTAATTCATTAGGCTGTAGCTTATTAGGCTTTAGGTTATTAAACTTTAGTTTATTAGGACATTAAGCGTGTTTTTGCGTTAATTTAAACGCTGTATTCGTCATAGGGTACAGCGTTTTTTATTTTTCAAAGTTTAAGTTGATCCATCTTCTTTTATGTCTAAATATTGGCTAGTCATTGTCTAGATATAAGATAAGATCAATAACCCTAATACTTCAACAGCCAAGCTAATGTTAATAAAGTCTCCACTCAAGTCTCAGTTCAAGTCTCAGTTCAAGTCTCAGCTCAAATATTGGTGGCTGGCTATTCGGCCTAGCACCTTACTCGCTTCCATTGGTCCGATTTTATTAGGCACAGCATTGGCGACCCGTGACGTTGACATTAACATGGGCATATTTTTATTGACCTTAGTCTGTGCTATGTCACTGCAAATTGCGGTTAATTTAGCGAATGACCTTTTTGATGGTTTATCTGGGGTAGATAGCAAGCAAAGAGTGGGGCCGGTAAGAGTGGTGCAAGCGGGCTTAATCTCATTATCAGCCATAAAGCTTGGTTTAGCACTAATATGCACTGTTGCTATGCTTTCAGGGCTTTATCTTGCGGTTGAAGGTGGTTGGTGGATATTGGCGCTTGGCGTATTGTCATTGTTAGGTGTGTTTGCTTACAGCGCAGGACCCTTTCCATTGGCGTCAAATGCTTTGGGTGAAGTTACCGTGTTAATTTTCTTCGGCTGGGTGTCAGTGCTTGGCAGTTATTATTTGCAAGCGGGTACCCTGTCATTACTCGCCTTTGGCTTAGCCACTAGTGCAGGATTGTATAGTAGCGCCATTATGCTGGTGAACAATATTAGAGACATTGCTACGGATCAAGCGGTAAAAAAATATACCTTGGTGGTTATTCTAGGTGAACACAAGGCAAGAATTTTACTCGCGATACTCATTACGGGTGCGTTAATTATTCATGCAATATTTGCCATACAGGTATCGTCTATACTTTGGATAACCACTATTTTACTTGTGGCGCCGAGTTATTATGTGATTAAAAAAGGCTTTACCTTGCAAGGACCGGCACTTAATTCATTATTAGCTAATGTGGCTCAAGTAGGTTTTTTATATTGCTTTAGTGTTGCTTTGAGCTTGATTATATTTTTGTAATAACGGGGTGACAGTTAATGTAAAAATAGAGCTGCGATTTTGTCATATTTTGGCTTAGTGAAGACCAAGGTAATTTAAATTTTTACAAAAATTAAATTTATATAATTAAGCTAGCCCTTGCCAAATATAGCTTATGTTTTTTTGTTATTTATAGGTGTCATAAAACAGTAAAAATAGTTTAACAATTGTCTGGTAATGAGGTTGTTTTCTGGTAATCTCTCAGCTCGCTTATTTTTGTTGTTCGTTAATTGAACGGCTAATTTTAAGCTGAGACATTTATTTATCCACATAATAAAAAAATAATAATAAATATTTGAAAAGGATTTCAGACTTATCTTTTTTGATTTAATACAAGTAGTTAAATAACAGTTGCCGTAAAGTTCGCCAGAGCTTTAAGGTTTTTCATCGTGGTTTTCAACATACTTATCCACAATTATCGCTAATTGATGCGCCTAAATATAATGAATAGCTAGAGACAATTTGCCGATTATGGCATGCTTAGCCAATCTTTCTCCCAGTTATAAAATTATCATGCCAACTTCTGACCAATCACCGCTTATTTTAGTCGATGGTTCATCTTATTTATTTCGTGCTTATCACGTGCCATATTTGCAAGCTTTATCCACTTTAGACGGCCAACCTACCGGTGCTATTACTGGCGTTTTGAACATGTTCAGAAGTCTAAAAAAAGACTATCCCAATGGTAATATCGTGGCGATATTTGATGCCAAAGGGAAAACCTTTCGTAATGATATGTATGCTGAATATAAAGCTAATCGCCCGCCCATGCCGGATGATTTACGCACGCAAATTGCGCCAATACATGAAATTATTGTTGCCATGGGTTTACCGCTGTTAGTTATTGATGGCGTAGAGGCTGATGATGTTATTGGCACTTTATCGCATCAAGCAACCGCTTTAGGCATTGAAACCGTGATCTCAACCGGTGATAAAGATATGGCTCAGTTAGTTAACCCGCATGTGCGTTTAATTAACACCATGACCAATGTAGAAATGGATGAAGCAGGCGTTATTGAAAAATTTGGTGTGCGCCCTGATCAGATCATCGACTACCTTGCCCTAATGGGCGATAAAGTTGATAACATTCCTGGCGTTGAAAAGTGTGGCCCTAAAACAGCGGTAAAATGGTTAACCGCACACCCTAGCTTAAAAGAAGTCATGGCACATGCCGACGATGTTAAAGGCAAAGTAGGTGAAAACTTACGCACCGCTTTAACACACCTGCCGCTTTCTTATGAACTTGCCACCATTAAGCTCGATGTTGACCTTGAGCAAAGCGTTGCTGAACTGCAACCCAAAGCACCTGATACTGAAACATTAAGAACGCTTTACCAAAAATTTGAATTAAAACGGCTATTAACTGATTTAGACGCTGGCGATAGCAAAGCGGATACTGCAGTTACACCCAGTAGCGAAGCTGTTGTCGACTTGCCTGCTGATGTTGACACTGAATATGAGATTATTCTTGATAAAGCCAGCTTTAATATTTGGCTTGAAAAGTTAAACGCTGCTGAGCTGTTTGCTTTTGATACTGAAACCACCAGCGTTAACTATATGAAAGCTAAACTGGTCGGTTTATCATTTTGTATTGAAGCCGGTAAAGCGGCTTATGTGCCACTAACGCATGATTATATTGATGCGCCAGAGCAGCTAGCACTCGACTGGGTGCTTGAGCAACTTAAGCCATTATTAGAGAGTGAAACCTGCTGTAAAGTCGGGCAAAATTTAAAATACGATGCCAATGTGCTCTCGCATTATAATATTGCCATGCAAGGTATTGCTTTTGACACCATGCTTGAGTCTTATTGTTTGAACAGTGTGGCAACGCGCCATAACATGGACGCGCTAGCAGAAAAATATTTAGGCTATAAAACCGTACATTTTGAAGATATTGCTGGTAAGGGCGCAAAGCAGCTGACCTTTAATCAAATTGAAATTGAAAAGGCCGGTCATTATGCCGCTGAAGATGCTGATATTACCATGCGTTTGCATCAAGCCATTTACCCACAATTAGCCAAAGTGAGTTCGCAGCTCTCTGTTTTTACCGATATTGAGATGCCGTTACTCCCCGTACTTGCTCGCATGGAGCAACATGGGGTATTAATTGACTGCGATATGTTGGCTCAACAAAGCCAATCCATTGGTACACGTTTAGCTGAGTTAGAGATTGAAGCGCATAACCTGGCAGGTAAAAGCTTTAACTTAAGCTCGCCTAAGCAATTACAGGTAATTTTGTTTGAAGAGCTCAAAATACCGGTTATTAAGAAAACCCCTAAAGGTGCGCCTTCAACGGCAGAAGAAGTGTTACAAGAGTTAGCGTTAGATTATCCATTACCGAAAGTGATTTTAGAAAACCGTGGCTTAAGTAAGTTAAAGTCAACTTATACCGACAAGTTACCCTTACTAGTTGGGGCAACCACTAACCGTGTTCATACCTCTTATCAACAAGCGGTTACCGCAACCGGGCGTTTATCTTCGACCGATCCAAACCTGCAAAACATTCCTATTCGAAGTGAAGAAGGACGTAAAATACGTCTGGCTTTTATTGCTCCGCCTGAGCATAAAATTGTTGCGATAGATTATTCTCAAATTGAATTACGCATTATGGCGCATTTATCCGACGATCCGGGCTTAGTTAAAGCGTTTTCTGAAGGCAAAGACGTGCATAAAGCAACGGCAGCAGAGATATTTGCCGTACCACTTGATGAAGTCACTATAGATCAACGCCGCAGCGCGAAAGCGGTTAACTTTGGTTTGATTTATGGCATGTCGGCATTTGGCTTAGCAAAACAACTTAATGTGCCTCGCCATACTGCACAAGCCTATATTGATAAATACTTTGAGCGTTATCCTAATGTTTCTCAGTATATGGAAGATACCCGTCAACAAGCCACTGAAACAGGTTATGTAGAAACCTTATTTGGTCGTCGACTGTATTTGCCAGACATTAAAGCAAAAAATGCCATGCGCAAAAAAGCCGCTGAACGTGCAGCGATTAACGCACCTATGCAAGGTACTGCGGCTGATATTATCAAAAAAGCCATGTTGGCGGTTGATGCTTGGATACAAGCGCAAAACGATCCTAGAATCAAAATGACCATGCAAGTACACGATGAATTAATTTTTGAAATTCACCAAGATATTGTTGAGAAAACCACAGCAACCTTGGTTGAAATTATGAATAATGCCATCACCATGAGTGTGCCATTAATTGCCGAAGCCGGCATTGGTGATAACTGGGAACAAGCGCATTAGAGATATCAAAGGGGTATTACTCTAGTATTTTGAACTTGTGAATAAACAATATTTAATGTACTTACTATTGTTTGGTTGAAATTAATATCCTTGCTTCATGTTCTTATTAAATAACGCCGAGTGATCCCTTCATGGTGTGTTGTCATTCAGGCCTCTATCTAGAGGCCTTTTTTTACACCATTTTTCGATTATTCAATACTCACTCATTCGAGCTGTAAGGCGCGTGTTGAATGAAATAAACCGTACTTGTGATGTTATATCTGCTTTAAGCCTATGACGGCTAAATTACCTTAGACGAGCAAGTGCAGGCATAAGTACTGTTGAACTTTACATTAAGCTAAAGGTCAACAGTGGAATAATATCACTTAGCTATTGTACTTATGCACAATGGCGATAAAATTATATCCGCTCTACTAAATTTATATCATGATTGAATTGAGGAAAATATTTTGAAGAAATGGACGTTACCGCTGTTACTGACTTGTTTAGTCGCCTGTGAAAATACCGATAAGCTGCAAACTCAAACACCTGAAATTATTGTTGATGGCATCACTTTTGTTGAGCAAGTGCGAACAGCAGCGAAAAAAACGGTGATCCCATATCAAAAATATGTTTTAGACAACGGTTTAACTTTGATTTTGCATCAAGACAGCTCAGACCCTTTGGTTCATGTTGATATGACCTATCACGTTGGCTCTGGCCGCGAAGAAATTGGTAAGTCAGGTTTTGCGCATTTTTTCGAACATATGATGTTTCAAGGCTCAGAAAATGTTGCTGACGACGAGCACTTTAAAATAGTCACTGAATCTGGTGGTACCATGAATGGTACCACCAACAGCGATCGCACGAATTACTTTCAAACCGTGCCAGCAAATCAATTAGAAAAAATGTTGTGGCTTGAAGCTGACCGCATGGGATTTTTAGTTGATGCCGTGACACAAGAGAAATTTGAAATACAACGTGAAACAGTAAAAAACGAACGTGGCCAAAGTTATGAAAATCGTCCTTATGGGTTGTTGCGAGAACGTGTTGCAGAAGCTATGTATCCTGTAGGTCATCCTTATTCATGGCAAACCATAGGTTATATTGACGATTTAAATCGCGTTAATGTGAATGACTTAAAAGCCTTTTTCTTGCGTTGGTATGGCCCTAATAATGCCACATTAACCATAGGCGGTGATCTTAATATTGCTGATACTTTGGTAATGGTGAACAAATATTTTGGCACTATTCCTCGTGGCCCAGCGGTAAAAATGCCTGAAAAATCCAGCTTTACACTCGAGGCTGATCGCTATATTTCTATGGAAGACAATGTACATTTACCTCTAGTGTATATGTCGTATCCAACGGTGAGTGTTAGGCATAAAGACGAAGCCGCACTAGATTTACTCTCGAGTATTTTAGGTGGGGGTAAAACCTCATTACTTTATAAAAACTTAGTTAAAAATCAGTTGGCTGTACAAGCCTCGGTAAGTCATCCTTGTGCGGAGCTCGCCTGTACTTTTAATATGTTAGCACTTCCGCATCCAGGGTCAGGTAAGACTTTGGCAGATATGGAAAAAGTGATTCGTGCTAGTTTGCTTGAATTTGAACTCCGTGGTGTTGAAGATGACGATTTAATCAAAGCAAAAGCCGAAATGGAAGCTAGCTTTGTCTTTGGCTTGCAGAGTGTAGCCGGTAAGGTCAGCCAATTGGCAGCGAATGAAACCTTTAAAGGCAATCCAAATTATATTGAGCAAGACATTGCCCGTTATGCCAATGTCACCAAAGCTGATGTAATGCGTGTTTATGAAAAATATATCAAAAATAAACATGGCGTGATCATGAGCATAGTACCACAAGGGCAAAAGGCCCGGGTTGCTGCGCCAGATAACTTCATACCACCAGCACGGGTTATCCCCGAACGTGCGATGACTTCAGATACCGACTTACAAGTGCGTAAAGCGCAAGACGATTTTGACCGTAGCCTTATGCCAGTTGCTGGCGCAAATAAAGCCGTTGAAGTGCCCAAAATGTGGCGCGAAACTTTTGCTAATGGTATGAAAATACTGGCAACACAAAGCAGCGAGACACCAACCACTTCAATGTTGATCAAAATCCCTGCGGGTCATTATTATGAAAGTAAAGAAAAGGCTGGCACAGCAGCACTTTTAGCCGCCATGTTAAATGAGTCTACCAGCAAACGTAGCGCCGAAGACATGAGCAAAGCCCTGCAAAAACTGGGTGCTTCGGTTAGTATCTCAGCGGGTAATGACTATTTAGCGGTCAATATAAACACCTTAACTAAGCATATAGACGCCACGCTTGCCTTAGTTTATGAAAAATTAACCCTACCGGCGTTTTTGCCAAGTGAATTTGAGCGTAATAAAAGCAATGCGATTCAAGGTGCTATTAATGGTAAAAAAGATGCCGGATATTTAGCGTCAAATGCTTATCGCCAGTTACTGCATGCCGATAATATAGCGGCAACTTCTAGTGCGGGTTCAGAAGCTTCATTAGCTAATATCGAATTAGCCGATATTAAAGCGCTTTATCAAGCGCAAGTGCAGCCAAAAGGCAGTGAAATAATATTGGTGTCAGATTTAAACCAACGCGATATTTTGCAGTCTTTGGGTATCTTCAAAGCACTGACGGGCGCAGGCAAAGAGCTGTTATTAACCTTACCCGACTCAAATGCTAAGCGAGGCGTTATTTATTTAGTGAATAAAGACAATGCCACGCAGGCTGCTATTCGCATTGGTAAACGTTCACTTACTGAAGATATTACCGGTGAATACTATCGAGCTTACTTAATGAACTTTGCCTTAGGCGGGGCATTTAATAGCCGTATTAATCTAAATTTACGTGAAGATAAGGGTTACACCTACGGTGCGAGTTCGTATTTTTATGGTGATAAATTCTCTGGCACTTATACCGCAAGCGCAGAGGTGCGGGCTGATGTAACAGACAAGTCAATTGTTGAGTTTGTGAAAGAAATTACCCACTATGCGGAGCAAGGGATTAGCGATGAAGAGTTAGCTTTCATGCGCAACGCCATCAACCAAAAAGATGCGTTGAAATATGAAACACCAGGTCGTAAACTCGGATTTTTAGCACAAATTTTAGAGCATGATCTCACGGCTGATTTTGTCAAGGAACGCAATGACATTGTGGCTAATATCACTAAAGCAGAAATTAACGCGTTAGCGAAAAAGCATTTAGTTTTAAGCGAAATGCTAATGGTGGTAGTGGGCGACGCTAAGACCCTAAAACCTCAGCTTGAGGCTTTAGGTTACCAAGTGATTAATTACGAAATTTAAACGAACGTAATGCTACTCAAGGCTGCCAATGGGTGGCCTTTTTACTTTCTGTAGTCCTGCGGCTTATCTCGCTGTGAATTGTTTTTTTACAGGGAGGAAAGCATGAGAAGGGAATGAGTAGGGATTAAGAGAAGTTTAACGACAAGTTTTTAGCTGTCAGCTGTCAGTAAGTTACAGGAAGTTTTAAGGTCTATTTTGCTTTGCTTTACCTCCTGCAGTCCTCCTGCTTGTCTCCCTGTGAATTATGTTATTTTTTTACAGGGAGGAAAGAATGAGAAGTGAATGAGTAGGGATTAAGGGAAGTTTCACGACAAGTTTTTAGCTTGGTTTTGCTGTGCTTTTCCTCCTGCAGTCCTCCTGTTTCTCTCCCTGTGAGTTATGTTATTTTTTTACAGGGAGGAAAGAATGAGAAGGGAATGAGTAGGGATTAAGGGAAGTTTCACGACAAGTTTTTAGCTTGGTTTTGCTGTGCTTTTCCTCCTGCAGTCCTCCTGTTTCTCTCCCTGTGATTTTTACAGGGAGGAAAGAATGAGAAGGGAATGAGTAGGGATTAAGGGAAGTTTCACGACAAGTTTTTAGCTTGGTTTTGCTGTGCTTTTCCTCCTGTAGTCCTCCTGTTTTTCTCCCTGTGAGATATTTTTATTTTTACAGGGAGGAAACAATGAGCAGGGAATGAGTAGGGCACTTAAGGAATTCAAGGCGGTGAGCTTGGCTTTAAGCGTAATAGTACTTGGTGTTGGTAGTGTTTTGAAGGTATAAAGTTTAGAGATAGGGTGGCTTGATAGGCAGAGATAGAAATAAGGTTGTCAGTGCCTAGGCACTGACAAACTTGATTAACGCAGTAGAATAATGACTAAATTAGCGTTTGCTGGAATATTTTGCTGGTGTGGTTTTATTCGGTAAGGTGGCTTGCATAAACTCACGAAGATCTTGGTTAGACGCTTCTAAATCTTGATAACGTAAATACATCATATGACCACTTTTATAACCTTTAAATGATAATCTGTCTTGCATTTTACCACTTGGGTCAATTTGGGATAAGGTATATTTAGCATCAAAATAATTGGTGGCACCATCATAGTAACCTGACTGGATCATCACATTTAAGTACGGGTTTTGCGCCATCGCCAAACGTAAGTTTTCACCGGTTTTATTGTTGCTTCTATCCCAAGGGTGCACATTACCGAACATATTGTATTTAAGGTCGGTTTTATAATTGAGCTCTTCACGTAAATAATAATTTATTGCGGGCGTAAAGCTGTGCAACCAAGAGGTTAATTCAGCGTTGTAATCAGGGCTGCTACCGGTAACTTTTTCATCGATACCTAAATAGCGAGAATCTAAACGACCCACGGTTTGCTCGCGATTACGCAGTATTTCTTTCCAAAAATAAGACGCTTCAATATCTAAGTTATTACGCAAGACCTCTTGTACCGATAAACCAGAATATCGAGCGACTTGTTCGGCGATGCGCTGCTTTTCATCTTGAGCAATAAAGCCACCTTTGGCGAGCGCGGGCAAGTACTGCTCAAGGGTGAATTTTTCAATTTCAGGTAAAATGTCTAATAGATCTTTATTTTGTAAGTCGTCAGCGAGTGCTTTGTGGTACCAAGCGGTTGCAGCAAAGTAAGGTAAACGGTTGGCTGCCTTTACGGGACCATCACGTTTGATACCAATATCAGTGGGTGACACCAAAATAACGCCATTAAGGTACATCCACTGGCGAGATTGTAGTTCTAACGCTAAGCCTGCAACACGGGTAGTGCCATAACTTTCGCCAATAAGGTATTTGGGTGACTGCCAACGGTTATGGCGGGTAACAAAGGTGTTAATCCACTCTGCCAAGTATTTAATGTCAGCATTTACGCCAAAGAACATTTTCTTTTGCTCTTCTTTTGACGGCATTTTACCTTCTTTATTAGGTAAAACTCGTGAATAGCCGGTATTGACTGGATTAACAAAGACAATATCAGCGCTGTCTAAAATGGAGAAGTCATTAGTTTTTACGCCGTATGGCTGTAATGGAAAACCTTCGTTGTTGACATTAAGTACTTTAGGGCCGGTATAAGCGACATGCATCCAAACAGATGCTGAGCCTGGGCCACCATTAAATGAGATAAGTAACGGTCGAGTGGCTTTGTCTTTTACATTTGCGCGTTGATAATAGGTATAAAAAAGACTGGCAGTAGGCTTGCCCTCTTCGTCCCAAACCGGTTGAGTACCGGTCGTGGCGGTGTAATCAAATTTCTTGCCATTAACTTTTGTACTATGAGTACTGGTGTTACTTTCATCAATGGCAATTTTGCGTTCAAATTCTGCATTGGCCAAGGGTGATAACAGTAACAGTAGGCTAGCTAACCTTATAAAATACTTAATGGTCATAATATTGTCCTTAGGGTTAAGGCGTAATTTTAATTTTGTCTCTTGAGCCTACGTCAGCATGAAGAAAAAGTCATAATTAAAAGTTAGAACGAGTATTTCTAGCGATTAGTAACCTTAACGACTGATTAAAACGCGGCGTACTAAAATAGGGTTTGTTTATGTATTTGAATGAGTAAATCAGTTTCTAAGCTTAATGATCACCTGTAGGTCGGTATTTGTTTTAAAGATGGTTAAATTTCATTTAACTTAATGGACTAAAGTCCACTTTACATTGGACCCACATTGAACCTAGATTGGGCTTGCATTCAGTCTGTATTGAGCTTACAAAGTGACTATGTATGGTGCTGCGGTTTTAGGTTGTTTTTTGTAGGTCGGACTTTAGTCCGTCAACTGTTAGTGCGACCACTTAAAGTTTTACTTAAGTGAGTAAGCTGTGTCAATTGCACCGGCCTAAAAAGTCAGGTGCAATGGGTTAGATAAACAACAATGAGGTGCTCACCGGTTAGGCTGGCGAAGTTGTTGGGTAAGTCGGTTATTTTTACTAAGTGTTGAGCAGGCAAGGAGATGACTTCTTGGCTCTGGTTTAAGGTCAGTGTGGCGTCTTTGAATAAGCTATAAATAAAGCACAGGGCGCTTGTTTCAAGTAAATAATTATTCGCACTTTTTTGGCAGCTTACCTTGGTATTAAAGGCCGACGTTTGGGTGATAACATTAAAGTCGGTTATTTCATTAGTATGTAAGTTGCCAACAGTTTTATTGCCACCATCAAAAGTAGCCAGGTCTAATAGCTGGGTTAAACGGTCAATTTTATTATCATTGTGTTGTAAGTTGATGCCGTCTCCGTCAATTAAAATTAGGTTGCGGGTATAGCCAGTAAAATTAGAGAAAACGCCATCTTCAACCACACTTGCCATACTTAATCGCCAGTCGAAATTGTCTAAGCTGCCGCCTGGATTTATCGCCATTTCAATAGTTTCTCCCTGACCATTTTTCCATGGGACGGTTTTAAATTGTCTGGGTTGAATAATTTCTATCATCTTGTGTATCCTGATTAAACCGGCATATTCTGCTCATTGTTTAGATCATAGCGTGAAACTGAACCCAATGTCTTTGGCAAATGAGGTTTATTTAGCGATCAGGCTAAAGACATCACCTATTACTTATTTTTTCTGATTTAACACGGACAAAATAATTGCGTAACGCAAGGCGCATTGTTAGCATGCGCGCTTTATTATCTCCCTTAACTCACTATTTAAATTAATAAAAGGATATTATTTTGTTTAAAAAATCTTTAATTGCACTTTCTTTATTGGTATTACCTTTAACGGCTTCGGCTAACTGGTCAGCTGGCGCAGGCTATGCAGACTTATCACTTGAAAAGCTTTCTTTAGGCGCTATTTATGGCGCTGTTGCTTATGAATTTATCGAAGAGGGTAGTAAATTCTCACTAATACCTGAATTGCGCCTTGGTGCTGGTATATCTGATGATAAAAGTCATAGTATTAAAGTAGAAGTCGAGCGCTTCACGGCACTTTCTGTTCGTGGCCAATACAATTATGATAATGGTTTTTATGTTTATGTGATGCCGTCATATGCCAACTTAGATCTGAAAGCCAGTTTCCGTGGCGCGTCTGTCAGCGATGATGAATGGGAATTTGGTTTTGGTGCGGGTGTGGGTAAAAAACTGAACGAAAAAGTTAGCGTTGAAGCGTCTTTTGAACGCTATGACACTGACACGGACACTGATGTGATAACTGTTGGTTTTAAATACGCTTTTTAAGCAGTTAAATAAACTTTATTATTTAAAAGGGCAGCTATAGTGCTGCCCTTTTATGTTTAGGAAGAACGAGATGCTATGATCACATGCGAAAGCGTGACTGAATATAAAAAGCAGCGATTAACGCTGCTTTTTGTAAATATTAACTTTTAAAAAGCTAATTAAATGGCTTAGGGCTTATTTTAATGACGATGCGTACTGCGATAGTGCAGTAATGTCTTCATCAGTTAAATTCGCAGCAACACCTCGCATCATGCCATTCATGTCATTATAACGTGAGCCATTACGAAATGCCTCTAACTGAATTTTTAAGTATTCCGCATTTTGGCCAGCAAGAGCAGGAAAACCAGCATTTCCCATGCCTTTACCATCAGCTCCATGACAGCCAGCACAGGCGGTAATTTCCATTTCGGCATTGCCACCTAAATAAAGTTTTTTGCCTTTGACATTAGCGGTACCGTTACCCTCAGTGACTTTTTGGTTGGCATAAAATGCTGAGATATCAGCCATGTCTTGCTCACTAAGTGCCATTGCCATACCACCCATGATGGCGTTTACACGACCTGATTTACCACCAGAGGTCATGCCTAATTTAAATTCAGTAAGCTGCTTAACTAAGTAGTTAGCACTCTGCCCCGCTAACTTAGGGTACATAGGCACAAGACTATTACCGTCAGCACCGTGACAAGCAGCACACATGGCTGCTTTGCCTTTACCTGCTTCGGCATCGCCTTGCGCTGCATTGGCAGTAGTGACTGCACTTAATCCTAATAAAACAGTAATGATAAATTTTTTCATTGATTTAGTCTCTGCTTGTCGTAAACACGATAAAGGGTTTACTGATAAAATTTGCTAAAATGTTGTTTTGGCATTCTACACGAATTTAATGGCTGTGAAATAATGTCATTAAAAAAATTAGCTAATACAAGTACAGTAAATTTTTTGATGTAGAGGCAGTATAAAATCAGGGCAATAAAAAGCAGCGATAAACGCTGCTTATATTGAGATTAAATAGCTGACGTTAGCCTATTTTGAATAATGTTACTTCATTGACGCCATGTATTTCGCTAACTCATCCATGTCGCTAGCTGAAAGCTTAGAAGCAACACTGCGCATCATGGTGTTGTAATCGTTATAACGCTCACCGTTTTTGAATTGCATTAATTGTGCTTTTAGGTACGCTTCGTTTTGGCCGGCGATAACTGGGAAGCCTGCCTTACTGGCACCTTTACCGTTAACACCGTGACAAGCAACACAAGCGGTGATTTTACGTTTTGCATCTCCACCTAGATAAAGTTTTTTACCAATATCAGAACTTTCCAAATCAGCAACAATAATTTTTTGAGCGGCAAAATAGCTGGCAATCTCTACCATGTCTTGCTCACTTAATGCTGACGCCATAGGCCCCATCACCGCATTTTCACGTGCACCCGATTTAAACTCTTGTAACTGTTTTACAATGTAGTCCGCATGTTGTCCTGCAAGTTTCGGGTAGATAGCAACAAGGCTATTACCATCGGCGCCGTGACATGCAGTACAAGTTGCCGCTTTGGCTTTACCGGCAATAACTTCAGCAGTTACTGGAGCTGATGGCGTTACTCTACGTGAAACCACGTTAGCAACGGCAGCAGTGTCAGTAAAGTAAGCAGCCATGTCAGCAATATCATTGTTAGTCATGCTACCGGCAAATTGGTTCATGGCGTAGTTAATGCGATCTTTGTTTTTAAAATTCATTAACTGTGTTGCAATGTATTCAGGATGTTGATTGGCCAGGTTCGGATAAATTAATACCTTGCTGTTACCTTCGCTACCATGACAACCAATACATGAGGCAATATTGCGAGAAGGATCGCCTAATTCAAATAGGCTCTTACCCGCTGCAGGGTCAGGTACGTAAGCAGTAGGTGCTTTAATTGCAGCTGCGCTTGTACTTGCTTCAGTAGCGCTAGTATCTTGACTTGCGCCATTACGTGGTAACGCTGAAAAATAAGCCGCAAGATCAGCCATATCTTGCTCAGATAAACCTGCTGCCATTGAATACATTAATGAGTTTTCACGCTCACCTGATTTGAATGCTTTCAGTTGTACTACAATATAATCAGCATGTTGGCCTGCTAAATTAGGAAAGGTATCACTAATGCCAATACCATTGGCACCATGACAGCCAGCACAAGTAGCGGATTTAGTTTTACCTGCCTCTGCATCACCAGTGGCGGCTACAGCAATATTAATGCTTAATAAGGTTATAATTAATAAAGTTAAAATATGTCTCATAGGAAAATTCTCAACATGCTTTGGTGTTTTTTATTGAATACATTCAATAAGCCAGAAAAATCGAGGATATCATACACCATTAAGGCTATTGAGCGGCTTGTTTAATGAAAAGAATTGCCTAAATTCTAATACAATTGCATATTTAGTATAAAAAAACGATATAATGCGGTTTTAATTTATATCGTTGGATCTAATCTTGTCATCTACAGCCATTCATCTAAGCAAAGCGACTTTTACCCTTAGCGCACCTGATATCCGTCGTTTACCAGCCGATAGTGGTATTGAAGTCGCATTTGCAGGTCGCTCTAACGCAGGTAAATCAAGCGCGTTAAATACCCTAACAAATCAAAGAGGCCTTGCACGTACCAGTAAAACACCGGGCAGAACTCAGTTGATTAACATCTTTGAAATTGCCGAAAACAAGCGCCTAGTTGATTTACCTGGCTATGGTTTCGCTAAAGTGCCTATGGAAATGAAGAAAAAGTGGCAAAAAGCTTTAGGCGAATACCTAGAAAAACGCGAATGTTTGAAAGGTTTAGTGATACTGATGGATATCAGACATCCATTAAAAGACCTTGATATGGACCTAATTCAATGGGCTGTAGACGGAGAGTTACCGGTTTTAGCCTTATTAACTAAAAGCGACAAACTTTCTCAAGGCAAAGTCAGCGGGCAAGTACTTGCGGTTAGAAAAGAGCTAGCTGCATTAAATGCTGATATTAAAGTGCAGGCATTTTCGTCATTAAAACGTACTGGCTCAGAGCAAGCAGACAAAGTCATTTGCGATTGGTTTCAAGATGAAAATCTGCAAGCCTTAAGTGAATTAGGTGAAGCGCCTTTAATAGAAGAATAAAAGTCAGAAGAATAAAAATAGCCAGTTGAGCAATACAGTACTCAACTGATTATATTGACATAACAACCTAATAAGTCACGTTGTACAGTGAGTAGGGTCAGTTTTTTTGTTTCAGAAAAACTAAATACCGACCTCCTTGTCAGCAATGTCACGATCACATAAATGTGAAAGAATGACCATGTACAGGCCGCTCTTAGCCATTTATGGCTCCCACACCACGACATCATTGCTCGCATATCAGTTGAAATAAACCACTCTTATGCAAAGCCTTTTAGGTCAGTTACTTAGCCTTATTGTTCAGGTAGCACCCAATCAGGTCTTGGGAAATGGCAAGTGTAGCCATTGGGCATCCGTTGTAAATAGTCTTGATGTTCTACCTCGGCTTGCCAAAAATCACTCACAGGCTCAACTTCAGTAACCACTTTACCCGGCCATAATCCAGAGGCATCAACATCAGCAATGGTTTTTTCCGCCATGGCTTTTTGCGCTGCGCAAGTGTAATAAATTGCCGAGCGATACGCAGTGCCTAGATCATTCCCTTGTCTATTTTCTGTAGTAGGATCATGTATTTGAAAAAATAATTCTAAAATTTTTCGATACCCGATCACAGTATTGTCAAAGTAGATCTCAAGGCCCTCTGCATGAGTACCGTGGTTTCGGTAAGTCGCATTTTTAACATCGCCACCAGTATAACCGGCAGAGGTTTTTGTAATGCCGGGTAATTTGCGAATTAAATCTTGCATACCCCAAAAGCAACCGCCGGCTAATACGGCTCGTTCAATGGTCATATTCTATCCTTCTACTTGGGTTAAATAGGCTTCATAACCTTCAGCGGTCATATCGTCACGGTGAATAAATTTCAGTGAAGCTGAGTTAATACAATATCGTAAGCCACCTTGTGCTGTCGGACCGTCAGTAAATACATGGCCCAAATGACTATCACCATGTGCTGAGCGGACTTCTGTGCGCACCATGCCATGATTTTCATCGCTAAGTTCACTGACATTTTTGCTTTCAATGGGTTTAGTAAAACTAGGCCAGCCACAACCTGCGTCAAACTTATCAGCTGAGGCAAACAAAGGCTCACCTGAAACTACATCAACATAAATACCTGGTGAGGTATTTTCCAATAACTCGCCAGTCCAAGGGCGTTCAGTACCGCTTTCTTGTGTAACACGATATTGCTCAGCGGATAACGCAGCAATAGCATCGCTTGATTTGGTATATTGTGACATAAGATCTCCTTAGTGGTTTGATGGTGATTAATGATTTATTGCAGCAATAAATTAATGAAATATAACTCTGCTCGTTACTGCTTAACAATAGACCGGAAATGTCATGATTAATTCACCATAGTATTCAAACTATATTGAGCAAAAATTCGATATAACAAGGCTTACCTGGGGTAAACCAGCTGACTAATGTAAACCTGCTATATTTAAGGGGCGATAATCGCAAGCTCGAGTTTACTGAGAAGTGCGTTGTTTAGTAGGCCTTGTCGAAATATTAACAAGGAAGATAAAATGAACTTTAAATTAACCATAGCACTAATCGTCACGGTTACCGCCTTTAGCAGCTATGCTGAACGTTGGAATGAACAGCAAACACAAGTATGGAATATAGTGTTAGCTTCATATGCAGATATCGAAAAACGCGATAATAATTGGACAGATAAATGGGTAACCGAAGACGCCATGGTTTGGGGAAATAGTACCCCCATGCCTCGTGACCGAAGTGCAGTAAAACGATGGGAAAAATTCAGTTTTGAAGATGGCTCAACTAACAATGTTGCTGAATATAGCCCAACAGCCATTGTTGTTCATGGTGATACCGCGGTTGCACATTATTACTATTCTAATGGCACTACGGCTAAAAAAGGAGAGCAAAGGGTTACTCATGGCCGTTGTAGTGATGTGTTAGTCAAAGATGACACAGCCTGGAAATTTGTCGCTTGGCATTGTGCTGATGAAGCGAAAAAATATTAATTAACTCCTAGCTGATGTTGTGTTGGTTTTTTTGTTAATTTTTCATGGTGAGAAAAAAAGCTAAATTTTAGACATAAAAAAACCGATGGCTAAAGGGGCCATCGGTATATAAGCTTGGGGAAGCTAGAATTTAAAATTAATACAACAGGTTCAAACGAGAACAACACTATTATAGAGCAACAACTCTACAAAAGTAAAGTCTTTACTCTAAAATAGTTTATTTAGATCAAAAAAAAGACAGTTTTAGCTGTGTGGAACGTCACAAATAATGAAAAACGTGACACGCGATAAGAACATTCATTATCATTAATTGTCCGCTGTGCAGCATTGCGGTCATTCGTCATCAAATAATTAATGCTAACTTTGATGAGCATTGCAGAAGTTAGCTATTGGCTTTTCTTTAGGTCAAATTGATCGCTAAAAGAAGATATTAGGTTAAATGGGTTTTGGTTGGTGCTGGCCAGCCTTTACAACATAGATAAGCCGTGAATTTTTTCAAGCAGCGTTACCACCGTCTAGATGAGATGAAAAAAAGACTCGTGGGACTGCGGTCTGTGCGAGAAAAAACACAAATATAAGAGCAAAGCTTTTTATTCTCCAACAGCTAAGATTTACCACAAACGAAGAGTTAGAAAATCTTTGTAGCGTTGAAGTACCCGCTTTAGCTCTTTTTGGTAGATACTTTTATCCTATCGTTACTTGGTTTCTACCACTGTTTTTAGCTTGGTAAAGAGCATCATCTGCTCTTTGCACAATGTCATCATAGTCGTCATGCTTAATAAATTCTGTGACCCCGATACTTACGGTGATATTATCAATCCCCACCACTGAAATTTTGCTTATATTCGTCGATAAGCGCTGGCAGATAGTGGTTGCCTCAATCAATGATGCTTCTGGTAATGCAATAATAAATTCTTCTCCTCCCCAGCGGTAAACCCGATCACCGGGTCGCAAACTAGTTTTTAGCAGTTCGGCAAGTGCTTTTAATACGCTATCGCCTGCTTGATGGCCAAAATTATCGTTAATCTTTTTAAAGTGATCAATATCTAAAATAGCCAAAAAAAATGGTTTAAAGGTTATATTGCAATGTTTGAGATAAGCTGGAATATCTTTGCTGGCTGCCCGCCGGTTCTTTAAATTCGTTAAAGTATCAGTATGAGCGAGTTTTTTCATTGATTTTGAAATTGAGCGCAATTCCGAATTGCGCTGTTCAAGCTCTAATGTGCGTGATTGAACTGTGTCTTCAAGTTGCTGAGCAAATTGCTTGAGCTCATTTTCAACAGTGATTCGCCGACGAATATTCCTTACCATTACTATAATCAACAATAGCAAAAACAAAAGCACGAGGATCACTGCGTTAATTAATATTTTATTTTGTTGGTAGAACGAAATAGGCTGGTTAAATATCACGCTATTTTGCGGTAATAGTCCCTTTTCAAGGCCAAAACGTTGTAATTGTACATGATCAAACTGTGGCCGATAATGAGCTGAATTTTTCACTGGCAGTTGGCTGATCGGTGTACCAGATAAAATAGACGAGGCCATTTTTGCGGCATTAAAACCATGCTCATAAGGATCATTCATCATTCCTCCCACCACACCATGACCAATCATTAACGCACCCCACATGCCATAAATCGGCACTTTACTGTATTTAGAAAGTTCAGGTAATTGCTTTTCAAATGAAAAATATTGTCCAAGTCGATCTTTGTGAATAGCTAACATTAAAATGGCAGTGTCTGACGGTAGTTCGTTAACTTGCTGGTATAATTCATCCAATGAGAAGTTATCCCAAATCTCAAGTTCAACACCTGGATTACGGGGATTTTTTTGCCAAAACGGCCTGATTTTTTTTGCCGTATTAACCATACGTAAACCAAGCCCTGTAGTGTCGCCAAGCATTATAATTTTTTTGAGATCAGGTTGCAGTTGGATGATTAACTCAAGGTTTCCCATGATCTCCATGCCTTCGGCAATCCCCGTTATATTTTTTCGGTTGGTAATGGATTGTGGGTTAAATACATTGACGCCACAAAAAACTATCGGTATACCTGGGAATAATTGCTCACCATATTCCAGCATAAAATAATAGGCAGCATCGTCACCAGTGATTACAATATCAGGTTTATATTGCTGGTATTTATAGTGTAGGAGTTCAATCAATTTTTGATAATAAATGGGATCATCGACAAAACGTCGTTCATCCATAAACTCGACATAAAGATTGTTCGGTGCAATGTCGGTGGCAAGGGCTTGTTGGACCCCTCGAGTTAGCTCGGCTGTCCAGCTATATTGTGGATGGTATGAGTTTAATAATAATACATTGGAAAAAGCGTATGCCGGATAATGGCATAACCAATATCCCAAAATGAAAATAGCGGTATATCGGTTTAGCATAGCTAAAATATCTCTTATAGTTGTTATTTTATATTTTGATACCCAAGCTACTTAACATTAACATCACGAGTTCCGACTTTTTAATCGTATTATTCAGTGGATCAGCAATATTAAAGGAGGTTGTAGTAAAAAACAGATAGATCCTTTCTCGAAATCATTGTGTTGTTGCAATTGTGTTGTTGCAAATATTGACTATTTTTATAACTTGCCAGATTTAATTGCTCACTACAATACACTATCACATCAGAACGCTCAATTTTTTAATAAGTTGACCTATTTAACAAGATTATAATATCTGGTATTTCGTAAACGTCGCTATACAATCAGCTCCCCCTATTGACACACACGCCGCTTTTTTTAAGCGGAGCCAATGAAACTGAAGCATCCCAAATTCTATCCCAAACACTGCCAAGCATAGTTAAATCAGGTCTATCACTCACCTTTTCAACATCGCTCTTAACAATCCCAGTGCTAGTTTGTTCGCCGAGAATAAAATTGAACACATAACGGCACTCCGCACCCATACGTAAGTCAGATAAAACAATATTATGTTCTTCTGCTTTGACTGAATAAAAGCCTTTAGTGAACCATTGAAGCCTCTGTACATCCCATTCATCTTTGATATTAGTCAG
Source organism: Colwellia sp. MB02u-10 (assembly GCF_014077185.1). NCBI lineage: Bacteria > Pseudomonadati > Pseudomonadota > Gammaproteobacteria > Alteromonadales > Colwelliaceae > Colwellia > Colwellia sp. MB02u-10. Next base: position 30,227 of record NZ_JACGVK010000140.1, read on the forward strand.
TAGAGCATCTGACGACTGATAGGCCTCTAAACTCACATCCGACGCTGAGTCAAATACAGAGACATAACCCTCGTAATATTGGCCGTTTGACATGACCAATACCCGCCAAAGTAAGGTGGAAAAAGGCGCAGGTGAACTCAAATAATGGTCGACTTTTATCTGCCTATCGTTCAGCGCAATGGTTACTTTTTTGTCGATATAAAATTTTGCGCTTAAAGACCAACAAATATAAAGGCAGCTTATGGCTAATGCAAAATGATTAATTTTTGCGACCCTTGCCGGCTTAAGTCTGGGCAGAAAAATAACAATAAACGCAAACAATAGCGGCAAGGTATACAGGGGATCAATAATAAATAAATTAGAGACGGCAAAGGGATATTCAGTAACAGGCCACAACAATTGTGTACCATAAACCGTGAAGCTATCTAAAATCGCATGGGTAGATAAACAAAGAAAAATCAGCCAAAACCAGTGCTTCTTATAAATTGCTGTAGCTTGATGACATTTGATTAGTAGCCAGGCAATAAAAGGACTGATTAACAAGTGTATTAATAGCGAGTGGCTAAATCCTCGATGGTAAGTAAAAGCTTCTACGTCACCACTGTATGGTAGGAATACATCTAAGTCAGGCAAAGTCCCTAAAATAGCACCATAAATAGCCGCTTTGTGGCCAACTTTGTTACCTAATACCGCATAACCCACCGCGCCGCCCAAGACAACTTGTGTTAATGAATCCATAATGACCTTGTGAATTTAACCATGATTAACCTTATACTACGCCTTAACCTTCAATGCTAGATCAGTTAATACAGCCACTTTTTATGTCACGAACAGGTAAATTATATTCACACTACTTGGCTTACTTACTTTGTTAATTTGATCAAACAAGGCATTATAAAACAAGGTTCGATAGCATTTAAGCTTACGAACCTTATCAACCTGAAAGGTTACTCCATTTCTTCTAAACGAACGCCACGGGTTTCTTTGATATATTTCACAACAAAGAAAATACTGACAAAGGCAGATATGGTGTACAAACCGTAAGCGCCTGCTAAACCAATTGAGCCTAATATAATAGGGAAGGTCATGGTAATGGCAAAGTTTGCTATCCATTGGGCACTAGCGGCAATTGCTAAAGCGGCACCGCGGATACGATTATTAAACATTTCGCCTAATAATACCCAAACTACTGGGCCCCAACTTAAGCCAAAAAACACGACAAATAAGTTAGCGGTAACCAAAGCGAAAGTGCCCATCGCATCAGACAATGCTACTTTACCTAATTCATCAAAGCCTGCACTACCAAAAATAAAGCTTAAGATGCCTAAACTGATAAACATGCCGATACTACCGACTAATAACAAAGGCTTGCGGCCAATTTTGTCTATTAAAGCAATGGCAATAAAGGTTGATATTATATTGGTTGTTCCCGTCATTACATTGATTAAGAGCGATTGCGACTCGTCAAAACCTGCCGCTTGCCATAGCTCAGCGCCATAATAAAAAACAACATTAATACCGACAAATTGCTGAAAAACAGAAAGTGCAATACCGACCCAAATAATGGGATGTATATTCTTTTTACCTTCAATAAATAAATCGGCAATATGAGTTTTCTTATTGCCGTGTAATGATATTTTTACTTCATCAATAAGCTTATCTTCGGTGCCGGCTGATATCTTTTTAAACACATTATGTGCTTGTTTTATATTACCTTTCGCCACTAAATAACGTGGTGATTCTGGAATAAATAACACGCCAATTAAAAATAATGTCGCTGGTATTAATTCGACCCAAAACATCCATCGCCAAGCTGAAAGGTCGAGTAAAAATGAATTTCCTGCGCTGCCTGCTGATGAGGCAATAATATAATTACTTAAAAATGCGGCAAATAAACCTAGTACTATGGCGAGTTGTTGAAGAGTCGCTAGGCGACCACGCAATGCAACAGGTGCAACTTCTGCGATATAAGCCGGTGCTAAAACAGATGCAGCACCAATGCCCAAGCCGCCAATGAGTCGATAAAAAATAAACTCAATAGAAGAATCTGATATCCCTGAGCCAAAGGCACTGATAGCAAATATTATGGCGGTAACAATCATAATGGGTTTACGGCCGAAACGGTCAGAAATCGGTCCAGCCATTAAGGCGCCGACGGCACAACCTAATAAAACAGAGGCGACATTAAATCCGGTAGCCACATCATTGGATTGAAAAGCATTGCCTAACGCTGTCACTGTGCCATTGATAACGCCGGAGTCGAAACCAAAAAGAAAACCACCTAACGCAGCGACAGAAGAAATAAAGAGTACATATAAAAACGAGGCATTAACCTCTTCTGGCGTTTGTTGTGTGCCATTTAAACCCGCTAAATGTGTTTGTTCAGTCATGCTTTTTCCTTTATTGTTATTGTTATTGTGTTGATTTTTTAATTAAGCGCTTGAAATAAAAAGACCATTATTTTGCATAATGGTCAATCTAGAACGGTGGTTTAAAGGCTTTTTTTGAAGGCTTAATATGAAAAGCTAAGCCTTTGGTTTTCATCTGATGCAAGTGTTAGCCAGCATATTTTAAGACAATTTTATGTGGGCCAACTTTTTGATAGCTAATATTAAAATTACGTGTCAGCACATCAAGTAAGCCAGTGACATCACCTGTTTTAAACATACCAGCGACTTGTATTTTTTGAAGTTCTTTATCATCAGCTAATTCAAATTCTATATCAGTATAGCGGCTAATCTCTGTCATTGTGTCTGCAAGCGACTCACCACGAAATATTAAATTGCCCTGACGCCAGCTTAAGTTAGCCGCCATTTCTATGGGGTCTACTTTTCTGACTTTCTCTTGTGTTTTACCTGATGTGTCTAAGTCGACTTTTTCGCCTTTTGATATCGCCATCGAATTTTTTGGTAGTCTTTTTGCTATCTGCTCAATGCCATCGTCAAGGGTATTATCTTTTTGTGCGACTAACACTTTACCGTCAGTGACAATCAATTCGACTAAGTCATTGCGCACTTCGACGTTAAAAGCAGTGCCCACGGCTTGAATAACTTTACCACCAACAATAACGCTTAAAGGCCGTGCGGTGTCGTGTGCCACATCAATATGAATTTCACCACGTAGTAGCTCAATTATTCGAGAGTTTTGGCTATATTTAACTTGTACAAAACTATTAGTATTAAGCACTATTTTACTGTTGTCAGGTAAATTAATGGTATTACTTTCACCAATATTTGTTTGATAACTTGCCTGCATTGCAACGATAGCAGATGTGCTTTGGGCAAAAGGTAAAAGGTTGGAGTCACTTTGATAAAGCATAAGCGTTAATGCGACAATAAATGAAGCGGCCACAGCGGCAATAGCATTTCTTGTTTGTTTTTTCTTAACATTAGCTTGCGGAAAAATATCAGATAAACGACTTAAGTGGTCCATCTTGTCCCACATTTGAGCTACTTCAAATAAAACTTCAATATTTAAAACATCAGTCGATAACCATTCAGTTAGCTGCTTTTTTTCTAATGTAGTTAAGCCACGATCTAATTTAGCGATCCAATCGCTAGCATCATTTAAACGGGTTTCTTCTAGCCGCTCAGCCGATTGCTGTTGAGTTGATTTTTTATTAATTTGATGAACATTATTCATGAGTGCCTCCAGCAATACTTTGAGAAGTGCTAGCAGAAGATTTACTCTCTAGTTTATTAATGTTTCGCATAAAGAGCGTGCAACGCTTCATGCCGGTTGCTATATGTTTTTCCACGGTACTTTCACTAAGGCCTAATTGAGCAGCGATCTCACGCTGCGAATATCCATACACTTTTTTTAAGACAAAAATTTTGCGACATTGTGTGGGTAATTGTCTGACGGCTTCGCAAAAGTGCGAAAATTCATTGTTAATTAAAGTGTTTTCATACATTTCATCAACGTCATTTGATAATAAATACTCCAAAGCTTGCAGATCGTCAACACGGTCAACAAGTTTAACACCGGCTTTTTTTTGATAATCTAGCGCTAAGTTCCGTGCCGTTTTATACATAAAGGATTTTGGTGAAGTAATATTTTCTTTATTTTCTATTTGGCAAATACGTACATAGGTTTCTTGAACAATATCTTCAATTTCATCCGGAGGAACAATGCGAGATACCACGCGAGAAATACTTTTTCTCGATGCTAAATATATTTTATAAAATATGGTGTCGCTCGCCATTAGGTTACTTCTACTTATTATTGTAATTTTTGGTAATTTTTATAGTTAACGTTTGATGTGCAAACCATTAAATTACCCTAGTAACCATTAAGACGATTCATGTTAAAAAATCCGCTATCGATAAATGACATATTATAACCTATCAACAAATATTTACCTTTCAAAGCAGAGCCTAAAAAAGTTACTGTGCCATTTTAATTAGATAGCTGAAAATTCACTCAAAGATATTAGCTGCACATCGTAAATGTGTTTACAACAAACGCTGCTATCGAATTTATTGAACCTATTCAGTGCTGGTAATTCAGCGCTTGTAATTCTGCCTAGAGTTGAATATGGTCGATCAGTTGTAATTTAGTTGTCATAAATAAAATAGATACCATAATTTTGAGCAAGTAGTTGTAATAAATAAAATATACACGGTAACGTTAAGCAAGCCTAAAAGACAGTGGGTGGCCGCTTGGTTTATATTTTTGTTTTATTCGTCTTTCGTTTTTTGCCAATAAAAAGCACCATAAAAATTAAATAAGGCTTAAAAAAAAGTAATGATGGGTTTTCTCTCAAAAAATAATTTAACCATAATTTCGAAATCCTTATGGAGGAAAAAAAAAGACCAGTCGTCTTTGTTTTATGTATGGCGAAAATCTATACATGTGGGATATTGGAAAATTAAAGTACATTTTTTCTGTATTGTTATGCTTTTTAGCCTACCTAGTTGGGTGCATGCCAAGGAAAAAATATCTTTCAATATCCCCAGACAAAGAGCCGACATATCGTTAATAAGTTTTGCTGAACAGGCCGATATAACGTTACTTTTTCCGTTAAATAAAATTGCGGATAAGCAAACAAATCGAGTTTCAGGTAGTTTTTCTGTAATGGATGCGCTGCATAAGTTACTAAAAAATACCGGGCTTAAAACAGATATTAGTGAGAGTGGGCAGTTATCTATCTTAATAGATTCAAGATTTGAGAGAACAAACGACATGGCACATTATAAAAAAAATAAAGTAGCAAGTGCAGTATTAGCGGTTTTAACTACAGTCGCAGCGGCACCTTCAATTGCAGAAACAGCAAGTACAGCTAAAGAAGTAGAAATCATTGAAGTTCGGGGGATTCGGGGGGCACTGAGCCGTGCTATGGACACCAAACGTGAAGCAAGTGGTGTTGTAGATTCAGTTTCAGCAGAAGACATAGGTAAGTTTCCAGACACTAACCTTGCAGAGTCACTGCAACGTATCTCAGGTGTTTCAATTGATCGTTCCGGCGGCGAAGGTCAAAAAATTACTGTTCGTGGTTTTGGTCCACAATTTAACACGGTATTAGTTAATGGTCGTCAACAAGCAACTGAAAGCGCAGGTCGCGACTTTAGTTTTGACACTATTGCGGCTGAAATGGTGAAAACGCTAGATGTGCATAAAACATCGACAGCCACCATGCAGTCTGGTGGTATCGGTTCTACTATTAATATTGAAACAGCTAAACCTTTCGCTATTGGTGGCTTTAAGTTAGCGGGTAGCCTTAAAGGTATTTACGATGGCAATAGTGAAGAGACCACACCACAAGCCTCTTTATTAATCAGTGATACCTTTAACGATGACACTTTTGGTGCTTTATTTGCTGTTTCTTACTTAGAGCGTGAAACGCGTTTAAATAGAGCACAATCTGCTGGTTGGCGAGAAAACTCATCATTCACTCGTGGGACACCAAAAACAGCATCAGGAGATGATTACGTAGGTAACGTCTTTATTCCTCAAAACTTTGATTCTTTAGTTACTACTGAAAAACGTGAACGTACTAATGCTAATTTAGTTTTACAGTACGCGCCTGCCGATAACTTAATTGTTACTGCAGATGTTTTATATTCTGATTTTGATGTTAATTCTGATACCACATCATACGGTCACTGGTTTACTTCTGATAACGCAGAAAACATTGTTGTTGATGAAAATGGCACGGTTACTGAGATGTATCAACAAGTGGGTTTAGCGACGGATTTTCATGCGAAAAAGGGCGACCGTTTAACAGAGTCTACTTCATTTGGTCTTAATTTTGACTGGGATGTTAATGATAACTTAAACATGCAGTTTGATATTAGTAACTCGAATGCGACACGCGCGGCTAACAATGGTCGAGGCGGTAACTTAGCGTTATTAGGCTATGCTAACCGTGTGCAATGGAATCTTGATGATAATATTTTGCCTTATTACTCAGACTTCGCAACCGCCAATGATTCAATATACAGTGGTCAGCAAGAAGGCGATGGTGTTAACCAAGACCCGACAAGTCCTGATTATGTTGCCCCTGCAGGTGTATCTGATTATTTAGATACGGCTAACAGCGGCGCACACGTGATGATCCGTGGTGGTGATGAAGTTGAAGACGATATTACGCAACTTCGCTGGGACAGTGTTTGGGCGGCTGATGGCGACACAGGTTTTGCTAAAGCAAGATTTGGCGCTATGTTCTCGTCTGAAACTAAAACGGTAAATACCTGGAATAATGATGAAAGCGGTATTCACTGTACTTACTGCAACTATAAAGATTTTCCAGATGTTAGCGCTTTCCCTCAGGAAGTATTTGATGCCGGTGATGACTTTTTAAGTAGCGTCAGTGGCAGTGGCCGTTCACCAACACAATGGTTAAGTTTTGATGGTGAAGCCTTATTTGATTTCTTAGGTAATATTGAAGGTGTCGATTTTGACGCCGTTAAAACCAACAACTCTTTTGAAGTTGAAGAAGAAACAGCATCTCTATACTTAGAACTTGATTTTTATGGCGAAATAGCCAATATGTTTATTTATAGTACGGCAGGTTTCCGCTATGAAACTACAGATGTTGCGGTGAGTGCTTCGCAAGCAAACCCTCAAAGTTTACGTATTCTGGATGCAACTGAAATGCTGGCGGCATACGGTGATACAACTAACTTTACGGAAAATAATAGTTACAGTGAAATTTTACCTAATTTCAGTGTTAAATTAGAAATAAATGAAGATTTAATTGCTCGTGTAGCGGTTTCAAAAACCTTAACACGTCCTACCTTAAGTAGTTTAAGACCTATCACTTCTTTGCAAACGACTCGTCAAGGTAACTTACAGTCATCAAGTGGTAATTCAGCTTTAGTCCCCTTTAGTTCTGATAACTTAGATTTGTCACTTGAGTGGTATTATGACGAAGCAAGCTATGTTTCTGCCGGTTATTTTAGAAAGCATGTTGCTAACTTTATTACCAACACCAAGCTAGCAAAAACTTTTGTAACAGCTAATGGTAGTTTATTAACAGATCCGTCTACAGGTACTGATGTTAGTGCGCCTGATAGTGAAGATAGTGTGGCGACTTTTACTAATACGGCTCCTAGTAATGGTGAATCAGCCATAGTAGACGGTTGGGAAATTGCAGCCCAGCATACTTTTGGTGACACAGGTTTTGGTCTTTTAGCGAACGCAACACTTGTTGATAGTGATGCTGAACTTGATAATACTGACATTACACAAGTATTTGCGGTTACCGGTTTAAGTGACTCGGCTAACTTGGTGGCTTTTTATGAAAATGGTCCATTACAAGCACGTATCGCTTACAACTGGCGTGACACTTTCTTGCAAAGCCTTAGCCAAGGTGGTGGTGATGGTGTGACTTACGTTGAAGATTACGCACAGTGGGATGCTAGTGCTAGTTTTGATGTCACTGAAAAAATCACCGTGTTTGTTGAGGGTATTAACTTAACTGAAGAATACACTCATAGCCGTGGTCGTTTCTCTAATCAAATACTCGACGTTGTTGATAGTGGCCGTCGTATTTCATTGGGCGTACGCGGTAGCTTCTAAGCTTTGTAATTTATAATCTTAGTTATGCATAAAGACTTTTACTTCCTCTAGAAGTAAAAGTCTACTTCAATACTCTCTTACTAAACGAGAGCTAAAATAACATTAGTAGATTAACGATGAATAAATTGACCAAAAAAGTTGTTGTTGTTGGTGGCGGAATAGCGGGCTGGCTGACTGCCGGGCGTTTAGCAGCAAAACATAAAAGTAATACGGAACAAGGTTTAACTGTGGTTTTAGTTGAGTCTCCTAATATCCCGGCTATTGGCGTTGGAGAGGGAACTTGGCCCACTATGCGCAGTACCTTGAGTGCGTTAGGTATTAGTGAAACAGATTTTATTCGCGAATGTGATGCCAGTTTTAAGCAAGGCGCAAAATTTGCTAAATGGGTTGATGGTAGTGAAGATGATTTTTATTATCATCCCTTAGTGCTGCCACAAGGATTTTCACAAGGCGACTTAGCGGCGCATTGGTTGGCAAAGCAAGGCCAAGCAGGGACTAAATCATTTTCTGAAGACGTTTGTTTTCAAGAGTCGGTTTGTGAAAATGGCTTAGCGCCTAAAACGATTAGAACGCCTGAGTTTGCGGCGGTTGCAAATTATGCCTATCACCTAGACTCTGTGAAGTTTTCTGTGTTTTTACAAAAGCATTGCACAGAAAAGCTTGGGGTTACTCATATTATTGATAACGTTACGGGTGTTAACTCAGCCCCAAACGGTGATATTTCATCCGTGAGTACTGAAAATAATGCGGATATTACCGGTGATCTATTTGTTGATTGCACTGGTTTCTCTTCGCTGCTTTTAGGTCAGCATTATCAAGTGCCATTTAAGAGCTGCAGTGACGTATTATTTATTGATACGGCGTTAGCAGTACAAGTGCCCTATGATGATGCTGATTCGCCAATTGCCTCTCATACCGTGTCAACTGGCCAAGAAGCAGGTTGGATATGGGATATTGGCTTACAACATCGCCGCGGTGTTGGTTATGTATATTCGAGTAAATATTCATCTGAAGAACAGGCCAGAGAAGTATTAGCTAAGTATGTTGGTGATAAATTTTCATCACTAACGGTACGGAAAATTCCAATTGTTAGTGGTCATAGAGAAAAAATGTGGCAAAACAATTGTGTGGCGGTAGGCTTGTCGGCAGGATTTTTAGAGCCATTAGAAGCCTCTGCTTTGGTGATGGTAGAATTGTCAGCACAAATGTTCAGTGAACAATTGCCGCAGTCTCGTGACATTATGGACATAGCCGCCAAGCGCTTTAATGAAACGTTTCTTTATCGATGGGAAAAAATCATCGACTTTCTTAAGTTACATTACATCTTAAGTAAAAGAACTGATAACGCTTTTTGGACTGATAACCGCAATCCTGAATCTATTCCTGAAAGTTTAAAAGAAGCGATGGCGCTTTGGCAATATCGAGCACCTGCTGATCATGACTTTACCAGTAATAATGAAGTTTTTCCTGCGGCAAGTTATCAGTATGTTTTATATGGTATGGGTTTTAAAAGCGATTATAGCCAAAACACTTATGCACTCGATAATATTGATTTTGCACAACATCAATTTGCGCAAAATAAAAAACTCACCGACAAAGCGGTATCGACACTGCCGAAAAACCGTGAATTAATTAATAAAATCATTGAATTTGGCTTTAACCGAATTTAATTGAATTTAGCCGAATTTAAGTCATCAGCGAACAAGAGAAATTATACATGGCTAGTTTAGTCGCAGTAGATAATAAAAAGCATTTAAACACTAAAATAGATCTCAATAAAGTTGAACACCATGGTGCTAATTTACCCCTGATTCCGGTTGTTTTAGCCGAGTTTATTCATTTAGCGGTGCAATATCCGATTGTACTGACTAAAAATGGCGAGACAGGACAGTTTGTATTTTCTGCGATGTTAGGCTTTGAGGAAAATGAAAACTTATTTTGGCAGCAAGCACAATGGCAAGGACTCTATGTGCCATTGCAAATAAGGCGACAACCATTTTTTGTTGAAACGAGCGATGAAAAGCATCATAACGAACTTGCTGTTTGCTTGAATACCGATAGTCCCGCAGTATCAGAAGAAATTGGACAGGCACTTTTTGATGAAAAAGGTGATGAATCTAGCTATTTTAAAACCGTTAAAGCAAATCTTACGCAATTACTGCTGGGTGAAAAAGAAAATAAAGTATTAATAGCAACACTAACGTCAATGGCATTAATTAAACCCATGTCGTTAGACATTACTTTTATGAATCAAGGCGCTACTAAATTAGCCGGTTTATATACCATTGACGAAGTGAAACTCGCGGCATTAAGCAATGAACAAATATTGTCTTTGCATCAAAGTGGTTTATTGTCTGCCATACATACAATGATGATATCGTTAGGGCAAATTCATACACTAATTGATTTAAAAAATAAGTCTCTAAGTTAATCACTAGAGATTTAGCAAGGGTAAACGTTATTCGATGTTAGATTTTACACTAAATGATAATCCTAGCTTAACCAAGCTGACGATAGGTAAAGAAAATATACCCTTGTTGATTATCGATGGCTTTGCCAACAAACCGGATGATTTAATTTCCTGGGCGGGTGATGGCTCATTATTTAGAGCCGATCAACAAAACTTCTATCCGGGCAAACGTTTTTTAGCACCAGAAATATATAGTGAACAAATTTGTAAAAAATACTTACCGCTATTTAAATCATATTTTGGTTTTGATACCGCCACTAGTGCTACAGCATTAATGTCTGCGTTTGCTGTTTCAGATAGAGCTCCTGAGCATTTAAAGCCGATACAAATGTTGCCGCATTTTGATACCGCCAATATTAATCAATTGGCGGTAGTGCATTACTTATGTGAGCCAGAACATGGCGGAACTTCTTTTTATCGACACCGGGCCAGTGCATTTGAGCGCATCACCTCAGCGCGTTTAGTCAGTTATGGTCAGCAGCTGAAAAAGGAGGCTATGGCGCATCAGTTACATAAAAACCCCTGCTACGTAAACTCAGATAATAGCCTTTTTGAGCAATTTCATTCAGTGGCTGCCGGTATGAATAGAGCCGTGATCTATCCCAGTATGGCCTTACACTCAGGTGACATTAATCCTATATTAGGTTTGTCTTCAGATCCTAAAATAGGCAGGCTAACTATTGGTAGTTTCATTTATGTTGAATAATTTAAAGAAAGTATTTTCTAGCTGTAGGTCGTTGTGCCATCTCTAGGGCGATTAGACGCATGAGAAAATCCTTTTCCTGTCACTTTTTATATTGAGAAATAGTCAATGAAGTCACTGAAAAATAGAAATATACGTTGGGGAATTATTGGTTTAGGTAATATAGCCAATAAGTTTGCGACAGATTTGTTAACCGTGGAAGGTGCTGAACTTTATGCGGTTGCATCAAGAACACAGCAAAAATCTGATGACTTTGCCGAAAAATATCAAGCAATTAAAGCCTACGGTAGCTATGAAGCGTTAGTAAACGATGAAAACATTGATGCTGTTTACATAGCAACGCCACACTCTTTACATCAAGAAAATACCCTGTTGTGTTTAGAGCAGGGCAAGGCGGTATTATGTGAAAAACCTTTTGCTATGAATATCGATGAAGTGAATAGCATGATTGCTGCTGCCACTAAACATAATACTCTGCTGATGGAAGGACTTTGGACCTATTTTCTGCCCCATTATAATTTTGTCTTAGCAGAGCTGAGTCGCAAAACTTATGGCAATCTTCTGAAAATTGAAGCTGATTTTGGTTTTGTTAAGGTCTTTAATGAAGAGTCTCGGCTTTTTAACAAATCGCTAGGAGGAGGTAGTCTTTTAGATATTGGCATTTATCCTATTTTTGCTGCACTTTCAACACTTGGCGTGCCAGATACCATAACAGCCAAGGCAAGCTTTTTTGAGAATGGCGCTGACTCTTCCTGCGCTATGGTATTTAATTACCATAATGCCGTAGCAACACTAACGTCAACACTATTAGAGCCTACCCCCAGTGAAGCTATTTTTTATTGCGAGCAAGGCATTATTAACATTAATAGTGGCTTTCATGGCCCGTCAACGGTGACTTTAATTAAAGATAATAATGAAGAATCGGTATTTTTTGACTGTAAAACCCATGGCTATAATTATCAAATTAGTCATTTTAATGAACTATTACGCCAAGGCAAAAAAGAAAGTCATATCATGACGTTTAATTTTAGTCGCCAGCTGATTACAACCTTAGATAAGGTTAGAGCCATTATTGATTTGAAATATTGATTTGAAATATTAATTTAACATCTTGAGTTAAATTATTGACACCTAAAACGGTTGCCCAGCTTTTAGTTACTTTGTTAGTTACTTTTTTAATTGTTTTTTTAATAATGAAAGCAGGCATAAACTGACTATTGAAAAATTCAATATGGCTTAGCTGTCAATAAAGCTTAAAGACTAAAAGTTCTCATCTTCGATGCCAAGTGACATAATTCTATCACCGATTTTGTTTATGATAGTTATCTCACCAAGACAGACAGCTAATATAGACTTATCTTGTTTGAACTCCTGTGGGATAATAACCCTGCCAGATTTATTTTTAGGATAGCTTTTAATTTCATGCTTTAATTCTAAGCTGTCTTCTTGGTAATAAATAATAGTGACGGTAGTTAAATTTTCAGTCTCCAATTTGAGCTCCTTTAAAGTAATTATTAGTGGCTAACATATTTGAACTATCGTCTATTAAACGTAGGTTGTCCAACTATATTAAGATAGTAGCGCTTTGATGTGCTGTTAAAATCGAATCAATAAACCTAGTTAGGGGCACAAAGTGAACCTAGTAGTATTTATCTGCGCAGGCTATTAGCCTGATGTCGGCTTTACCTAGTAGTATTCTGGTCTAAAGGCGCTATTTTTTATTAACATCCCTTATCTAACATTCATATGGTTAGGTCAATATGAGCTTTATTTAGTCTGTTTGTTGAGGAGTTCATCGGCTTGTTAATGTTGATGGTGCCATTTTTATAAGGTGTATTTCCATCCTCTATTTTTCACACTCTACTGTCACTTTCTATATTGGTGATGTGGATTGAAATTTTTAATTCAAACCGCTGATAAACACCACCTGCTAGGGTGGTGTTTAAGATTGTTATCAGTATTTTTTCGTATTTAATTATATTTAATTGAGATAAGCATTAAGCTTTAATGCTTATCAGTCTTATTATTTGGTAGGTATTTATAACCATTGATCATGGCAGAAACAAGAGCGCTTTTTTCTCGTCTTTCAGCGATAATTACCCCAATAATATGCAGTGGAATAAGCAATAGCAGACAGTAAAAAGCATAAACATGAGCGGTAATAAAAGGCTTTCTAAAATCTCTCATCACTTGATAAGCCGCTGCATCAACGTTTTCTTTTGAATAAGGTGCTATCGCCGCTATATTGTCTTTATTGATGGCAATACTTTCAGCAAAATATTGACCGAAGGGGGGGTAGTAAATGTCGGTGCCGGCGATAACCAGACCTGAAATCATTTGTACTGTCATAACGGATAACAGTGCTAGTACCATCAATTTACCTGCAGGGCTATGGCCTTTGTAAGCTGCCTTTTTACCTTGTGTGAATGCAACTAATTCAGCTTTGAAGCCTTTTTTAAAAGGTAATATTTTATGCCACCGCTCATAACCCTTACCGACAAAAGCTATGATTAATCGAAAAATCAAGTTACTAGCAAAAACATATCCCACCAACACATGTATGGTTTTTAATAATACTTTACCTTCGGTACTCAGGCCAAATGCTTTACCATTTAATATCACTGTGCCAATCGCAATGAGTAATAAAATTGCGATGACATTGATCCAATGAAAAAGTCTTACTTTACGACTCCAGACGAAAACTTGTTGCCTATTAATATTCATATTATTTCTCTTTTATTGCTGTGGTGTTAAAAATGGCCAGATTGTAAAACAGGGGTGATCCAGTATTTTAACTTAGCTGGTTGGCAAATAGGCTTAAGTATGGCCTTAAGTTTTTCTAGGTCTTTAAAAAATAGCAGGACTTCAAATTGATAAAACGATCGATAGCCTTCAACCTGTTCAGCAATATCGAATTGGCTATGTTCTTTACTATAGCCGTTTATTTTTTTTAAATTAAACCCAGATATGGCCGAAAAAGTGATCAACGTATCTACAATGTCATCTTTTAACCCTGAGGGTGCATTTAAGGTAAACAGTATATGTTCAGGCATTTTTTTTCTCCAACCAGCAGTAAAAAATGGGTAATAGATACAAGGTGGTCACAGTTGATGTTATCAAGCCGCCAATAACTACGATAGCTAAAGGCTTTTGAATTTCAGCCCCGGGGCCAGTGGCAAAAACCAGAGGTAACAAACCAAACATTGCCGTTGTTGCGGTCATTAATACCGGTCTTAATCTGCGTTTTGCACCATCAATAATACGCTGAACTAAATTATCTGAAAATTGTTTGGTTTGTTCAAAATAACTAATCATCACAATACCGTTTAATACGGCAATGCCGAGCAAGGCAATAAAACCCACTGAAGCGGGCACTGATAAATACTGTTTACTGACGTAGAGTGCAATTACCCCGCCCATTAAAGCAAAGGGAATATTGGCAATAATAAGGCTTGATTTAGCCAATGAATTAAAGGTGGTAAACAATATGATAAAAATCAAAATAAGTGCTATCGGGATAAGAAATAATAAATTTTTTGTCGCACGTTGCTGGCTTTCAAATTCACCACCAAAGGTTAAAGTATAACCGGTAGGAAGCGCTATTGAAGTTGTTATTTTTTTATTTAATTCCTCGACAAAACTAACAACATCTCTGTTAACAACATTGGCACTGACTGATGCAAACCGATTGCCTTGTTCCCTCTCTATTAATAAGGGACCATTTTTCATCGTAATATTGGCAATTTGCTCAAGTGGTAGCAAGGTATTATTAGGCATTAAAATTAACTTTTGCTTTAGGGCGTTAATTGACGATATTTCGCCACTAGCATGATCAGCAGAGCTATTTCTTGCTTTATTAAATACAATGGGAATAGGGTGGTTGCCATCCAGTAGAGATGAAATTTGTAATCCCTCAAGTTGATACTGTAAATTATAACTTAATACTTGAGTCGATAAACCTAACTGACTGGCCACCTCTGGGATAAGTTTAATATTGACGTATTTTCCGCCCTCAATAAGCGCCATCTGCACATCAGAGGCACCATCAACTGTATTTGCCAACAATGCTATTTTTTCTGCAAGCGCGGTGAGGGTGGCAATGTTATTGCCAAAAACCTTAATAGCAATATCTCCTGTGCCGCCGGTTAACATTTCAGAGACACGCATTTGAATGGGTTGTGTAAAGCCTATATTCATCCCAGGATAGTGAGCGAGTGTTTGTCGAATATCATTAATGAGCTCAGTTTTAGTATCGAAGCGCCATGTTGACTTAGGTGCTAACTCCATAAATACATCTGTCTCATTTAATCCCATGGGGTCTAAACCCAGTTCATCTGAGCCGGTACGCGCTACAATCTGAACTATTTCAGGGGTTTTTTTTAATAGCGCCTGCTCAATTTGTTCATCAATATCAACAGATGCAGCCAAAGAAATACTAGGCGACTTTTCCAGTTGAACAATAATATCACCTTCATCAAGTACGGGCATAAAGCTTTTGCCTAAGCCTTGAAAAAGTATCAGGCTAATAATGAAAGTACCTAGCGAGAGCGCAACAATTATCGCGGGCTTGTTGATCGCTTTACTGAGTGTTTTTACATAAAAACTTTGTAAAAAAGTTACTAGTTTGGGTTGTTTAACGGGCTCATTTTTTAATAATAATGAGGCTAATATGGGGATAATAGTCAGTGATAAAAGTAATGCGCTTAGCATGGCAAAAACAATGGTCAGGGCGACTGGAGTAAACAGCTTTCCTTCTAAGCCGGACAGCATGAGTAAAGGTGAGAACACAATAATAATAATAATGGTGCCTGAAAAAACAGGGGTAGCCACTTCTTTGCAAGCGCGATATATCACATGCAATCGAGGTAAGTGTTGATTACTTGCTAGACGGTTAACAATGTTTTCAACAATAACTACCGAGGAGTCTACTAACATGCCAATCGCTATCACTAGCCCGCCTAAGCTCATTAAATTAGCCGATAAATTAAATTCCTTCATCAGTATAAAGGTCATTAACGCCGCCATGGGTAAAGAAAGTGACACAACCAGTGATGAACGTATATCTCCTAGAAAAATAGCCAGTAACACTATTACCAAGATAACCGCTTGGCTTAATGCGAGGGTTATCGTATTTATTGCTGTATTTATAAGGGTAGATCTATCGTAGAACACGTTAATTGTTGTGCCTTTAGGTAGAGAGGCTTCGATGGTTTTTAACTTGTTTTTTACGTCTTTAATCACCTTGGCTGTATTACTATTTTTTAAGGCAATGATTAAACCTTGGGTCGCTTCTTCACCATTTTTAGACACTGCACCATAGCGAGTTAAACTGCCTATTGATACTGTCGCTATATGGTGTAGGCGAGTCACCTTATTATTGGTAGTTTTTATGATGGCATTTTTTAACGAGTCAATATGCTCATATTTGCCTTCAGTTCTAAGTATTAAGGTGTCATTGCCTTTAACCAGTCGACCAATTCCGCCATTTTGGTTGGTGGTTGTTATGGCGGTTTCAATATCGCTAAAAGAAATATTGTGTTGCTGCATAAGTAATATATCAGGTGCTATTTCATAGCTTTTAACAAAGCCACCTAAACTATTAACATCTGCAACACCTGAAACCGTTCTTAGTAGGGGGCGAATATGCCAGTCTAATAGTGCTCTTTTTTCAGTCAGTGATAGCGCAGGGTTTTCAACAGTAAACATAAACACTTCGCTTAAGGGGGTGCTCATGGGTGCCATCCCGCCGCTTACGTTTGCAGGCAAAGTAGGTCGTATATTGACTAAACGTTCATTAACTTGTTGTCTTGCCCAATAAATATCTGTGCCATCTTTAAAATCGATAGTGATATCGGTAATGGCATATTTTGTTGTTGAGCGCAGCATTTCCTGTGAGGGTATGCCGAGTAATTCTGTCTCAATAATTCGTGTTACTTGCGACTCAATCTCTAACGCATTCATGCCAGGTAGTTTAAGAACAATTTTAACTTGTGTTGGTGAGATTTCTGGAAACGCATCAACAGGTATACTTAACCAGGCTCTAGCACCAATAAATAGCGTAATGGCAACAAATATACAGACAAATAAGCGTTGAGTAAGAGAAAATTTAATTAAAAAATTTAACATTTACTCAGCTCCTAGCTTAAGTAACTTACCTTGAAGAATACTGACTGAACTGATCAGCACTTGCTTATTAACTATATTTTCTTTTGATGTCGCGTAGTAGGCATTATTATTGGCTGCGATAATATTGATAGCGACTAATGACACGTTATTTTCCAACTTTATCGCAATATAGTTCTGCTCGTTAAATTCAAAAATGGCGGCTTTCGGTATTTCATAGCCATCAAAACTGAGTATGGGGGTAACTTTTACTGATTGGCCTAGGGTTAAATTACAATGCTCAGATGTTGGCGAAGCCCACAATATTTGATGATATTTATCTGCAATATTTTCAATACTGGTCAGTTTTAGCTGGCAAGTAGGAGAAACAACAAAATGAGATATACCGCCATTATATAAGAGCGGTGTTGTTATTTTTACCTTAATGGACTTTAGGTTTATCACATCAAAAACCAGATCCCCCTTTGATTTTATATGTTGAAAATTAGGGGTTTTTAAGATGCCTTTTTTGGGACTAATTAAGCTGATTTTGTTATCTTTACTTATACGTACAAAAGACATTTGGTGTTCGAAATGTTCAAGATTTAATTTAGCATCGTAGTAGTTTTTGGTGATTTCAAGCCACTGAGCCGTTTTTAAGGTTTTATTGTCAAAATATTGTTTATTAGTTTCAAAGTGACTTGCTGATATTTCTAGTATTTTTTTTGCCGACTCAAAGGCATCAATATAGTGATGAACGTCAAAGCCCTCTACACTAGCAATAGTTTCACCTTGGTTGACATAACGACCATTTTCTGCATGATAAATAACTTTTTGCACATCAAAGGGTAAAACCACTGCATAATTTTCACCAGGTTTGTAGCTTACCTCGCCAATTAAATTTTGGCCTACCATAAGGTTTGCTTTTTTAACGGTGGAAAATTTTAGCTCAAAGGCGCCAAGCGAAGACAGTTCAACGACTTGGCTTTTTTCAAAGGCAAATGCTGACGACATTTGAAATAGAACAATAAAGCATAAATAAAATAGCGCATATTTGCAGCTAAGTATCTTAGGTATTTCTTTCACCAGTAATAACGACATACAATAAATTCACAGGTAATTAAACGTTGTAAGTTAATTATTGCTGTTATTATATTAAGGGTCATTAGACATAGGTCGAACCTTACTTAATGTAGGCTTATTCTTCGTGATGGTACATTTGTCTATTGTATATTTAACTGTTTGATATAAAGAGGTTTTATGAAAGATAAAGTGATAGTGTTAATTTTAGTTATAATAATGCTATTAAATTTTTTTGACGTGATCACTGATATTTCTTTAGGTGTACCTATGTGGCATGTTTTCTCAGAAAGTCTTATTGTCATAGTTTCTGGTTTTGGTGCGCTGTTTTTAGTTAAAGACATACGTTCTCGAACATTAAATACCGTTAGGTTAAAACAAGAGTTAGTCTTTTCAGACGATAAATTGAGAAATATTTCTCAAGAAATGAAAAATGCTCGCCATGCCTATAGTCATGTTATCCATAGCCAGTTTGAACAATGGCACTTAACACTTAGTGAGCAAGAAATTGCCATGTTGCTACTTAAAGGGCTAAGCTTCAAAGAAATAAGTAGTGTTAGAAATACCAAAGACAAAACAGTTCGCCAGCAAGCCTCTGTGATATATAGCAAAGCCAATGTAGAAGGGCGGCATGAGTTTGCAGCTTGGTTTTTAGAAGATTTTATGGCGTAAATAAATGGTTTTTACTTTTAATACTCAAAACTCTTAATTACACAGCGCAATGTATTGTTGTAATACCATGCAGTACAAGTGATAAAACTTCATCACTTGTACTTTACATCATCATGACTAGCTTGATAAACCTTGATGAAGCAAGCAGTAAGCCTTAACCGTTTTAGATTAAATCCGTTGAGGGTTTCTGGCGGTTTTTTTCAATGGCAACACTTTTCAATGGCAACACCAGGTGGTTATTGATAGCCACTTTGTTGGCGAATAATTTTACATAAAGTTTAGCTGTTTGCTGTAAATTTTAATCTGATTTCAAAAAAATGTACTATTTATATTTGTATAAAATTAATACAGCGAGTTACCGTCAAAAAATTAAAATCTATCAGGGTAATAAATTTGTCACAGCTTTGTTTAATTAATCAGCTGAATCGCTACTAATACTATTCAGATAAGTACTCAAACCAAGTGCTTTGCCTACATTGTGATATGCTATTTAGCAGTGAAATTTAATATTATAGATTTGGAATGACTACGTGACTTTACTGTTTATTTATTTGGCAATTGCGATTGGAGTGTCATTTTTATGTTCAATACTTGAGGCGGTATTATTATCGATAACGCCAAGTTTTGTTGAACAAATGCAAACAAAAAAACCTAAGCATGGGCTAGTGCTAGCAAAAGTTAAAACGGGTTTAGAAGAGTCACTTGCCAGTATATTAATTCTTAATACCTTTGCACATACCATGGGGGCGGCAGGTGTTGGCGCACAGGCTATCGGTATATTTGGTGAAAAGTGGGAAACCATGATTGCGGTGCTGTTAACACTGGTGATTTTGTATTTTTCAGAAATTATTCCTAAAACCTTAGGGGCAACATTTTGGCGCAGTTTGGCCATACCTTCTGCTTTTGTTATCACTTGGTTGGTGAAAATTGTTTATCCATTGGTTTGGCTATCAACTCGGTTAACGCGCTCATTCAAGCGAGGTAAAGCCAATGAAATCACCCGTGAAGAAATTATAGCCTTAGCGTCATTAGGCTACAAAGATGGCAGTCTGTTCTCGCAAGAAAATGAATATTTATCAAATATACTAAATTTTCGAGAATTACGCACCGGCGATGTATTTACGCCACGCACGGTAGTGCACATGTTACATCAAGACATCACCGTCACTGCGGCGCTAAATCATGAACAAACTCGGCAATTTTCCCGCATACCCGTTTACGGTAAAACCATCGATGATATTACCGGCAAAGTGATTAAGGGGGATTTGTATGAAGCTGAACGTAACGGGCATGGTGATGAGCCGATTAGTAACTTTGTGGTTAAGTTAGCCGCGGTATCTGAAAAGTTACCGGTTCAGCAGTTGTTAGATATGTTTATTAAAAATCATATACATATCTACTCAGTTGCAGATGAGTTCGGTCAAACCTCAGGGATTGTTACTTTAGAGGACGCTATTGAAAGCTTGCTCGGTCGTGAAATTGTTGATGAAAGCGATACGGTAACTGATATGCAAGCACTGGCGCGTGATAAATATCGTGAGCGATTAAGAGGGCTTAAGTAGCATAATGCTTTGCAATGGTACTAAGCTTTGTTGTGTTCCTCGGTTAATCGGACAATAAAGTCTATGATTATTTCCACCTGTTTATTGGCACTTTTCGACTATTTTTGCTATTAAATATCATCTGCTTATTGGTTTATGGTGTGAACCAAAATAAAAGCGATGACGTATTGTTTTTCAACAGATTAACTAGGAGCATAACATGCGAATAATAAGCTATTTTTTGGCGCTATTGTTGCTAACAGGTTGTAGTACACAATATCCAAATAAAAATATTACCGGACAAATATTTCCAACCGTAGTGGGTCAAACCTTAGAAAAAAAATCATTAACTATTCCAAATGATTTTACTGACGACTTAACCTTACTTTTGATTGGTTATGTGCAAAATTCACAGTTTGATATTGATCGTTGGTTAATTGCTTTAGATGTAACCGATACCCGCGTAAAATTTTACGAAGTACCGACTATTCAAGGGTTATTTCCACAAATGTTTAGTACCTTTATTGATAATGGTATGCGATCGGGCATTCCAAAACCTTTATGGCAAGGGGTGGTGACGATTTATGACGATGGTGAACAAGTTCAGGCTTTTACTGGTAATGAAAATATTTCTAATGCCCGTGTGGTGTTGCTAAATAATAAAGGCGAAATATTGTACTTTTATGATCAAGGTTTTGCGGTAGAGGCGCTAAACGAGATCAGAGCTGTGTTATCAAACCAGCCGTTAAGTAAATAGCGGTAATGCTAAGCGAGTATTGAAAATAATACTCGCTTAGTTTTTTATTCAGCGTTACTCATTTTACAGGCTATTAGCTTACAGATGGTTATTTAACCGCTAACTGCAATATTTCGCGACTTTGCGTTAAGGTAATGGCTTGGTGTTCACCTAGCGCTGTCATCTTGTGTGCTTCAAGCTGTGCAATGATCTTATCAATAGCGCTAGCTTTATCATCGCCGTGTTCAGTTAATTGCGTAGCAACATTTAAGCTATGGTAGAAGGCTTCAATCGCAACAATTGTGCGTTCAGCTAAATCATCACCTGCCGCTAAGGCAAAAACATTATGACCTAGTTGTTCTAACTTAGCTTTTTTAACCGTTAGTTGGTTGCGCAATAATGAAGGTTGTACAATCGCCAATGAGCGTGCGTGATCAACGCCGTAAAGTGCGGTCATTTCATGGCCAATCATATGTGTTGCCCAATCTTGTGGTACACCGGCACCAATCAAACCATTAAGCGCTTGATTGGCTGTCCACATAAGATTTTCACGCCATTGTAGCGTTTCATGTTGGTCGTATCGCTTAGCCAAAGTTAGCAAGTTTTTAAGTAAGGCTTCTGCGTAACCGTCTTGTACCATAGCACCCGTTGGCATAGTTAAATATTGCTCACAGGTATGTACCCAAGCATCAACCAAACCATTTATTAATTGACGTTCTGGTAATGTTTTCATTGCATCAGCATCAAGCACGGCAAACTTTGGTTGCACGGCTGGTGAAGAGAATGGCAGTTTATCTTGAGTTGCTGCGCGGGTAATAACGGATCCCGAATTAGACTCTGAGCCGGTAGCAGGTAAGGTCAGTACAGCGCCAATGGCAATAGCTTTAGTCACGGTATGCTTACCTAATAGAATGTCCCAGCCTGCACCGTCATAGCATGCAGCGGCAGCAACATATTTCGCACCATCGATCACTGAACCGCCACCAACCGCTAGTATAAAATCAACTTTTTCAGTTTTAGCTAAGGCAACAGCTTTATCTAAATTTTCCATCGTTGGATTAGGCTCAACACCGGAAAACTCTATCCAAGTATGTTGGCTTAAGGCATTTTGTACTTGTTGATAAACACCATTTTTTTTGATTGAGCCACCGCCGTAAATAACCAGCACTTTGCTAGTGCTTGGAATAGCGTCAGTTACACTGGCAATTTTACCTTGGCCAAAATGGATCTGAGTTGGGTTAACGTATGAAAATTCCATGGGATACCTCATTTAATATTTATCGAATAAAAAGCATAGCAGCTTTTGTTTTATTGCATATTACTGTAATAAGTGTGGTATAAATAGACGTTTTTATCGATAATCATTGCCTATTTGTATAAGTGTGATGGCAAGCATGTTTGTTTTTTTGAGTGAATTATGAAAAAATTAGCGCAACTAATGCAGTCTTTTGCACATTTAAAATCATTGAATACATTGAATGGCAGCTATCAAACGCTGATTCCAGGTGTAAAATTTTATCGTGCTAGTGCCGGCAGTGATCGAGAACCCTTACTTTATCAATCAGGCATTATTGTCATCGGGCAAGGGCGTAAAAATATTTATGTTGCAGATAATTGTGTGCAATATGGCTCAGGTGACTATTTAGTGTTAGGTGTGCCAATGCCATTAGAATGTGAGGCGTTTTCTGACCATGGCTTGCCTATTTTAGGGTTAATTATTGATGTTGACTCGCATATATTACATAAACTAGTTAACCAAATTAATGAACAAAATACCTTAGGTAATCTAGCAACACCGAGTCATAAAACGCTATTAGATTTTGGTGTTAAATCAAATAGTTTAGATGATAATTTCAATAGTGTGATTACTCGGTTAATCAAAGCGCTACACGAAGATGTTGAAGCAAAAATTCTTGGGCCGGCGATTGTTGAAGAAATAGTCTACCGAGCATTGGTGGGTGATAATGGCCACATATTATTTGATCTAGCGCGTCATGATGGTCATTATGCGAGGATTGCTCGCGTGCTTGATACGCTGCACACAGAATATGCCGAGGTAATATCGGTTGAGCATTTAGCTAATCAAGCACATATGAGCGTTTCAGGTTTTCATCGCGCTTTTCGTCAAGTTACCAGCGAAACACCCTTGCAATATTTAAAAAAAATACGTTTAAACAAAGCCAAAGATCTGATTGTCACAGAAGGTAAACAGGCAACAGAGGCGGCAATCTTGGTGGGTTACACTAGCCCGTCACAATTTAGCCGCGAATTTAAGCGCCATTTTAATGCTACACCCAGAACCATAGAGAGTTGATTGTTGCTTAGCGATTTCAAAGGATAATTATTGCCGTTTCAGGTGAAGTTAACTTGGCTGCTGATATTTGGCCCATCACAGTAATCGCCCGCTTAACACCTGACGGACTACAGTCTGACCTACATAAAAATTACCTAGATAAACAATGACCCAAGGCTAGATTAATACCCGTAAGCACAGTGTAGCTTGTACTTAAGTCCATCAAGTTAACTGGAATTTAACTGTTATCGGCACAAATGCGAGCAATAAAAACTATGCCTATGAATATCGCATCAACAATAAGGCTAAAGCGCTATTTTTTGTGGTTATTTATAGGTAAAGGTAACTTGATCCATTTCAGCCACTAAGCCTTGTTGTGAGGGTATGAAAGTGACTCTTTGAGTTTTGGCAATGGCGTTACTGAGCATAATCTCTACATCACCTTCCATCACAGTTTTACCTTTTTGAAAAGAAGCACGACTTGACTTAGTCGACAAGTTGCCATGGGCAAAAGCAATTCTGACATTGCCGCTGTAGGTATGCCGTTTGCTGTTTTCTGAAATCACTTGTTTTATAGCCGTGATTTCCATTTCGTTTGCCGACGTAAAACTCGATATCGCACTTAATACCACAACAGTTGCTCGCGTTAATTTTTTAAATAATATCATCTTGATTCCCTCACCTAGATTTATTAAATACTGTTTTAGTAAGGGGTTGTTAATTTTTATGTTTATTTTTGTGGTATTCAATGCAGCTTTTTTGCGGTGCAAGGTATCTAGCAACCTATGCTATGTAAATTCCCCACAGCAAATAAAAAGTGACCGCGAAGTATATGCACTGGCCTATGATCAAAAGCGAATAATCACAGGTAAAAACCATCAAAAAGTTTAACAAACCCTCATGTTTACCATACTAAACTTTTATCTGATTGGCATCGTTAATTGGAAAATTTCATAATTATTTCACAATAGCACTGAGGTGCTGCTTAACTTATTGTGCTTTAAAGCCGATACGAAAGCCGCCCCAGTGTTGGCCGTTGACGATAATTGGCGCAGAAACGTCATGCATAACTTCACCCGTATCACGCTTATACGTTTGCAGAAGAAATTTATGCGTGTGCTGGCCACATCGAATGCCTGTGCTATCGTCAAATATTCGTTTAGTGCGATTATTAATGCTGTCAGTTGCGATGTTACCGGTTAGCGGTTGCGAATAACGTTGGTTATGAGTAGGAAAGTAGCCGTTGATATCGACGGCGCCAGCAAAGACAACTTCAAGGTTTTCTTTTAAAATTGGTTCTTGAATAGCCGGTAAAAATTTATCGGTAAAGTCATCGAAAGTGCTGTGATATTTTTGCGGATTAGTATTGGCAATCTTACTATAACTAAAGTTAAAAAGAGCTTGTTGGCTAATTTCATTACGTGAAATTTTATCACTGAACATAGTGGCTACTTGTTGTGCTGCAAGCTGTGCTTGCCAACAGATTTTTTCCACTAAAGAGCCAGTTTTAAATTCAGCCAGATCGATGAAGATTGACTCGGTACTTTCGCATAGCGCTTTTGCTTTATCTGAAACTATATGGGTTTCTTTACTTTTTTCGAGCAAAAAGTCATGTAAATTTGTGATCGCCATGGAAATTTCATCACTGGTGGCATTGTGTTCTTCTAGTGCGTTACTGATGAGGTTGCTGGCATCAGACGACTCAGTCATTTTTTGATTGATATCACTTAAAGAAATAGCGAGTGAACCCATACTACTGACAATATTATGGCTTTGCTGAACAACTTGCGCCATTACCTCAGTGGTTTGTAACGTTTCTTCATTGATTTGGGTGAGCATGCTACCAATTTGATCTGTTGCCTCAGCTGTCTTCGATGCTAATGCTCTAACTTCATCAGCCACAACCGCAAAGCCTCGACCTTGTTCGCCAGCACGGGCCGCTTCTATTGCGGCATTTAATGCCAAGAGGTTTGTTTGGCGTGAAATTCCATCAATAACATTAGTGATATTTTGAATTTTAGTGGCTTTTTGCGAGAGCGATTTTATTTTTTCAGCGGCATTGATCACATCACTATTGAGTTGCTCGATCACCTCGACATTTTCATTTAGCTGTTTTGAACCAGCGGACGTTGCTGTCATGGCTTGGCTCGATTGTTGCGACGCTATTGCCGCATTGTCATTCATCACCTTAATACTAATAGACATTTGCTCCGCAGCGCTGGCTAGGCGATCAACATCTTCACTAGATAATTCAATAGCACTACTGAGCTTTTCAAGGAAAAAACTGACTTCTGCAGAGTTAATGGCTAACTCACTGGCTTTATCGTCAATATTTTTTCCTGCTATGCTGGTTTTACTCGCCTGATTACAGAGAATATCTTGCAAAGATTGGTTGGTTGAAATATCAAGCTTTAAAGCGTGTAGCAATAACTGACGCTGATTTTGTTGATTTTTCTTAATTACAAAGTTGATACTGACGAAAAAAATAACAAGGCTTGCTATAAATATAGAGGATACATACCAAGTTATATTGGTTGTTATCTGTGCTAAGGCAATTAATAGC
Organism: Colwellia sp. MB02u-10; assembly: GCF_014077185.1. Taxonomy (NCBI): domain Bacteria; kingdom Pseudomonadati; phylum Pseudomonadota; class Gammaproteobacteria; order Alteromonadales; family Colwelliaceae; genus Colwellia; species Colwellia sp. MB02u-10. The sequence continues at coordinate 56,409 of NZ_JACGVK010000140.1, forward strand.
AATGCTATTAAAGTGGCCGCAAGTAAAGCTAGTGAAACTGCAATCTGACGATTTGTAGACATGACTTATTACCGCGTGGTTATTTAACCCATTTTTTTTTGTGATTCACCGTAGTCAACGTTGATGGAATTGTCAATCAGACTTTAGTCCTTATTGAGATGGTTTGTGGTCGCAGGCTGTAGGATATTATTTTTTAGTCATCAGGGCTTACACCATATCGTCAGTACTATTATTGCCATATTAGTGGTTAAATTTACCTTGTTTGAGGTAACTAATGACTTGCGCGATAACCGCGTCATTTCGCATCATAAAGACATGAGAGGTTGGTATTTCAATATGATCATTCATGCCATCAATTTTAGTACTTTCGACCGAGACTTTACCGTCGTCAGCATCAGGAATGAGGGTTGATAACAGCAAGTTTAAGCTTTGGGTGCCCGCAATAATGCCGACATCAAAATTGGCTTTGCCTAATTGGTTAGGCACACTTAATGCGCCAGTGCCTAATTGCATGCCTGCATCACCATTAACTAAATGAAAACCGGGTAAATCACCCAGTTTGTCAACAATTTCAGTGCCTTTGTTTGGTGGCCCAAGCATGACCACTTTATTGAGGTTTTTAATACTATGGTGACTGAGAAATTGCCGTACTAAAATGCCACCCATCGAATGGGTTACAAAGCTGACCGGCATGTTGTGGCATTGTGCTAACGCATCTGAAATGGTTTGTTCTGCTAACTGTTCAATAGAGTAAGCACGTGAAGGATAGTCAATATTTAACACGTGGTAACCTTGCTCGGTTAAGCGTTGTGCCATTTTGTCCATTGAATGTGCTGAACGCGCTAAACCGTGCAATAAAATGACGTATTCTTTCGATGTACTCTGAATATTATTCTGGATATTATGCATGGTTAATTTCACTGTTTAGCCTAAACGTTGCTGCTTACTCTGTCACTAGCTCAGGTATGGGTTGTTGCGACTACTTTTGAAACAGTGTCTGCTTAGCACAATGACTAACAAGATTAATAGCCATAGCATAATACGTTATAAAAAAACCACCTAGCATTAATGCTAGGTGGTTAACAAACGCTTACAGTGCCAACTTTATTGAAATAGGGCAGTGATCACTCAGTTTTTGACTAAGCTCTCGGGTGTATTTTGGCTCAAAGACTAATTGCTCAAATGAGTTTTCGACATAATGCGCTTTTGCTTTTGGATCAAAAATTATATGGTCGATATAGTCTTTGTAATACCCGCCCCAGCATTGTGATTCTGCTGTAATAGTGGGCGCCCAAAGTGCTTCGCCACCTTCATCATTAATGGTTTGCCATAAGCCTTGTACTTCAGTGTAATTTAACGCTATGTCTTTAACAAAGCGACGGTTAAAGTCACCGAGTAATATAAAGGGAATACCTTCTTCAGCGCGGGCATCAACCCAAGCCTCTAATGGCTTAGCTTGCTTGGCAAGTTCTGCGCAGGCTATTTTTGCATACTGTTCTTTTTCATCGCTATTGGGCATTTTAGCAATGCTGGCTTGATCAAGTGCTTTATCGAAACAGCCTGATTTCATGTGCACAGCTAATAAGCGCACGCTCTTACCATTTTTTGTTAGGGTAACGTCCATGCCTCGGCGCGCAAGGCCTTGATCAAGTTCACGGTATTCGACCGCACTGGCTTTATAGCCGCTGCTTTTCCTTACCGCGACACCAACACGCTGCACCCAGTTTTTTGTGGTGAAAAAGTAGTCATAGTCGTCACCAAAAACTTTTTGTGCCCATTTTGCGCTTTCAACTTCTTGTAAGGCAATGACATCGGCATCTAATTCGCGTGCATAGCGCGCTAACTTTTGGTAATCGGTGTCTTTGCGTTGGTTATATTCATGAGAACCCAACCAGGCGATATTCCAAGAAGCGACTTTTAAGGTTTCTGCAAAAGTTTTGGTACTTAAAAACGTGAGTGCGATGCAAACAAGGCTAATTAATTTTGTCATTAGGTTATTCTACAATATACATGGGCAGCTATAGTAACCGCTAGCAGAGCAAATTAAAATAAAGTGTTTAGCTTTGTACTATGACTATCATTAGGATGATGAGCAGAACTATGGCTATAAATATGGCCAGCACTATGGTGATGGAGCTAAAACTGCTTTAAGCGGTATTGGCCTTTTCGCAGCATATGTAATGTCCATATCAAACCAGAAAGTGTGAGCCACAAGGCGATAAAAGCAAATAATATCATTTGAATTGTGTTGAAGCTGCCGGCACTGCCGTAATCCATAAAGTGCAACATAAAGAAAAAATCGGCAAAGCGTTTATCACTATTACTATGGCCTACTAAACGTCCTGAGCCTTGTTCAACATAAACACTGGTGTCTAAGTCATCAGCAAAATTAATTTGCCAACTGGGATTTTTATGTTTAAGAAAGTCGGCAATTGGCGGCGTTATTAACGTGACAGACTTAATATTACCTGGGCCATTATAAGTCGCTTTGGCGATAGCTTTGGCGAATGGTTCATCCACCAAGGTTAGCTCACCTGTAATCGCATTAACGATATGGTAACTGTTGGCAAAGTGGCGATATAAGCCTTGCTGTTGAGTTAGCAGGTAATAAGGCTGTGTGAGAATACTGACTTGGTTGAGTTCAAGCGTAGCCGGGTATAATTTTAGTATGCTTTTAACGGGTAACAGTGCTTTGTTTGCCAGAGTTGGCTGCTCGGCCATTGCCGTTTGACGATAAGCATTACCGCGGGCTTTTTTGTGATCAATGACATTGAAGACTAAGCCACTGGTTAGCCAAATAAGTAGTTGTAGACCGACGAGTAATGAGGCCCATTTATGAATTTTTTTTATCCAAAGCATCATGACTTGTCTCCAAAAGATAAGCGGTTATCTTGTTGCGCTTTTTTAGCCCTATCGCGGTTTTTTCTACGTGAGATTATTATCGGTTTGATCACTTTGAAATAAGTCAGTACTAAACCACTAAAGACAGCAAAAAATCCCAATGAAGCAATAAAAAACAGTAACCAATTACTGACATCTTCGTCATCGCCATAATCCATGATATGCAAGCGAAACATCCAATCAAACAAATACCAAAGTTGGTGACGTTTGCTAACAAGTTTACCGTTACTCTCTGAGATATACAGCGACGGTGAGGTGAAGTTGTCAAAATTAACCTGCCATACAGGTAAATGTCGAGCACTTAAGCCAAAGTGTGGATTTGTAGTTATTAGCTCGGCATTAAGGACTTTGCCATCACCAGAATAAAGGTGCTTTGCTATGGTAATTGCCGTGTTTTTATTTAATGGTGATAACGGTTCGCCGTTCTGTGCATCAATTATAACGGCTTGTTTAGCTATGTTAAAGCGATAGACTTCACGGTTTACCAGCATGCCAACACTTAAGTTTTTAGCCTGCGGATATTGTTGAAATAATGTTGATGAGGAGTAAGTTAAGTTCTCTGATTTTATTTTATTTTGATGGTTGATAATTAAGCTATCACCGTGAATATAATCAATATCAAAAAAGACCATATAAGCACCCGTAACAGACCAAATAACAAATTGCGCACCAATAAATAGCATCAACCATTTATGCAGCTTATGGCTGAGGTTAAAGAGTTTTAAAGGCTTTTTTCTTCTTGTTCTAGCTTTAATCAGTGTTGTTTTAATTGCGTTACTCTCCACAATAGCTATTCTACTGGCAGTAGTTAATGGTGTGAGCGTAGCCGCGTTAACGATTCCACCCATCATTGCTGTAGCAGTGCGATTGATAATTTTTGATCATAGGCTGTGGCCTTATAATATCGATAAAAGAGCAACAATAACAATAGCAACTGAATAACGATGGGATAGAAAGGTCTGTCTTTATTTTTTTAATGGCGTGGAGCATAGTATCTAGTCTGCTCACTATTGAACTTAATCCTAGTGAACTTAATTGCGCGATTTTTATGGGCGGATATGAAGATAAATGCACAGATATGCAAAAAATAATTTAGTCAGTTAGCTATGGTATAATGACACGTGCAAAGCCATCAAAAAGCCATCAAATTATATAGCTATTGTGAGTGCTTATTATTTACCGATAAACTACTTATTCAAAAGGCGTCAACTATCATGGATATTATGACTGAAACCTTGCCAATTTCTATTCAGGTGAGTAACGACCTAGTGGCCGAAATAAAAAATATTGCCGCCATTAGTAATAAACTTGAAGCGCAGTTAAATTTTCATACCATGACGGCGAATTGGTATGGCGATGAAGCAGATATTTTACAGATCAATTTTTATCTTGTCGCGATTAACGAATTTGGCAATGTAGCAAAACAAGCACCGAATGTTGAAGTAGAAACGTTTGCAGATGACGTTGTGTTGCTGAGCTCAAACAACATGCTAATAGATTGTCATGTTGCTATTACAGCGACTGAATTGGAATTGATACGACAGCAGCCGAAATTATTGTCGGGCTACCTTGCCAAAAAACTCTCCAAAATACTAAATTTAATTGCTGATAGACAGCAACTTACACAGATATAAATTTTTTTTTCAATAAAGTTGAACTAAGCACTATTAAGTGACTCTTACTTAGCAAGAGATTCTCCCCTCGGTTTTGTTTTTATTAGTGTTTTTATATTTTTATACGCCCCTCAATTGAGGGGCGTTTTTTTTGCCTATAATTTTTGGCGAATGAATGATTAATTATTGAAAGTGGTAGGAGTAAAGAAATTAATTTTTGTTCCATGAGTAATGAATCATTTATTTTCACCAAATCTTCGTCGAGGGGTTTAGGTTAGATAGGGTTATTTCTTCAAACTGCATGTCATTAAAGACTAAGTATTAACGGCGAAAGCTATGGTTTTATTTTTATTTTTATTTTTATATAAATTGAACTAACCATAATAATAGCACTCTTACTTAGCAAGAGATTCTCCCCTCGGTTTTGTTTTTATTAGTGTTTTATAGTGTTTTTATATTTTTATACGCTCCTCAATTGAGGGGCGTTTTTTTTGCCTATAATTTTGGCGAATGAATGATTAATTATTGAAAGTGGCAAGGAGCAAAGTGATTAATTTTTGTTCCATGAGTAGGGAATCATTTATTTCCACCAAATCTTCGTCGAGGAATTTAGGTTTGTTTTTATTTAAATTGAACTAACGATAATAATAGCACTCTTACTTAACAAGAGATTTCCCCCTCGGTTTTGTTTTTATTAGTGTTTTTATATTTTTATACGCTCCTCAATTGAGGAGCGTTTTTTTTGCCTATAATTTTTGGCGAATGAATGATTAATTATTGAAAGTGGTAAGGAGTAAAGCGATTAATTTTTGTTCCATGAGTAGGAAATCATTTATTTTCACCAAATCTTTGTCGAGGGGGTTAGGTTTATTTTTATTTTAATTGAACTAACGATAATAATAGCACTCTTACTTAACAAGAGATTTCCCTCTCGGTTTTGTTTTTATTAGTGTTTTTATACGCTCCTCAATTGAGGAGCGTTTTTTTTGCCTATAATTTGTGGCGAATGAATGATTAATTATTGAAAGTGGTAAGGAGTAAAGCGATTAATTTTTGTTCCATGAGTAGGGAATCATTTATTTTCACCAAATCTTCGTCGAGGGATTTAGGTTTATTTTTATTTAAATTGAACTAACCATAATAATAGCACTCTTACTTAACAAGAGATTTCCCCCCTCGGTTTTGTTTTTATTAGTGTTTTTATATTTTTATACGCTCCTCAATTGAGGGGCGTTTTTTTTGTCTTTTTTTTGCTTTGATTATAGCTAAAGAAATTAAGCTGATATTAATAGGCAATCTTATTTTTCATATCACTTTCTGCAACATTGAAATTTTAGCCATCTATAAAATAAAGTTAAACAGTCACAGCAACAGTGTCCTGCTCTTTCTACATTTCATTCTACAATACAGTAATAGTTTTTACCTATCGATATGATAAATTCAAACGATTGTTCCTATTTTAAATGCCGGCGTATCATTGTCCCAACTTAACAAGTACTCATATTTTTAAAACAAGTGGAGATAAACATGTATAAATCAATTATCAATTCAACCATCCAACCATTTAACGCAACAGCATTTAGTAAAGGCGAATTTGTCGAGGTTTCAGAAGCTGATGTTGCAGGAAAATGGGCAGTATTTTTCTTTTATCCAGCTGACTTTACCTTTGTTTGTCCAACAGAGTTAGGTGATATGGCTGACCATTATGCACAACTACAAGAAATGGGCGTTGAAGTTTACTCAGTATCAACCGACACACATTTTACCCATAAAGCTTGGCACGGCAGTTCAGACACTATTGGCAAAATTACCTACCCAATGATTGGTGACCCAACAGGCAAAATTACTCGCAACTTCGGTGTCATGATTGAAGACGACGGCTTAGCATTACGTGGCACGTTTGTTATCAACCCTGAAGGCGAAATTAAAATTGCTGAGATACATGATCTAGGTATAGGCCGTTCAGCAAAAGAGCTAGTGCGCAAAATTCAAGCGGCACAATATGTAGCTGAACATGACGGTGAAGTATGTCCAGCAGCATGGCAGCCAGGTGCAGAAACATTAACACCCTCATTAGATTTAGTTGGCAAAATCTAAATAAAGTAAAAAACTACCGCGATAGTTTTAAAATATCGCGGTATTTACCAAGCCAATTCAGCATGATCTAAAAATCATCCTATTCAGCAGTTTTTTCAAAGGAATAAACCATGTTAGATACGAACTTAAAGCAGCAACTAACGACCTATTTACAGAATTTAACATCGGCTGTTGAATTATCAGTATTTTTAGGTGACGACGTTAAATCAAAAGAATTAAATACCTTGGTGACAGAAATTGCTGAAATGTCAGCATTAGTCTCGGTTGTTGCAGCAGATGCAAGCAACGAGCGAGTGCCATCAATGTTAGTAAAATCAGTTAAAACTGGCGGCGAAATGCGCTTCGCTGGCGTGCCGATGGGGCATGAATTTACTTCTCTGGTATTAGCCTTGTTACACAGCGGTGGACACCCAATAAAGCTTGATAAAGCGGTGATTGAGCAAGTGGCCTCACTAGAAGGTGAACATAGCTTTGAAACCTATATTTCCTTAAGTTGTCAAAATTGCCCAGACGTAGTGCAAGCACTTAACATGATGGCGGCAATTAATCCGCAAATTAAGCATGTGATGGTTGATGGGGCATTATTCCAAGAAGAAGTATACAAACGAGATATTTTATCAGTACCGGCAGTTTACTTAAATGGTAAAGCGTTTGGCCAAGGCAGAATGACGGTAACTGAGATTTTAAACAAAGTTGATACCAATGCTGGCGCGAGACAAGCTAAGGCGATAAACAACAAAGCAGCTTTTGACTTATTAGTTATAGGTGGTGGCCCAGCAGGTGCATCATCAGCAATATATAGTGCCCGTAAAGGGATACGCACAGGCATAGTGGCAGACAATTTTGGTGGCCAATTACAAGAAACCATGTCCATTGAAAATTTTATCTCAGTGAATGCAACTGATGGGCCTAAACTAGTGGCTAACCTAGAAGCCCATGTTAATGAATATGATGTTGATATTATGAATAATCAACAGGTGAAAAAAATTATAGAAAGTGATGTTGAAGGTGGTTTAATCACCGTTGAATTAGAAAACGGCGCTATCTTACAAACACGCTCAACCATTATTGCTACAGGCGCAAGATGGAGAGAAATGAAGGTTACTGGTGAGCAAGAATACCGTGGTAAAGGTGTCGCTTATTGTCCGCACTGTGATGGGCCATTATTTAAAGGCAAATCAGTTGCTGTGATTGGTGGTGGTAACTCAGGTATCGAGGCAGCCATAGATCTCGCTGGCTTAGTTAAGCATGTTACTGTTCTTGAATTTGATAGCGTACTACGTGCTGATGCGGTATTACAAAATAAAGCGCGTTCGTTGCCAAATATCGAGATTATTGTTAATGCTCAAACCACCGAAGTATTAGGTAATGGCAAGCATGTGACTGGACTAAACTACCTTAATCGTGCAACAGATAAGCAAGAGAGTGTCGAACTTGCCGGTATTTTCGTACAAATTGGTTTAGTGCCAAATTCAAAGTTTTTGCAAGGAACTGTTGATTTAACCGAGCGAGGCGAGGTGATCATTAATCACAAAGGTGAAACCAATATTGCGGGTGTTTATGCGGCGGGGGATGTAACAGACACGCCATTTAAGCAAATTATTATCGCTATGGGCAGTGGAGCAACAGCAGCATTAGGTGCATTCGATTATTTAATTAGAACACCGAACCCGCTTGAAAACACTGAAAGCGTTAGCGAAGCTGCAGCTTAGTAGCGGATTAATTAGTAGCGGATTAATTAGTAGCGGATTAATTAGTAGCGGCTTAACTCGCAGCTCAAACTAGCACTGAAACGCCAGTACAATAAGTACTAAAAAAATAAACGCTATCGTCGCAACGGTAGCGTTTTTTCGTTAATAGCGCGTTTGCTGTTGCACTGATTTTACCTTTGACCCATCTAAGTTCCATGCAGGCGTGATATAGCTTGAACTTTAGTTCATCAAGTTAAATGAAGCTTAACCGTTTTTGCTCCAAGCTCATAAGCGGGTTGTGAAACATAGCTAACTTATTCATCAAATAAACCCGTTACTGCTTGGCGCACTTCATTAACCACAGCGCTAACACTTTCCATACGCGCGTAACCGGCACGACAAAGTAATGATATTTCACGCACCGGTTGCGGGCTTTCAAAAGGAATGTAATGAATATGCTTCTGTGGAGCATAATTAATTGTCGCCAACTGTGGTAGCAGCGTAATACCCATATTGCTTGCCACCATATATCGTAAGGTTTCAAGACTGGTGGCTCGAAAACTATCATCTTCCTCCGCACCAGCGCTAAAGCAATAGCCCATGGCTTGATCTCTCAAACAATGGCCATCTTCTAAAGTGAGAATTTTTTGATTATGTAAATCATCAAATGTTACTTTGGTTTTATTAGCCAGTGGATGTGAAGGTGACGTTGCCATTACCAAGGGCTCGATGAATAAATCGTAACGTTCAAAACGTGCCATTTCTGGTAACCAAGGCAAAATTAAAATATCGAGTTTGCCTGCTTCTAATTGTTGCAGTAAATCTTGGGTTCTATTTTCATGTAAATAGAAGTTTATTTTCGCTAGATTGCTGTTTAGTGCTGGCATAATATGCGGCAATATATATGGCGCTAACGTCGGTATTAAGCCTATATGTAAATCACCTGACAGTGGATCAAGTAGCGCTTTTGCCGCTTCTTCAAAGTTATTCGCGGCGTTAAGTACTTGCCGAGCTTGTTGTACTAACTGTTTTCCTGCGGGTGTTAGCATAACATTGCGCGGTTGGCGTTCAATTAAGGTTAGCTTAAGGCGTTGTTCTAGTTTTTGAATTTGACCACTTAGCGTTGGTTGACTAACAAAGCAAGCCTCAGCAGCATGGCCAAAATGCTTATATTCGGCAATGGCGGTTAGATATTCTAAATCACGAATTTTTATCATAGTTTAAATCTATTGATATGAGGTGGTTGATAGCTAAATTGATGTTAACTTAAGGTACTCAGTTTAGCGAGCATACTGAAAAGCAAAGCCGGCAATGAAAGCGCTAATACCCAGACTAAGCGAGGTTTGCAAAGGCTATAAACTTGTTAAAAGCTTAGTTAATTGAGGCGCTTATTGCATCACTGGGTATTTAAGCCGTTGTTTAAAATGACTGACTGTGCTTTGAGGTCTTAAAGCCTTAATGAGTTAAGACGTTGAAGGAGATTGAAGCATTATAGCTTTGAGCGCTCATAAGCTGGAATGTTAATAAAATTTTCATCACCTTTGGCAACCGCTTCCTTTAAGCTCGCTTTTCTATTTTGGCGAGACTCAATACTTTCACCAAATACCTGAAAGTGAGATCGCGCGATAACATCGACAGCCTCTGCATGAGATATAACGCCTAACGCTTTACCCGCATGGATAAAGCCTTCAACTCTGAATTTTTGCTTATCATCTTTTTTATGATTTTTTGCGAGGCTAAAAACTTTTAGCAACTGTGCTTGGCAACAACCTAAATATTCGTGTTTATTCATTATCTTCCATTCACCTTCTAAGGTTGATTTACCTGCTGTTTTAGCAAGGTTAATAGTTATATTTATGGGTATTTTTAATGACCTTAATCAGTAGTGCTTTTTGATTCATTAACATTCAAATTGACCATGATGCATACCTGACTGATTTAATCGTGAAAGCCGCTTTACAACAACATGGACTGAGCACTTAATTTTTTGGAAACACCACCATTGCAACTAAAACCCAAACCAGCAAAGCCGGATTATTATTTTCTTGCGTTTATTTACAGCCTGTATACAATAACAGTAATACTGTGTAAAAATACAGGCTCGCTCTTAAGTAGCTTAAGGAATAACTATGCGCCCTTTAACCCCCAGACAACAGCAGATTTTTGATCTGATCCGAGAAAAAATTTCTGATACGGGTATGCCGCCAACGCGTGCCGAAATTGCTGCTTTTTTTGGTTTTAAGTCGGCCAATGCAGCAGAAGAACATCTAAAAGCGCTAGCGAAGAAAGGCTATATTGAAATGCTGCCTGGCACATCGCGTGGTATTCGTCTTACACAAGAGTTTATCGCTGAAGATGGTTTGCCACTTATTGGTCGTGTGGCGGCCGGTGAGCCTATTTTGGCGCAAGAACATGTTGAACAACATTACAAAGTTGATGGCAATTTATTTCATCCTCCAGCTGATTATTTATTGCGAGTTAATGGCGAGAGCATGAAAGATATCGGCATTATGGATGGCGACTTGTTGGCTGTTCATCAAACAACCGATGTGCAAAACGGTCAAGTGATTGTTGCTCGTGTGGAAGACGATGTTACCGTGAAGCGTTTTAAACGTGAGGGCAATGTGGTTTATTTACATGCTGAAAATGAAGATTTTGCACCGATTAAGGTCGATTTAAAGTCTCAGCAATTTAATATCGAAGGCCTAGCCGTTGGTGTTATTCGCGCGGCTGATTGGATGTAGTTCACCTTGCACTTACTTCATAAATGCTAATACTTAGCTAGACTAGATTTTCCTACACTAGACTTTCCTACATTATATCTCGCAGATTTAACGGTAACTTGGTTTAAGCCAAGGGGTTAAAATCTGCGTATTTCTTATGCTTGATAACCATTTCTGTGCCTAATATGTAGCTCAATTTTTTTGGTTAGAACAATCCTCCTATTCGGCAATAAATACCGCTAATAGCTTGCTTTTTATACAGCAAATTTCTGTGTTGATTATTTATTATTCAGCATGAAAAGTATGCCTTGAACAAAATATAAACATTGCAGCCATCCTTTTAAAAATCTACTTGTCGTCCAGTTTAGGGCATTTACTCTATTGTATTTATTGGTTTTTATTTATCATACTTTTGAAATTAAAAATTGACCCCTATCAAGTTTTAAGTAATTCTAGTCTGGAAAACGTACAAAAAAACAATAGGGCGTAATTGATAGCTGTTGATTAATGCGTCACTTAAATAATAATAAATGTATGCGCTAAATAGCCGGTTTTCATAATGAAAATATGTTGTTTGGCCTAAATTAAAGGTGAAGGAGATGTCGTGTGAAAAGACGTAACCTAGGTTTGCTGTTGCTAGGGGGCTTGTTGTCTAGTTCAGCGTGGGCAGATATGTCGCTGAACTTAACTAAAGGTGTTACTGAGGTGAGCAGAGACGTATATGATTTACATATGCTGGTGCTCTATATCTGTACTGGTATCGGTATTGTGGTCTTTGGTGCTATGTTTTGGTCTATGGTGTTTCACCGTAAATCAAAAGGTTTCAAACCAGCAACCTTTCATGAAAGCACAAAAGTTGAAATTCTTTGGACGGCGATTCCTGTCGTTATTCTAATTGCTATGGCTTTTCCTGCCACTATTACGCTGATCGATATGGAAAATAACGATGACGCGGATTTAACCATTCAAGTAACAGGTTCTCAGTGGAAATGGCATTATAAATATTTTGATCAAGACCTTGAATTTTATTCAGTGCTTTCTACCCCGCGTGAACAATACGAAAACCAAGATGGTACCTCAGCAGAAAAAGGTGAACATTATCTGTTAGAAGTTGATCGTCCTTTGGTGATTCCAACCAATAAAAAAGTGCGTTTTGTTATTACTTCTGATGATGTTATCCATGCTTGGTGGGTACCGGCATTTGCGGTAAAACAAGATGCTAACCCAGGCTTTATTAATGAAGCTTGGACCAAGGTAGATGAACCCGGTGTTTATCGTGGCCAATGTGCTGAGTTGTGTGGCAAAGACCACGGCTTTATGCCGATAGTGGTTGAAGTTAAGTCTGAAGCCGATTACGCCATTTGGCTTGATGAGCAAAAGCAAATGAAAGCCAATGCAGCAGCTGCTGAAGCGGCGTCGTTAAATGCTTCGGCTTCAATGGACGAATTAATGCAACTGGGCGAAACAACCTATACCGCTTACTGCGCAGCGTGTCACCAAGTCAGTGGACAAGGTTTACCACCCGCATTTCCAGCCCTTAAAGGCAGTGCTATTGCCACAACGGGTCCCGCTAGCGCGCATATAGATATTGTCGTTAATGGTAAAGCAGGTACCGGCATGCAAGCTTATGGTAAGCAATTAAGCTTAAAAGAAATTGCGGCGGTTGTAACTTATGAGCGTAATGCTTGGGGTAACAATACAGGTGAAGCTGTTCAAGCGGCTGACGTGCAAGCGGTTAGTGGCGCAGGTACCTCAGATATGGTTAAGCAAGCGGTTGCAGACGTTAAAGAACAAGTTGCTGAAACCGTTGCCAAAGTCATACCAGAAGAAGATTTATCAAAGGTTTATAGCCAAGACGAATTAATGACCCTGGGTGAAGATGTCTACATGACAGCTTGTGCTGCTTGTCATCAAGCTACTGGTGAAGGCATGGCGCCTGTTTTTCCTGCACTTAAAGGTAGTCTGATTGCTACCGGTGATGTAGCAGTGCATTTGGATATGGTGCTTAACGGCAGCAAGAAAAATCCAGCGATGGCGGCTTTTGCCGGCCAATTAACTAAAACGCAAATTGCGGCGGTTGTCACTTATGAGCGTAACGCTTGGGGTAATAACACCGGTGATTTAGTCCAGCCAGCAGCCGTTGCTGCTGCTAGCGCGAAGTAGGGAGGCGTTATAATGACTACAGATGTAATTGATGATCAATCCGAGCATGATTCACATGACGGTGAGCACCATGATCATAAAATGACCGGCATAAAACGCTGGCTATATACCACAAACCATAAAGACATTGGTTCGATGTATTTATGGTTCTCTTTTATCATGTTTTTGACTGGCGGTGCTATGGCGTTGGTTATCCGAGCTGAATTATTTCAGCCTGGACTACAGATAATTGAGCCTGATTTCTTTAACCAAATGACCACAGTACACGGTCTTATTATGGTATTTGGTGCGATAATGCCAGCCTTTACCGGTTTGGCTAACTGGATGCTACCTATGATGGTTGGTGCGCCAGATATGGCACTCCCTAGGCTGAATAACTGGAGCTTTTGGATATTACCCTTTGCTTTCGCTATTTTATTGTCGTCTTTCTTTATGGAAAGTGGTGCACCAAACTTTGGTTGGACCTTCTACGCGCCTTTATCAACGACCTATAGTAACGGTAGTACAGCGTTCTTCGTTTTTGCGGTACATATTATGGGAATTTCCTCAATTATGGGCGCAATTAACATCGTTGTAACCATCATGAATATGCGTGCGCCTGGTATGACTTACATGAAAATGCCATTATTTGTTTGGACATTTTTCATTACGGCTTACTTGTTAATCGCGGTGATGCCGGTGCTCGCGGGTACCGTTACTATGGTGTTAACCGATACCTATTTTGGCACCAGTTTCTTTGATGCCGCCGGTGGTGGTGACCCAGTAATGTTCCAACATATTTTCTGGTTCTTTGGTCATCCTGAAGTTTACATCATGATTTTACCTGCATTTGGTATTGTCTCTACAACAATTCCAGCCTTCTCACGTAAGCCTCTATTTGGCTACAGTTCAATGGTTTACGCGACCGCATCAATTGCATTTTTGTCGTTTATCGTTTGGGCGCATCATATGTTTACCACGGGTATGCCGTTATTTGGCGAATTATTCTTTATGTATTGTACGATGTTAATTGCCGTACCTACAGGGGTGAAAGTCTTTAACTGGGCAGCAACAATGTGGCGTGGGTCTCTTAGTTTTGAAACCCCTATGTTGTTCTCTATTGCCTTTGTGATTTTGTTCACTATTGGTGGTTTTTCTGGCTTGATGTTAGCAATGACCCCAGCTGATTTTCAATATCACGATACTTACTTTGTTGTGGCTCATTTCCACTATGTATTGGTTACTGGGGCGTTGTTTTCTATTTTTGCTGGCGCTTATTACTGGTTACCAAAATGGACGGGTTACATGTATAACGATACGTTAAGTAAGTGGCATTTTTGGTGTTCACTTATTTCAGTAAACTTATTGTTTTTCCCAATGCACTTTTTAGGGTTGGCCGGTATGCCGCGTCGTATTCCTGATTATGCTTTGCAGTTTGCTGACTTTAATAAGTGGGTCAGTATTGGTGGCTTTGCCTTTGGTATTTCGCAGTTAATCTTCTTGGTATTGGTTATCAAGTGTATTAGAGGTGGAGAAAAAGCGCCGATGAAACCTTGGGATGGAGCTGAAGGTTTGGAATGGACAGTGCCTAGCCCTGCGCCATACCACACATTCACAACACCACCAAAAATTGATTAAGTGGAGCTAAAATGACTAACGGTGAATCGCAAAACAAGTTATCAAAGCAAGCACAAGCGAAAACGCATGATGCTTCGGTGAAAAAAACAGTAAAAAAACTGATGTTGATTGTTTTTGGTATGTTTGGTTTTGGTTTTGCGCTGGTGCCGTTATACGACGTTTTTTGTGATATCACTGGGTTAAACGGAAAAACATCTAATGTTGCGGCCAGTTACAACGTCAAGAGCATAGATACCGAACGTACCATTACCGTACAATTTTTGACTCGGACAGCCAAAGGTATCCCTTGGAAGTTTGAGCCCATGGTTAATGAAGTAGAAGTACACCCAGGTGAGCGCAAAACCGTTATATTTTACGCTAAAAATGAGTCTACAAGCGATATTGTCGGACAAGCTGTGCCGTCAGTATCACCAGGGCGGGCGGCGGTTTATTTTCAAAAGATAGAATGCTTTTGTTTTAATAGCCAACCGTTAAAAGCCAGTGAGGATGTTGAAATGGGATTGCAATTTTATGTTGATTTAGACATACCCGATGACGTATCCACCATCACCCTATCTTACACCTTGTACGACATTACAAGCTCGGTTGATTCTTAAGTGCTTGGCACTTAAATGAGGGGAACAACAATGACAATAAAAGAATACGAAAGTTATTACGTACCAGCGCAAAGCAAGTGGCCAATAGTGGGCGCTATTGCCTTGTTTTTGATTGCCGTAGGTGCGGCAAATTATGTAGCAAATTTGAATAACCCTGAAAATGCAGGCGGCGGCTGGGTATTGCTGGCGGGTATTGCCTTGATTATTTATATGATGTTTGGTTGGTTTAACAATGTTATTACCGAGTCAATGTCAGGAAAATATAGCCACCAAATGGACAATTCATTCCGCCAAGGTATGAGTTGGTTTATTTTTTCAGAAGTGATGTTTTTTGCTGCTTTTTTTGGCGCCTTACTTTACGCCCGTACCTTTTCAGTGCCTTGGCTTGATGGCGCCGGAAATAATGCCGCAACGGCAATAATATTATGGCCTGAATTTACCGCGACTTGGCCATTAATTAAAACGCCAGACGGTACTGAAACTACCGCTATGGGTTGGTATGGCTTGCCATTAATTAACACTATTTTGTTGTTAACTTCATCAATTACCGCCCATTTTGCTCATGTTTCGTTAGAGCAGAATAAACGTGGTTTATTGAAGTTTTGGCTAGGGCTGACCGTTGTATTAGGTGTGGTGTTTTTGTTTTGCCAAGGCTTAGAATACGCCCATGGTTATGCCGACGAAATGAAATTGTATTTAGACAGTGGCATTTATGGCAATACTTTTTATTTGCTGACGGGCTTTCACGGCATGCATGTGACCTTAGGGACTATTATGCTGTTTGTGATGCTTATTCGAGTATTTAAGGGGCATTTTACGCCGAAAAACCATTTTGCCTTTCAAGCCGCGAGTTGGTATTGGCATTTTGTTGATGTAGTGTGGGTAATACTGTTTGTGTTCGTTTATATTATTTAACGCTATTGTGTTTGAATAAGCAGTTTAAGGTACGATATTTATGTTGATAAATATCGTACCTTTTGACTTTTTAGTACGGACTAGGGTTAGGTGTGATCACTCCGGTGAGAATACCCAGTAGTAGTAGTAACACTAGTACAACAGAAGTCATCACCCGTCGGCCTATAAACTTAGACATGGATGCTTTATTCGGGTCATTTTTATTCATAATGAATAACGCTCGAAATAGGTTATAAACCATAAAGGCTAATAAGCCGACAACAATAAATTTAATTAACACAGTATTCTCTCTTTTATCATCTGTTTTTAGTTAGTCAACATGCGGTAGTCTATGAAGTCGGTATCACTTAAGCACAAATTCAAGCAACTTAATTGGCCGATGGTTATATTTACCATGCTAGTATTTTCGTCATTAATCAAGCTCGGATTTTGGCAGATTGACCGAGCGCTTGAAAAAGAACAACGTCAACAGCACATCAGTGAATTAAGCCAACGCCAAGCTTTATCACTAGCGCAAGTATTAACACTGAGCGGTTTACAAGATGGTATTAACGACTTACCTATTCAGTTAAAGGGTGATTTTGTTGGCGATAAAATATTTTTACTCGACAACCAACCCAATAAAAGCCGTTTGGGTTATCGTGTTTATCAAATCATTGAAAGTAATGGGGATGCTATATTAGTTAATCTAGGTTGGGTGCAAGGCTCAATTGACCGAAATATATTACCTGAAGTCAGCCCTATTACTGGCCAACACACCATCACAGGCCATGTGCGAGAAGTGGAAGTGGGTATTCAATTACAAGCACAAAACTTAACTAATCCGTCCTGGCCATTACGAGTACAGCAAATCGAACTAGATAAGTTTTCAGAATTAATTGATAAGAAACTATTGCCCTTTGTCGTTTATTTAGATAAAAAAGAGACTATAGGTTATATAAAAAATTGGCAGCCCATCGTAATGCCACCAGAAAAACACCGAGCCTATGCGTTTCAATGGTTTAGTTTAGCGTTAGCTTGGATAAGTTTGATGGTTTGGGCGGCGATAAAAATAGCTAAAAAAGATCCGTCTGAATAAGCATAAGTAACCTGAGATAATTTTGAATAAACAGGTTAGACAAATACCGAAACCAAATAATAAGAATAAAAGGCTAAGTTTTATGAGTTCTTCAAAGTTAAATAAATCGCGCCGCAGTATGCTAATTCTCTTGGCGGTGTTCATCATTCCCATTGTACTAGCTAAATTGGCATTGAATCAGCAATGGTTTAATTACGGAGTGACCAATCAAGGGCAACTGATTGAAAATGAGTTAACCTTAGCGCAACTTGGCTTAAGTATTGACGACTTTGATCACCAATGGTTGATGTTATACACCTTGCCAACCCGTTGTGATGAGCAATGTGAAAATACCTTAGTCAGTGTTAACAACACTTATATTGCCCTAGGTAAAGAAATGCCACGTGTGAAACTCGTTGGTTTAACGCAACAAGATTTACGCGCAGAGCAAGCAGAAAAAATTCAACTTAATCGTTGGCATATTCAAACTATGCCCGCTTTGGCAAAGGTGGCGATAACACAATCACAAGTCTTGATTGTTGACCCCCTAGGTAACGTCATTCTTAGCCATGTACCACCCAAAAATGCCGAGCAGCTGCCAAAATTTGGCAAAGCCATATTGGCAGACTTTAAGAAACTGCTGAAGTATTCAAGGATTGGCTAAATGAGAACACAAAGCTCTTCCGACCTTAGAAAACTTGTTTTTGTTAGTATATTATTAGCGATTGTGGTGGTCAGTTTAGGTGCTTATGCACGCCTAACCCATGCAGGTCTTGGTTGCCCAGATTGGCCAGGTTGTTATGGTTTAGTTGAAGTGCCTAAAACCAGTGCCCAAATTATTGCTGCTGAGCAAGCGTTTCCTGAACGTCCTGTTGAACCAGAAAAAGCATGGAATGAAATGATCCATCGCTATTTTGCTGGTTCATTAGGGGTATTGATCCTTATTATTGCCTTAATTTCGATAAAGCGTCGTGCACAACGTGGTCCGTTAGGATTGCCAATTTTACTGCTAATAGTAGTTATTTTTCAAGCAGCACTTGGCATGTGGACTGTCACCATGAAGTTAATGCCCGTGGTGGTAATGGGGCATTTACTGGGTGGCTTTACTACGTTGTGCTTATTGCTATTACTGTATTTACGTTTGAGTGATTTTCGAGTGCCGGGCGGTGACATTGGCCTGAAAAAATATTTTAAATTTGCTGTGATTGGTATTTTTATTTTAGTGGCACAAATTGGTTTGGGCGGTTGGACATCATCTAACTATGCCGCGCTTACTTGTGCTGAACTCCCTATATGCCAAGCGGGTTGGCTAGAGCAGATGAACTTTGAACATGCTTTTGATCTTATTCCGCCGGAGAAAGAAAGTTATGAATTTGGCCACCTTGATCATGCCTCACGCTTGACCATTCATGTTATGCATCGCTTAGGTGCTATAGTAACAACACTGTACTTGTTTTGGTTGGCTATTCGCATTTATCGTAAGGCGCAAGCACCATTTTTTAAGAACGCCGCATTGAGTTTAGGTTTTATACTCAGCGTGCAAGTTGGCTTGGGTATTAGCAATGTTTGGTTCTCACTACCGCTAAATGTTGCGGTGAGTCACAACGTAGTAGCCGCCATGTTAATGATGTCATTAATTACCATGACATACAGTTTAAAACGTAAAACTTAGGAGCATATTATGAGTCAAAGCAACACAATAGAAGCGAGCCATAGCGCACCTAGTACACCCATTTGGCGTGATTATTATGAAATTACCAAGCCTAGGGTCGTCGCGTTATTAGTATTAACTGCATTAGTGGGCATGTGTTTATCTGTGCCGGGTGTTATTCCATGGCAGGTGTTAGTGCCGTCGATGATAGGTATTGGTTTTTTGTCATCTGCCGCAGCAGCGATTAATCATATTGTTGATCAGCGCATCGACAGTGAAATGGGGCGTACTCATAATCGCCCTTTGCCAAATGGTAGACTTTCCGCGCGTAATGCGTCGACATTTGCTATGACTCTAGCGGTAACCGGCTTTGCTATTTTATATAGCCTAGTTAACCCGCTCACTGCTTGGTTAACTTTTTCAGGCTTAGTCGGTTATAGTTTTGTTTATACTATGTACTTAAAGCGTGCTACCCCACAAAATATTACTATTGGCGGTTTAGCCGGTGCTATTCCCCCTTTATTGGGTTGGACAGCAATGACCAATGAAGTGCATCCTAATGCGTTATTATTAGTGTTATTAATCTTTACTTGGACGCCACCACATTTTTGGGCGTTGGCTATTCATCGTAAAGACGAGTATGCAAAAGTAAACATTCCTATGTTACCCGTCACACATGGCGTTAATTTTACCAAAACTCAAATTTTGTTATATACCGTCTTGCTCTTTATAGTGGGCTTGTTACCTTATTTAGTGGGGATGAGTAATTGGTTATATTTAATTGGTGCTGTGGTATTGAACTTAGTGTTTTTTGCTTACGCATGGAAACTGAAATTTAATGCCGATGAAAATACGGCAATGGACACTTTCAAGTTTTCTATTGTGCATTTAATGGCGTTATTTATTATTCTGTTACTCGATCATTATCTATTACCGGTAACAGGTTAATGAATAAAATTGTTATTCTGATTGTAGCCTTGGGGGCACTAGCAGCAGGTGTGATGTTATTTGGTCAGCTAAATAAAAAAGCCCCGGTTGAATTTGCCTTGCATTATCAACAAGCAAGAGATGTTAAAGCTTTTGAATTAACGGATCATTTGGGTGAAGCCTTTAACAACGCGTCGCTAAAAGGTCATTGGAGTTGGGTATTTTTTGGTTATACATCGTGCCCAGATGTTTGCCCAACTACCTTGCAAGAAATGAACTTTATTTATGATGATTTAAAAGCGATCAGCAATAAAAGCCAAGTGTTATTAGTGTCTGTTGACCCAAAACGTGATACACAAGCAAAGCTTGCCAGCTATATTGGTTATTTTAATCCGGAATTTAAGGCCTTATATGGCCATCATGGTGTGTTGTTTCCATTTGCCCGTAATTTAGGCTTAATGTATGCGATAACTGAATCAGAGCCAGCGTCAGAGAAAAAATCGGGGCAAAAAGTTAATAGCGATGCTAAAGACAATCATGGCGCAACTGCGACCAGCTATTTAGTCGATCACAGTGCGTCATTGGTTTTGATTAACCCTGCAGGTAAAGTAGAAGCTATTTTTAAACCTAAACAAGCACTGGGTGAAGTTCCGGTGATTGAAGGCGATAAACTGGTCAGTGACTTTGCCAAAATTGTCGCTTTGTATTGAGCTAGAGTTAAAGTAAATTTTAAGCTGTCAGTTAATAGCTGTCAGCTTAAAGATCACTGGTTAATTGGTCTTATCCATCATATGGATTCAGCAATCTAGTCAACAAGTTAAGGTTTACTTGAGAGCATAAATCCTACCGACAGAAAGTATGACTCGTTATCACTATTGGCCTTAATACCAATAGTGATAACAGATAACATTTACCGTGAATAAGACTATAGCGGAAACCATTCACCGTTTTCTTTGAGAATAAACCAAGGTTTTGAAAACCAATAATAGCGTCCAGGCTCACTAATGCTGGGGGCGGTACAATTGCAACGCACACGACCTGTTGGCAGTGCTGCGCTGTAATTAATAGTAAAGATTTCATCACCTTGCCATTGAATTTCTTGACGGCCTAAACCAGAAATATAGCAATTTAATTGTTCAGGATTAAAATCGTCCACATCAACCTTAAAACTTACTGAAGTTGACTCACCCTGTTGAAAAATGGTTTGCTGATTTTCTGCTTCAACGCGTATGCTAAAAGGTAAAGCATTGAGTTTATCGCGTAAGCTTGGTAATTGATCGTAAGGCTGTGAGGCCGGAAAACGTGGAATAATTGTCGTGTTAGTACTCAAGCCAACAGCGCCTGATTGTTGTGAGAAAGCGACAAAGTTATTGTCTTGTATCCACTGCTGAATTTCAGGATTATATTCACCGTAGGGATAAGCGAAATAGCGCCAACTCTGCCCAGTTTTTTCTGCAATTATTTTTTCTGCACTGAGTAACGACTGCGTGTTTTTCGCTAACCATTGTTGCATCGTCATGCCATCAGGTATTCGGATTAATGAATCGTGCGCCATGCCATGATTAGCAATAATTACCCCGTCGTCTGCCATTACTTTGAGTTGCTGCCACGAGAGATAATGCTCGGAATTTTGCTCGACAATGCCGGGATTAATAAAGATGGTAAAGGGATAATCGTGTTGATCTAATATCGGTTTACCCTGGGTTAAAATATCTAAATAAGCATCATCAAAGGTAATAACCACAGACTTATTGGGCAACGCTGTTTGTGTTTTAATTGAATTCATTAAGCTTGATAAGGCAATCACCTCAAAATTGTTGTCTGCTAGGTATTGCATATGCAGCGCAAACTGGCTTGGAGAGATACTGGTGCTGGCTGGAGTTGTATCGCTGACATGGTGATATTGTAGAATGACAGTGGCGAAGCTGGTGATGTGGAGGCAATAGCATAATGCTGCCAACAAACGAAATTTCATGTTAATCTTCCTGAGATATTTATAGAGCGTTAGTCGCTTAGGTAAAGTAGCTTTTTTTCTACTATTTAAACAGTCCATTTGCCATAAAGGTTGGCTTTTTTTGAAATTCAATAATATAGAACGCCATAAGCAGTTATTTATTCTTGCTTTACCCATGATTTTGTCAAACATTACTGCGCCTTTACTGGGTTTAGTTGATACCGCTGTTATTGGCCACCTAGAATATTCTTATTATTTAGGCGGTAGTACGGTTGGCGCCATGATCATTACCGCCATCATTTGGCTGTGTGGTTTTTTACGTATGTCGACCACCGGCTTATCAGCGCAAGCGTTTGGCCAAAAAAATAATGCATTAAGCTGTTTGATATTACTACGCGGGATTATTGTTGCATTTGCCATTGGTTTGGTCGTTATTGTATTTCAGAATTTTTACCTAGATCTTGCACTATCATTAGCCGGTGGCTCTGAACAAGTGCAGTTTTATGCGCAAGAATATAGCGCCATTCGCATTTGGGGTTTGCCAGCAGCACTAGCTAATTTAGTTATTTTGGGTTGGTTGCTGGGTAATCACCAAGCCAAAGTGGTGATGTGGTTAATTATTGCCACTAACTTGATTAACTTAGGCCTAGATTTACTCTTTGTGATTGGTTTTGCTTGGCAAGTTAAAGGTGTGGCTATGGCGACGCTGATTGCAGAATATAGTGGCTTATTTATCGGCCTAGCCTTTGTATACAATAACTTTAAACAAAAGTTTATGGGCTTATTTGCTAGCGCACAGCAAATGTTTGCTGCGGCTGTAGAGCGAACCGCCTTGTTAAGCTATTTTAAACTGAATCGAGATATATTAATTCGCACTTTATGTTTAGAAATATGCTTTATTTTTATGACCTTTCAAGGTGCTCGATTAGGTGACGATGTGATTGCTGCTAATGCTATCTTGATGAATTTTTTGTTATTAATATCGTTTGGTTTAGACGGTGTTGCCAATGCAGCGGAAGTGATGGTAGGTAAAGCGAAAGGAGAGAATAATCAAAAAAGCATGTTTGTCAGTGTCAATATTGCGCTTTTTTGGACTGGCATATTTGCGCTCGCTTATAGTTTATTGTTTTATCTGGCAGGCAATTATTTTATTGTCAGTATCTCGGATATATCGGCTGTAGTTGATTATGCCCAGCAACATTTATTTTGGATTGTCGCTTTACCCTTACTGGCCTGTTGGTGTTATTTATATGATGGTGTGTATGTGGGCTTGATGCAGGCGCATATTATGAGAAACAGCATGATAATTGCCACTTTTGGCTGCTTTTTTCCGGTATGGTGGCTATTAAAGGATTATGGTAATCATGGTCTGTGGGCGGCATTTTCAATATTTATGTTAGCACGCGGTATTACATTAGCTTGGCATTATCAGCGAAATAAGCATACTTTTTAGCGCTTTTTACCGTTTATTCTTTACCGCTTAGTGTTTTTAAGAGTAATGCTTTTAAGAATAGCACTTTTAAGGTGAGTAATTTAAGGCTTAGTGCGATTAAATATATGATACAAACGATTAGCAAATAATCCGATATAAGCGTAAATAGCCAGTAGACAACCGCAAGCTAAAATAACCACGCCGAGCATTTGCCAAAGATAGTGCTGATAGTAACCGAGAAATATAAAACAAACGCCGATAATAAAAAGACCAAGTCCACTGAGAAAACGCTGCATACTGCGTTGTGGATCTTGGCCTATTTTTTCTAATAATGACATTAAAACCTTACTGACAACAGCAGGTTATTAGTAGTATGAGTGTTCGCCACGTTCATGCTCTGTCATATCTTTTACGCCTTTAATTTCGCCAGCCATCATGTCAATTAATTGCTTCTCAATGCCGTCTTTAACGGTGACATCGATTTGGGCACAACCATTACAGCCACCGCCAAATTGTAATACAGCATAACCGTCTTCAGTGATTTCCATTAGCGTACAATCGCCGCCATGACTAGCTAGCTGAGGGTTAACCTCAGCTTTTAAGAAGTAATCAACACGCTCAAATAATGGCGCGTCATCGGCAACTTTACGTAACTTAGCATTTGGCGCTTTTAAGGTTAATTGCGAGCCCATTTGGTCAGAGGTAAAATCTATTTCTGCTTCTTCTAAATAAGTCTTACTGTCGGCGTCTATGTAAGCTGAAAAGTTTTCAAACTTTAATTCAATGTCGTCAGCTTCTATAGCGTCAGCCGGACAGTAGGATACACCACATTCTGCGCTTGCTGTACCCGGGTTTACAACAAACACACGGATACTCGTACCTTCAGCTTGCCCAGAAAGTAGTTTTACAAAGTGTTCTTGTGCAGTTTCTGAAATGTTAACCATCATACTATTTACTCTCCCTACTGGGCTTGAACTTTTCAATACCCGACTATTTTACTCAAGTATAACAATTTTACTCTTGTCTGTCATTTGGTGCTAGTCCTAGATAGCATAATTTATATAGCCAGCAGCTGAAAAGTGAACAATAAAATAGATAAATGGGCAATTATCACGAGATAACTAGTTCATATGGCATTATTTTGTTATTTTATCTAACTATTGAATCAGGAGATCTCGCATGTTGTTATCGTTGTATCGAATTGTAATATTTTGTTTATTAAGTACTTCGTTTACCGTTTTTAGTGCCAATGTAAGTACATACTTGCCCAAGGGCGCAGTTTATAGCGAAAAAGTGCCAACGCCAGAATCCGCTTTGGGCTTTGGTATTGGTGAACGCCATCCACGCCATGATCAAGTAATAAACTATCTAGAGCAAGTCGCGGCATCGTCAACTCGACTCCAAATTGAAGAAATGGGTCGAACTACACAGTTTCGCTCACAAATTTTATTAACTATTTCAAGTCCTGAAAACTTAAATAACCTTGAGAAAATTTTAGCACGGCGCTCAGATATAGCCGCCTCTGCTAAAGACCCTATTGTGGTTTGGTTAGGTTATAGTGTGCATGGTGATGAAATTAGCGGTACTAATGCGGCTATGGTGGTGGCTTATCATTTAGCCGCATCGCAAGATAAAGCTGTGGCCGATATGCTTAACGACACTATTATTGTGATAGAGCCGAGCATTAACCCAGACGGCATGGATCGCTTTGTTAATTGGGTGGCGACACATCGTGGTATCACTGAGAATTCAGATCCAAACCATATCGAACATCATCAAAACTGGCGCACGGGCCGTACCAATCATTTTGGTTTTGATTTAAACCGCGATTGGTTGCTATTGTCGCAAAAAGAAAGTCAAAATCGCCTACCTTATTTTCATCAATACCAGCCAAATGTTTTAGGTGACTTTCATGAAATGGGCGCCAATAGCAGCTATTTTTTTCAGCCAGGAATTCCCACACGAACGCATCCTTTAACACCAGAAAAAAATACCGAGCTAACGCGGTTACTCGCGACCTATCACGCCAAAGCACTCGATGAAAAAGAGCGTTTATATTACAGTGAAGAAAGCTTTGATGATTTTTATTACGGCAAGGGCTCAACGTATCCAGACATTAATGGTGGCATTGGTATTTTGTTTGAACAAGCCAGTAGTCGAGGTTTACAACAAGATACTGTTAATGGCTTACTGACTTTTGAATACGGTATACAAAACCATGTGTTAACGTCGTTATCAACCATTGAAGGTGCGTGGAAAAACCAACAAAAATTTAAAGCTTATCGACAAGACTTCTACCAACGGGCACAAAAAAAAGCCAGTGATGAAAGCTTTAATGGTTATATTTTTACTGAAACCCAAGATCATTATCGCCTAAAGACTTTTTTAGATAAGTTGCAACAACATCAAATTAAGGTGTATCCCCTTAAGCAAGATTATAAAATTAATGAGTTAACTTATTTTGCTCAGTATAGTTATTATATTCCATTAGAACAGCCGCAATACCGAGTGATTAAAGCGCTATTTAATCAACAACAAAGTTTTCAAGATAATACTTTTTACGATGTCTCAGGCTGGACGTTACCACTCGCCATGAACATAAAGTTTGCGCCTGTTGGACGTACTTGGGGTTTAAAAACGGAAGAGAAACCATGGCAACCTAGCGCTGTAAAAGCTGCTGATGTCAGCAAGTTGGCTTACGCCTATGCATTTGAATGGCATGATTTTTTAGCGCCCAAACTGTTAAATAAAATTACCAAGGCTAAGATCAAGGCAAAAGTAGCCACTAAGGCGTTTTCCGCGACAGTTAATGGCGCAGTTAAAACCTTCGAACAAGGCACTATTATTATACCAGCGGGTACTCAGCAAGTGGAAAACTGGCGTAGTATTCTCACTGACTTTGCGGCTAAAAGCCAGATAGCGCTGAACGCTTTAGATACTGGATTAACTGCAAAGGGCATTGATATTGGCAGTAGTTCATTTCGCCCAGTTTCAGCGCCGAAAGTATTATTGGTGGGTGGTAAGGGGGTATCTCAATATGAAGCAGGTGAGATGCTTTATTATCTTGATAGTCTACTGGAAATTCCGGTCACAGTCGTTGAAATGCCACGCTTAGCCGCGATTAATTTAGCTGACTATAGCCATATCATTATGGTTGATGGCCGATATACTGGGTTAGACAGCAAGGTACAGAGTAAATTTACTTCATGGTTAGTTAATGGTGGTGTGCTATTTGGTCAAAAACGCGCCGCACTTTGGCTCTCAGAAATAGAATTATTAAAAATTGATTTTGTCAGTAAAGCGCATATCGACCAGTTATTTGATACGGATAAATTAACTTACGGTGATAAAGAGCAACTGGCGGGTCGCAAACGTATTGCTGGCGCTATTTTTCAAGCTGAATTAGATGTCAGTCATCCGCTAGCATACGGTTATCAGAACAGTAAGTTACCGGTATTTCGAAATAGCACCATAATTATGGAGCAAACATCGCAGCCATTTATAACGGTAGCAAAATACAGTAATGTACCTTTGCTTAGTGGTTATACCGATAAAAATTTAGTGAATCGTTTAGCGAATAACCCGACACTGGTGGCTCACAATGTTGGTAAAGGTCGGATTATTGCGAGCACTGACAACCTAGCTTTTCGTGGCTACTTTTTGGGTAGCATGAAGATTATTGCCAACAGTTTATTCTTTGCTAAAGCCTTTAGTGCCAACTTGGCAGAATAAAGCACTAGCTAGGTATCGCTAAACATAAACTCAGGAGTGTAATACTTTGCACTCCGCTTTTTTTTAGCAACTGACAAATTTCATTGGCTGTTGTGCCTGTGGTCACCACATCATCAATCAAAATAACATGCTCAGGTAAGCTTGTCTTTGGGTTGATATTTAAGCTAAAAGCTTGTTTTAAATTTTTTCTGCGTTCAGCACCTGACTTACCCACCTGACTTTCTGTCAATTTTTTCCTGATAACAAGATCTGCTTGATATAGATAACCAACACCTTGGGCGAACTTGCGCGCAATCAGGTCAGCTTGGTTAAACCCGCGTTCTTGCCACTTTTTTAAATGTAATGGCACCGGCACGATCCAGATGTTGTCAGGCGTTAAATCTGTGTGTTTATGGTTAAGATATTGCTGCCAGTGCTGAATAAGGAGATAAGATAACAGCTCGGCTAATTCGGTTTTATGTTGATATTTTAACTGACTAATCCAAGTATTGAAGGGCCATACATAAGGCGCAATGGCTAGTAGGTGATCAAAATGTTTGATGGGGATCAGTTTTGTAACGGCGGGCCATAATAATAAATCATAAGGCAGATGTTGGTGATTAAAATAAGGTAAATCTGCTTGGCAATACTGACAAAGTAATGGGTGATGTTGGCAAGTGTTACCACATAAGGAGCAGCAGCTTATTTTTAGGCTGATTTTTTTCATCTCTTGGCGCAATGTCTGCTGTAAAGTTAATAATATTTCCCTATTGCGCTTGCTGCTAAATTCCATTTTCAGCCTCCTTTGGTTAAACTGTGCGCCTACCGGATATTGAGCACATTAAGCATGACACTCAGCATGAAAAAGAGCATGGCAGAAAGATTAAAAATTACCAGCCAAGGCCAAGGTATTCCTTTGGTCTTCATCCATGGTTGGGGCCTTAACTCGGCAGTTTGGCAACCCTGTTTAGCGCAGCTGCATGCCAACTTTCAAGTCATCACCGTTGATCTACCCGGCTTTGCGACTAATAAATCAGTACAACTGGCTCAATATTCATTAGTTGAAATAGCAGAGGCTATTATACAAGCGGTGGCTAAACCAGCCGTTTATATTGGTTGGTCTTTAGGGGGGTTAGTCGCCAGTCAAATGGCTATTCAGCACCCAGCGAAAGTATTAGGATTAGTCACTGTGGCGAGCTCGCCACAGTTTGTAGCACAAGATAATTGGCCGGGCATTAAGGCAAGTGTTTTGGCCTTGTTTCACCAACAACTTGCCCAAGACACGACAAAAACTATGAGTAATTTTTTGAAAATTCAAGCCATGGGTAGTCCACATATTCGCCAAGATATTAAACAAATTCGCGAGCTAGTTATGCAATATGAACAGCCTACGCGACAGGTTTTAGACGACTCATTAAGTTTATTAGAAAGCTCAGATTTATCTGCGCAGCTAGAAAATATTCATCAGCCATTTTTGCGCCTATACGGCAAGCTTGATGGTTTAGTACCCAAAAAAGTTATTGCCTTAATTGATCAACTTGCCCCTCACAGCCAAAGTTATATATTTGAACAAGCCTCACATGCGCCATTTATATCTCATCAAGCTGAGTTTTTAGCGATATTGGAAAGCTGGTTAACTGAATATCTTAGTTAAAGAGTAACGGTTTACTTTTTAACACTTTTGGTTGATAATTGAGCAGATAGCTGAATGTTAAATTGAACCGTAAATTTAGCAGATAACTACCGAGTATAACTACAGAGTATAAGTACAGAGTATAAGTACAGCGTAAGTGTCAGTAATCATTGAGGAGTATTTTGTGGAAATTCAATCCGCCTTTAATCTTGGTGTACAAGGACTTCAAAAAGCTAATGAAGATGTTTATAAATCGGCCGAAAATATAGCGTCTAGTGCCAGCCTAACCGCTGAATCTTATGGCGTCGCTCAAGCAAGTAATGCTCCTGTGGCTAGTGTTAACGAGCTAGCTCAACAAAAGGGTGATAGTTCGGTAAAGCTAACGCAGTCACTGATAGATTTGCGGGTGGCAGAATTTCAAGCGAAGGCATCTGTTGAAGTGATGCAATCAGCCGATGAAAACTTAGGCTCGTTATTGGACGTTACCGTCTAGCGGTTATGAATATCACGCCACAAAACACTCATCTACCCATACAAACTGCGGTAAACCTGCAGACAGATAGCTTACGTCGTGAAAATCAGCAAAGAGAAGTCATCACAAAACCTGAGCCATCGAGTCAATCAGGCGCCGAAAAAGGTCCGGCCTCTGACAAAGAGCGTGGCCGCACTCCCGCACAAAATAATCAGCAAGTAGATTTTGCCAGCTTACGTAAACAAGCTGAGCTCGCTAACGATGTTATTGGCAATAGTTCACACAATAGCTCAGGTGATGGCTCAGGCCATAATTCAGGACATAGTTCAGGGCAAGACTCAGCAAAGCACTCAGAACAAGAGGCTAATAAGCAAAATAGCGATGGCTCTGGAGAAGCAAAACCGGAACAAACCAGCTCAAGTCGTGACCAACAATCAAGTGCGGAAGAGTTGGCTAATACACAAATTATTCGCAGTTTGGAAAGTCGCGATAAAGCGGTGCGTAATCATGAAAGCGCTCATGCTGGAGTTGGTGGTTCATTTACGGGCGCGCCATCTTATTCATATGAAATTGGGCCAAATGGTAAAAAATATGCTGTTTCAGGTGAAGTCTCTGTCGATTTAACGCCCATTGCAGGTGAGCCTACAGAAACCATTGTTAAAATGAATAAAGTGCAAGCTGCTGCCTTAGCTCCGACTAATCCATCAGCACAAGATATTCGCGTTGCTGCTTCGGCGGCTAGTATTATTTTAGAGGCTCAGGCAGAGTTAACGAATATCAGCGCTGACAATGTTGAGGCTAAGCAGCAGTTAGGTCAGTTATATCCTGATAAAGAGCTGCTGAAAAGTGACACTAGCCTTGAAAATAATGACAGTAATAAAGCCTTTGATCGCCAAATTGCCCAAACCTTATCAGCGCAAGAAGCCCTAGTGCCAAGCCGATCATTAGCGATTGATGAAAGAGCGGGCCGCATTGAAAAATTTTACGCTACTATTAATCAAGCCTATGAAAAATCAGCAAGCTATCAATTCGAGCTAACTGCCTAGTGATCGCTGAGCCTGTGATACGATTTTTAGTAACAAAAAAGCCTGCAATTTTGCAGGCTTTTTACGTTTGGTAACTTTACCATTTGCTGACTATAGCAATAGTTAATTTATTGTTTAAATACCGTAATCTTCACGATATTTTCTAATGCTAGCCAAGCTATCAGTCATGTCTGGTTTTTCTTCCAAGTAGCTGATTAAGTTTGCCAAGGTGACAATAGAAATGACCTTGGTATTAAAGTCGCGCTCAACTTCTTGAATGGCAGAAAGCTCTGCTTGGCCTTTTTCTTGTCGGTCTAAGGCAATCAGTACACCGGATAATTCAGCACCGTGAGCCTGAATAATTTGCATTGACTCACGAATGGCAGTACCTGCGGTGATTACATCATCAACCAGCATCACTTTACCTTCAAGGGGTGAACCTACTAAGCTACCACCTTCACCGTGGGTTTTAGCTTCTTTGCGGTTAAAGCAATAAGGCATATCAATGTTGTAACTGTCAGCAAGTGCAACTGCTGTGGTAGTGGCAATAGGAATGCCTTTGTAAGCAGGGCCAAACAACAAATTGTAGTCAATGCTAGAATCTTGCAATGCCGCGGCATAAAAACGTCCTAAACGGGCTAAATCACCACCGGTGTTGAATAAACCCGCATTGAAAAAATAAGGACTAATGCGGCCTGACTTTAAAGTGAATTCGCCAAAACGTAACACTTGTTTAGCTAAGGCAAATTCAATAAATTCGCGTTGATAATCTTTCATAATTAGCTCCTGTCTGGCTTAATTTAAAGCGGTTTTTTGAATATCAAACAGTTCGTTAATACTGTTCTTAGCAAGTGCGAGCATTTGTTGCATTTCGTCAAAACTAAAGGGTTCTTCTTCGGCCGTGCCTTGCACTTCAATTAACTTGCCGGTTTCGGTCATGACAACGTTCATATCAGTATCCGCGGCTGAATCTTCAACATATTCTAAATCAGAAATCGCTTCACCTTTATAGATACCCACAGAAACAGCGGCAATCATGTGCTTAAGGGGATTGTTATTAATAATACCTTTAGCGCGCATATGGTTTAGTGCATCAACCAAAGCGACACAAGCGCCGGTAATTGAAGCGGTACGTGTGCCACCGTCAGCTTGAATAACATCACAATCAATCGTAATAGTATTTTCACCCAATGCAGCTAAATCAACCGCAGCACGCAATGAACGCGCGATTAAACGAGAAATCTCTAAGGTGCGACCGCTTTGTTTGCCATTGGCAGCTTCGCGACGCATACGCGTGTGAGTAGAGCGAGGTAACATGCCGTATTCAGCGTTGATCCAACCTTTGCCCTGGCCTTTCATAAAACGCGGTACACCGGTTTCCACTGTAGCGGTACATATAACTTTGGTATCACCAAACTCAATAAGCACTGAGCCTTCTGCATGAGCGGTAAATTGACGCGTAATGGTTACAGGACGTATTTGCCCTAAAGTTCTGCCGCTTGGACGCATGTTGCATTTCCTATCATAGTATAATTGCTGCGCATTATAATCGTTCGGATAGCAATTTGACATAATGACGTTACAAGTATTTTGAAATATAGTTAATTAATATAAGGTCACTCTATTGTGGGTTTGTTGTTAGTGGCTATTGAATATTATTGACGTAGAGAGAATTTATGAAATTTCAGCTGTTTATTGTTTTATGGTTAGCCAGTGTATTGTTATCAAGTTTATTGCTCACCAGCCCAGTAAGTGCGCAAGCTTCTGCACACCCGTCAACAATTGCTACTGCAAACGAATTGCCGTTATACAGTAAAGTTTATGACGATAAGCGCGACCCGTTTAAAGACGCGCAAGCAGCCATTGCCATCGCGCAAGCCAGTAACAGAAATGTGTTAATTGAAATTGGCGGCAATTGGTGTACTTGGTGTCATAAAATGGATGCTTTTCTAGCGAAAAATCCCGAAATTTACCAAGCGCTGCATGATAATTATGTCCTACTGAAAATAAGCGTGAGTGACAGCAATGAAAACGAAGCTTTTATGAAGTCGTTGCCACCCGTGCAAGGTTACCCGCATATGTATGTTTCAACCAATACTGGCCAAATGTTGTTGTCCAAAGACACCGCTGAATTACTTGACAACTTGCAGTATTCTGCACAGTACTGGCTGACTTTTCTCGCAAAATGGCAGGTAAAAAATAATAAGGAAAATTTAAATGACTCAAGTGCAAAAGGTTAACGCTATGGTTCGAAAGCAAACAACGAACAAAGCAATGTCGCCAGTGAACTCATTTTTTGATGAAAATTTTCGCACGCCCAAATGGCTACAAAAGAAAGTTTCCAGGCGCAGTGCACTAAAATCTGCAGCGGGCGCGACTATGGTTGCCGCTATGCCATTACGTGCTTGGTCAACACTGGCTAGTGAGCAATTTGCTCAGGTATTGCAAACTGACCCCTGGTTAACCCTTGAAGCGGTACTGGCGCATTTATTACCTGAGTCGCCAACGGGACCTAGTGCAAAAGAAATTCAAGCAACACAGTATTTATATAATGTCGTGTTTCAACAGCCCACCGACAGTGATGAAATTGAATTTATTTATAAAGGCGTTGGCTGGCTAAATGGTTTCAGCAACAGTGAATTACAGAAAAACTTTGTGCTATTAAGCTTTGATGAAAAAGAAAAAATATTGCGGGCCATTAGTCGCTCACGCGCGGGCGAGAACTGGTTAAGTAATTTAGTTAGCTATATTTTCGAGGCCATGCTGACTCCGCCAAGTTATGGCGGTAATCCTAATGGTATAGGTTGGCAGTGGTTAGATCATCAAGCGGGTTTTCCCTTACCTCAAGCTGGGCAGCGTTATTATGAATTACCCGGTAAACAACCTATTGTGCTGAGTAACAAAGCGCCGTTTTCCAAGACAACAAGCACACAAATTGTCAGCCATCAGCAATATATGGGCAAGAAAATAGGAACTCGAAAAGCATGAAATATGATATTTGTATAGTGGGTAGTGGCGCAGGCGCTTCACCAGTGGCTTATACCTTAGCCAACGCAGGCGCTAAAGTATTAGTGCTAGAGAAAGGCGCTTGGTTAACAGAAAAAGAGTTTTATAAAGATGAACTCGCGATCAGCTTACGTGATGCTTACAACCCGAAACTTGAAGACGAACAGCATGTTATTGAAGAAGAATATGAAAACGCCGCAGGTGAAAGTTTTTGGCAAGGCCAAGCAACCAGTGAATCGGGTTGGAGCTTTTGGAATGGCACCGTAGTTGGTGGCTCGTCAAATTTTATGAGTGGCTACTTTCATCGTTTAAAGCCGGTAGATTTTCGTTTGAAAACTGAATTTGGTGCCATTAAAGGCGCCAATGTCGTTGACTGGCCGATCAGTTATGATGAGCTAGAACCTTACTACGCGATAGTTGAAAAGGTGGTTGGTGTCTCAGGCAGAGCCACTGCACATCCACATCAAGAACCTCGTTCAACCGACTTTCCTTACCCACCCTTGGCTGAACATGCCATTTCATCGTGGATAGACAAAAGCGCAGAAAAAATAGGTTATCACACAGTGCCAGTGCCTAGAGCGATATTATCTCAACCGGCAATGGGCAGAAATAGCTGTGAATATTCAGGTTATTGCAGCAGTTATGGTTGTTCGTCAGGCGCGAAAGGTGGTGGCCGAGCGGCATTATTGAACCACGCAGTCGCTACAGGCAATTGCACCATAACACCGCATGCAAAAGTGTATAACATTGCGACTGATAGCCAAGGTGAAATATCTGGCGTGCAATATTATGACCAAGCAGGGCGCAAAAAAACTGTTCAGGCTAAATATTATGTAGTGGCATGCCAAGCCATTGAAACCTCACGTTTGTTATTGGCTTCCAAAGGCGAAAAATTCCCTAACGGTTTAGCCAACAATACCGGCCAAGTCGGTAAAAATTTAGTTTTTAGTGCCGGTGGAACAGGTCGTGGTGATTTCTTTTATAAAGACTTAACCGACGAGAAAAAAACACAACTTACCCAAGTAGGACCTTTTATTAATCGTGCGTTACAAGACTGGTATCAAATTGATGATAAAGCTTTTACCGGCATTAATCGCGATGGCAAAGCCAAAGGCGGCACCATAGACTTCTTGTTTTATCAAAATCCTATTTCGCGTGCACAAGGTACACAGTGGCAATATGATGAAAGCCAAAATAGTGAAACACTACTTTGGGGTGAGGCACTCAAACAAAGCATGAAAACTGAATTCACCAGTTATAAAACACTCCGTTTTGAAGTGTTTAATGACTGGTTGCCAACCGATAATTGTTTTGTTGCCTTAGATGACGAAGTCACCGATAAGTGGGGCGACCCTGTGGCAAAAGTACGTATTGGCGCGCATAACCACGATTTAGACGTAGGTGAATATCTCGCTGAAAAAGCTGAAAAGTTATTAGTAGAAATGGGCGCGAGCAACGTTTCATCATCGGTGAGCAGTTCGCCACCCACCAACTTAATGGCGGGTGGTTGTCGTTTTGGTCATGACCCTAAAACGTCAGTATTGAATAAAAACTGCCAAACACATGAGGTTGAAAACTTATTTGTTACCGACGCCTCGTTTATGCCAACAGGTGGCAGTGTGCCTTACACCTTTACCATTTATGCCAACTCGTTTCGCGTTGCAGACCACATTAAAGCGCGCTGGCAGCAAGCAAAGACTTAATATTGACGTAGAGCGGGTATATTGCCACCATGATCTCGCTAACTACAGCTTATTAATGTAGATACCCAGTAGTAGCTAGGGCATAATTCACCACAATGTTAATTTAAAAAATTTAGGAGACTCAATGATCCATAGTATGACAGCGTTCGCACGCCATGAAATTAAGGGCGAATGGGGCAATGCCGTTTGGGAAATCCGTTCTGTTAATCAACGTTTCCTCGAAACTTATTTTCGTTTACCCGAGCAATTTAGAAGCATAGAGCCAGTATTAAGAGAACGATTTCGCAAGCAATTAAATCGCGGAAAAGTAGAATGTAATTTACGTTTTAATGCTAACCCAGCAGAAAAAAGTAAAATTACTTTAAATACAGCGCTAGCTGCTGAATTAATGAGCCACGCCAATACTATTGCAAGTTTAGCCAATAACGCGACGGTAAACCCCATTGAAATTATGCGCTGGCCTGGTGTGATGGAAGCAGAAGAAGCTGACATGAATACCATTCAAGCAGAAGTACTGGCCGGTTTTGACCAAGCATTAAAAGACTTTATTGTTGCTCGTACCGATGAAGGTGAAAATCTTAAGATGCTTCTTGAGCAGCGCTTAGATGGTATTATCGAGCAAGCCGATATAGTCAAAGGCCACATGCCAGAAATCATAGCATGGCAACGTAAGCGCATTACCGACAAGTTTGCGGATGCCAACATTGAACTTGAGTCATCACGTGTTGAGCAAGAACTGGTATTACTGGCGCAAAAAATGGATGTTGACGAAGAAATTGACCGTCTATTTAGTCACGTAAAAGAAACCCGCAGCATATTGAAAAAAGGCGGCGCACAAGGTCGACGTTTAGATTTTATGATGCAAGAGTTTAACCGCGAAGCAAACACCTTAGGTTCAAAATCTATTAATGCCGATATCACCAACTCAGCGGTTGAGTTAAAAGTGTTAATTGAGCAAATGCGTGAGCAGATCCAGAATATTGAATAGCGTTTTGATATATCCGTAGATGTACTGTTAAGTAATTAAAGCCTCGTTAATCGGGGCTTTTTTGTGCCTGTGTGTTTTCATTTGTTCTGGTAAGTTGTAACATTATAGGTGGGCAAAGTGGTGGGCTAGTTATTTTATTAAAATTCAGGTGGTGGGCAAATGTCAAAATCAATAACAGTTAAGAAAATACAAGGCTTTATCAAAGGAGACCCTAAGCGCCACCCTATTGGTAATGGGTTATATTTGGTAGTTAGAAACTCAGCGACACCTTATTGGATGCTTCGTTATACGGCTTACGGCAAGAGAAAGGAGATCACTCTAGGAAAATACCCTGATCTATCACTTGCCGATGCTAAAGCCGATGCTGCAATTAAAACGCGTGATATTAATTTAGGCACAGATCCTCTTATTACTCGGCAACGAATTAAAGAGCAGTCGATTAAGCTGGTGGATGATTTATTTGAAGACTGGTTTGAGAACGACATAGCGAAACGACTTAAGCACCCAAACATACCAAAACGAGTTTATACAAAGGATGTGAAACCATTTATTGGTAATATTCCTATTGATCAAGTGAAGCCCCTTAAAATCCGTGAAATTATTCAGAGTATATCTGACGCAAGGCCAACGATTGCTAATGATGCTTTAATGTATCTAAAACAACTATTTCGCCATGGAATTAAATTGGGATTAATCGATCATAATCCCGCCAGCGCTTTTACTGTTACAGATGCTGGCGGAGTTGAAAAAAGCAGAGAAAGAGCATTAACACTTAGTGAAATATCTCACATGTTTCAAGTGTTCAAAAATAATATTGCTAAATTTAATCGTGATAATTACTTAGCTTGTGCATTGTTAATTACATTGGGAGTACGGAAATCTGAACTTTGCTGTGCTAAATGGGACGAGTTTGAATTAGATAAAGCGTTCTGGCATTTACCTGAAGGTAGAAGTAAAACAGGTGCGCCAATAACTATCCCTCTACCTACTCAAGTGCTTGCATGGCTTAATGAACTACATATAAGGGCATGTAGTTCTGATTATGTATTCCCAGCTAGGCGTGCTTCAAAGAAACCACATATGGGCGACGATACGTTAAATAGAGCTATTTCTTCAATGTTTGGTCATGAAGCCGGTCGTAAAATACAACCAGCCAATTTAATGGGTGATATAAAGCCATTTTCTCCTCATGATTTACGACGCACATTTAGGAGTTTAGCCTCTTCTCAAAAGGTAGATAGTCACGTAGCTGAACGTTGTTTGAACCATAAATTAAAAGGTGTTGAAGGGATTTATGATCGTTACGATTATTTGGATGAAAGACGTGAAGCACATAAAAAAATTGCTGATTATCTAGATAGAATTATAAATGAGTAGGTATTAAATATGGCTCATATACCCCTAGATCTTCTGAGCACTCGTAATAGAGAATGGCTAGATAAACTCGATTGGTTTAAATTAGAAAATTACGATGGTTTACTAGAATTAACGCAGCAACAATTGCTAGATCAGTTATTGTTCAGAACTCGGTTTTATTTAGGTTTAGATGACAAAGAAGAAAGGACTAATATATTCCCTAATACTGAAGAGTGGCAAAGTATTTTATCCGGGAATCCTATAGTAAACACTTCACTAACTCCGGAAGTAAAAAAAGATAACTGCCAATGCCTTACTGAGTTCCTCGGAATATCCGCAATTTCTAATGTTGAATTACAAACTTATGCTTCAGTAGTTGAAATGAATGAAGAAGAACCCTCTTATGTTGTTATGGCAGTTAATGCCTCTGATAACGTGTTTGTTGAAAATTTATGCATCGAATGTTTAACATTATTTGCTGAAGAGATTAATTCTAATTTTTTTGATGAAAAAGAAAGTTATGTAGATTTCAATGAACTTTGTAAATGCTGTCAAAGCTATATTGATAAATGCGATTTTAAACAGCCATATCACCTTTCTTCCATGCCAAATAAATGTAATTCCTGTAATCCTTGTACTGCTGTCTTTCACGGGTCAGATGTTACTGGAGATGACTTATTACTAAAGTTAAATCTAGCGGCTTACACAGATATTGAACTCATGAGCCATTTTTCTGATCTACTTGCTGAGTCTCGAAAAAAATTAAAAATTTTAGAGCCAGAACGTAAAAATGATGGGGTAGCTGAGCTATACATTAAAAAGATTATTAGGATGAAAATGATTCCTTATATGGATATAAGGATCTGGACTATTTATAATCATGTAAAAAATAATGATGACCTGCGTGATATGTATGATGGTGGCTTATATATACCTGAATGCTTTGAATTTACATATTCCCTTAGTAATATTAAAAAGCTTCCTTTTGTTGTTTTTAATAAAATACTATTTAGTGATCAAAAGGATGAGACTGAGATTAATCAGAAGTGGCATAAGGAATATTTTTTCGATTATTTAAACTTTGAATATATAAATACGGCCCAGCTTTATTTACGTAAAAACCCTAGCGATAGAATTACAAAAGTGAAAAATATAATCATGTTATATAAATAACACACAGCGTATAACATGTTTTTTTAAATAAAAACAGTGTGAAACTTAATTTAGATTACTCAATTCCTACTTTTCTTGTAGCACAGTAATATTCATCCCACTTAATACAAACCAACCTAAGTGGGTACAACATGAACCAACCAAACCAAGCTACACAGTTACTTGAAACTATCGGTGTAGCGCCTATCTATGATCGAATTGTCAAAGAAGCTGAGCGCGAAAGCATCACGAAAATAAGCCGTTCAAAATGTTTTCAGCTTGAGAAAACAAACCAACATCCTAAACGAGTAAGGTTATCGTCACACTCAGTGGGATGGCGTTTGAGTGCCCTTTTAAAATTTGTTGAATCACTACAAGATGTGTAACGGAGAATTTTCATGCTTTTTACATATAATAAATCTAAAGAACACAATTGCAATGTTGTTTCTGAAAGACAACCTGTAGACCGTATCATTCGGATTGATGAAATGAGAAGGCTGCTCGATGTCAGCCGAATAACACTTTACCGTTGGTCCAGAAATGGAACCTTTATTAAGCCGATTATGCATAAAAATCGTACTATTGGGTGGCCTAGAAAAAGTTATGCAGATTGGCTAAATAGAGTTTAATTACATAAATATTTAAAAGGTAACTTGCTTACCTTTTTTTATATCCTCAGATGAAACAACATGAAACAAGATGAAGTAATGATGTCTATTTTACACCTTATAAATTTAATTAAAAATCAGCTAAGTCCTATTAAAAATGGATGGCAATGGTATTTAGCAATGAATTTTAACGCAGGTTATTACTAATATTATGGCTTGTTTTTTTCTCACAGAGCCCTTTATCTACGAAGAGGATATCTGGCAAGTAATGTCATTTAAAGAAGGC
This sequence comes from Colwellia sp. MB02u-10, assembly GCF_014077185.1. Taxonomy (NCBI): domain Bacteria; kingdom Pseudomonadati; phylum Pseudomonadota; class Gammaproteobacteria; order Alteromonadales; family Colwelliaceae; genus Colwellia; species Colwellia sp. MB02u-10. The sequence continues at coordinate 95,686 of NZ_JACGVK010000140.1, forward strand.
CTAAATAATAAAATCATGCAAAAAACATCTGATCAACTATCTCAAATGTTAAAGCGGTACTCAAAGGTATTTGCCATACGCTTTGATCTACGCTTTTGCCTTGAAACTTATAACAACAAAATGATTAGTAAATTTAGAGATAGGCTCAACCGAAGATTAAGTAAAAAGTACAAATGTGATATTGGCTATGTTTGGGTTAGAGAGCAAACAGAATCAGCAGAGACTTCACATTATCATTACGTAATCTTTTTAAATGGTCATAAAACTTGGAAATCATTTGGCTTTGGAAAAATTATAGATTCTGTCTGTGATTCACTGAACCACTTCAGCCCTTATTACCCAAAGAACAATGGTTACATGATTAAACGCGACGATAGCAAATCAATCCAACGAGTTATTTATCGCCTGAGTTATTTAGCTAAAAATGAATCTAAAGGAAATCGTCCCCGTGGAGTAAGTGATTATGGAACGAGTAGGTTAAAAAGTATGAGAGCCAATAGATTAAATGCTTAACAGCTCCTTAATAATTCAAACAACTAACACTTAAATACAGTTATAGGAAAAACAAAAATGGCACGTATAAAACACCAATATTCAGTCACCTTATCGGATGAAACAGACGCTTTGTTAGAGCAGCTAGGAAAAAGGATGGTTGAACCGTGGGACAGATATTTAAATCGTTCAATTACAATCGAAGCTATTGCTTTATTAGCTAGTCAACTAAGTACTAGAGAGTTACAAGCTTTTACATATAAGCACGGGATTAAAGGTAGAGAGAAAATTTCACTTTAGTCTTTTAGCGTCAGCCGTCAGTAGGTTATTTACTTTTTAATAAAACTGCGAATTTATAGCGACTAATTCACTATTTTCGCAGTTTTAACAAAGTGCGAATTTGCACTTTAAATTAATACATATCTAAAGGTTTAAAATTTAACTGCTACTAATCAATAGGTTAAGGTGGTTATTTATTCAGCAAGCAGCACCTATTAAAAAGTAATAACTTTGAGCAAGGCTAAAATACCAATGTAATTACACTTAAAATTCGCGATTTAAATTAATCATACACAATCAATAAATAACCAAAGAAGTAGCAATAATAATGAATAAAAACAAGAACATTAGAGAATTGATCAATTTACTTGAAATCAACAAAGGTAAAGTTTCTGAAGATGCAAAAAAAATGGATTAAAACTCAATGCAATAAGGGATTTAATGCTCAAAGGCGAGATAACTTTCGAAGATGAAGTTATCTCAAAATACATTGTGGTAAAAACGATAAAAGGTACGGTTGAGCACTTTAAAGATTCGGATATTACAACAAAATCCGGATTAGTTATCACTCAACCTTATGTGAGTGAATTAATAAACGGGACCAGTAATAAAATAAACAAGGTATTGCTGTGTATGGCGAAAGAACTTATTAACACTAATAAATCTGCTGCAAAGCAAAGAGGCCGTTACCTGTGATATTGATAGTATTACTTTAAATGACATAACATGATAATTAATCAAGGTTACTTAAATTAAACCAACAAATTTAATAACTTAAAACGACCATAAATGCCTTTATAGGATCGATAGAGTGCTTTATTATTCTAGCAACACTTTGCTAACACTTTAGCGCTATTTTTCCTGAATAAAGGCCACAATCTCCAATGAACCAAACTCCTAACAATCTAGCGGCCTTTTGTTGGTCTATTGCAGACCTCCTTCGTGGTGACTTTAAACAATCTCAATATGGCCGTATTATTCTCCCTTTTACCTTATTACGCCGTCTTGAAGGTGTTTTAGAAGAAAGTAAAGAAGCTGTACTTGCAGAACATGAAAAAGTGCAGAAGATGAACCTACCTGAAGCAGCACAAGAGAAAATGTTATTACGTGCAACAAAGTCAGCAAGCAGCCCTGATGGCTTAAGTTTCTTCAATACTTCAAAAATGGATATGTCTAAGCTTGGCGAGTCTGACATTAAAACTAACCTTGAAAGCTATATTCAAGATTTTTCCAAAGACGCACGCGAAATATTTGAATACTTCAATTTCGGGGAGTTTATAGGCCAGCTTAACGATGCTGATTTACTGTGGAAGGTAGTACAAAAAGTTAGAACGACAGATTTAAGCCCTAAAGCGATCAGTAATCACGATATGGGCCTAACCTTTGAAGAGCTAATTCGCCGATTTGCTGAAGGTTCAAATGAAACAGCGGGTGAACACTTTACCCCGCGAGACATCGTTCGATTAACAACCTCATTAGTATTTATGGAAGATGATGATGCCTTAACTAAATCAGGTATTATCCGCACCATTTACGATCCTACTGCAGGTACTGGTGGTTTCCTTTCCTCTGGTATGGAATACGTACACGAATTAAATCCTCAAGCGGTTATGCGTGCTTATGGACAAGAGCTTAACCCTGAAAGTTACGCTATCTGTAAAGCTGATATGCTAATCAAAGGGCAAGACGTCACCAATATTAAATTAGGTAATACTTTATCAAACGATCAACTTTACGCTGATAAGTTTGATTACATGTTATCTAATCCGCCGTTTGGCGTAGATTGGAAAAAAATTGAATCAACCATCAAAGCTGAAAATACCCTTAAAGGCTTTGATGGGCGCTTTGGTGCTGGGTTACCAAGAGTATCAGACGGTTCACTATTATTTTTAATGCACCTGCTTAGTAAATTAAGGGATGCAAGTGAAGGTGGTGGCCGTATTGGTATTATTCTTAATGGCTCACCTTTATTTACTGGTGGTGCTGGCTCAGGAGAGTCTGAAATACGTCGCTATATTCTTGAAGCTGATTTACTCGAAACCATAGTCGCATTGCCTACTGAGATGTTTTACAACACAGGTATAGCTACCTACGTTTGGGTGCTATCAAACAAAAAATCGGACGAGCGCAAAGGTAAAGTACAGCTAATAAATGGTATTAACCTTTGTGGAAAAATGCGTAAATCTCTCGGTTCAAAACGTAATGAAATGAGCGCTGATGATATTGCCACTATTACCCGCAGCTTTGGTGCCTTTGAAGTGGTTGATGCAATTACACTTGAAGAGTTAGGACTAAATAAACCCGCAGAGCAAAAAAGTAATCGGGGTAGACAATCGGCTAATCCAAAAACCGAAGCACCGAAAACTTTCGCCAGCAAAATATTGGCCAGCCATGAGTTTGGTTATCGTCGTATCAGCATAGAGCGCCCTCTTAGAGAAAGCTTCCAGTTTAGTAATGGACGTATTTCCGAATTGCGCTTTGCTGCAAAACCACTAAATGCACCAATGAAGTGGCTTTATGAGACTTATGGTAACGATATAATCACACTCTGGACAGACGACGAAGAATGTGAAAATTACGGCGTATTGACGGAACATGAGTCTGAGATCCGTAAGTACTTAAAAACCCATTTTAGCGAAATTAAAGAAGCCAAAATTAAAGAGTTATTAGACAGAAATATCTGGCTTGCTCAAAAACAAATTATGCTAAAAGCTAAGCAGCTACAAGAATTAGCTCCACAAGGTATGGGGAAGGCACAATGTAATGATATGAATACATATGAAGCCAAATTAAGTATTGCCTGCCAAGATCAAGGTATTACCTTAGACACCAAAGAGAAAAAACAAATAACCACTGCAGTTAGCTGGAAAAACCCAGAGGCTGAAAAGGTCATTAAGAAAACACATAAAACTAAAGCTAGTCCAATTTATGGTTTGTTTGCAGTTGACCTAGATGGCAAAACACAAGTCATTGAATACAAAACGGATGGTGATTTACGTGATAATGAAAATGTCGCACTTGACCCTAGCCAAACAGTAAATAACATCAATGAAGCTTACTTTAAAAAAGAAGTTCAACCACATGTTCCCGATGCATGGATAGATGCCAATAAAAAAGACGATAAAGATCAAGAAATAGGCATTGTAGGTTACGAAATTCCGTTTAATCGCCATTTTTACCAGTATCAACCGACAAGAGATTTAGTCGAAATTGATGCAGATTTAGATGCTGTTTCAGCTGAGATTATGAGCTTACTGCAAGAGGTGCACTCATAATGTTTTATCGCTTTTTTATTAACCTAACGAATGGGCTTACAGCAATATTATTGTTGACGCATGAGACAGTAACGACTAATATGATACGTAATACGCCCACCAAGCCTCTTCATGAATGCTCAAATTGTGTGGGCTTTTTTATGCCTACAACTTTAAATAAGTTAGTTACGTTAGTGAGGGCATAATGACTCAATTCACCAAGCCCGCCATTAATGTTGACCAACAAATTGAACTATTGCTCAGCAGATCCTTGCAAATTCAATCACCAGAACGTGCAAAAAAATACTTAGAAGTGATTAGTTTTTTCCGTTTAAGTGCCTACATGCGACCTTTTCAACGCCCTATTGCGGAACAATCCGTAGAGCACCAATTTAAAGACCAAGTAGAATTTAAGCAAATTGTTGACTTATATGCGTTTGACCGTGAATTACGTTTGTTAATTATGGATGCCGTTGAACGAGTTGAGGTCGCTATTAGAGCCACATTCAATAATGTTATGGGCACTAAGTACCAAACAACAGAGCAAAATAGTGGCTCACATTGGTATATGAACAGCAGATTATTCAAACGAAATTTTGACCACCAACGCTTATTACGAGATATTAAAGACAAGCAAACTAAGGAGTCTCAACTTCTGCACCGTGATATAACACAAATTCAGCGTAGTAATGCCTCAATCGAAGTAAAAGAACTACGCATACAGCGCAGAATTAAAGAAAACTATCCTAGATTTTATCAACATCATTATTCAACGCCCGAACTTATGCCAGGTTGGGCAATGGCAGAAGAATTAACCTTCGGTAGTATTTCACACCTATACAGTGGGCTTGCCAAAGACAGCGACCGTAAAGCCATTGCTAAACGTTTTAGTGTCCCCCAAGAAGTGCTAGAAAGCTGGCTACATACCTTAAACTTTATTCGTAACTGTTGCGCCCATCATAGCCGTTTATGGAACCGAGAATTAGCCATACAACCTAAAATACCCCATGGCGCTTTATGGCAATTACCTGATCGATTAATCCCAAGTCAAATACAACCGAATCGACGTATTTATATGGTATTGCTGATGCTCGCGTATTTAATGCAGCAAATAAGCCCCGACAGTCAATGGCAAAATAAGTTAAAAGCCTTAATTTTATTGCACCCTGAAGTACCACTTTTCCCTATGGGCTTTGTTGATAATTGGCACGACCATAACTTTTTCCAAACAGGTGAGCAATAATGAACAAAATAGCTTTGAATGGAAGGTATACGGCTTATCCTCAATATAAAAACTCCGAAATAGAATGGTTGGGTGACATCCCAAGCCATTGGGAGGCTTCTCCAGTTAAGTATTTATCTGACAGTGTAAGTACAGGAGGAACACCAAAAAATCAAAGCTCATTTACGGATAAAAATCAGATTTGTTGGTTTTCACCTGGTGACTTTGATGGAAGGAAAGTTCTTTTATCTAGCTCTAAATATGTTACACATGAATCCTGTGATATCGGTGATGCCAGATTATATCAAGGCGGTTCGGTTGTTGTTATAGGGATAGGAGCAACGCTAGGGAAAGTAGCATATTGCCCTAATAGTTTTTCATGTAACCAGCAAATTAATATAATAGAGCCAAATGGGGAAATATTGGGTATGTATTTAATGTATTCATTAGCGGTTCAGCTTGCGCAAATGAAGCAAATTTCAAACTCTTCAACTATTGGGATAATGAATCAGGAGAAAACTAAAACCATCTTGGTTGCTTACCCGTCTAGGCTAGAACAAGAAAAAATAGCCAACTTCCTCGATCACGAAACCGCGAAAATCGATACCCTGATTGACAAACAAAAACAGCTGATAAAACTGCTAAAAGAAAAACGCCAAGCCGTGATCAGCCATGCCGTCACCAAAGGCCTTAATCCCGACGCACCAATGCGCGATTCAGGTGTTGAGTGGTTAGGTGAAGTACCAAGGCATTGGAAAATGGTGCCTCTTAAATATCTTTGCAACTTTAGTGGTGGTGGCACTCCAAGTAAAGATAACCTCAGCTATTGGACGGGCGGAGATATTCCTTGGGTATCACCTAAAGATATGAAGTCATTTTGGATTTTAGATACTCAAGATAAATTGACAGAAAAAGCAGTGAAAGAGTCTTCCACTAATTTTGTGAATGCTGGTGCGCTTTTAATGGTTGTCCGCTCTGGAATCCTTCAAAGAACGATACCTATTGCTATAAACAAAGTGAAAGTGACTCTTAATCAAGATATGAAAGCACTAAAGTTTAATGAACGGATGGATGCTGAATATACTGCTAATTATATTATCGGTAACGTATCTTCATTGTTGCTTGAATGGTCTAAAGAAGGTGCAACAGTGGAAAGTATTGAGCAGGAATATTTATCTGGAAGTTTGATGCCTGTACCTCCTTTAGGGGAACAAGCTGCAATTAACGAAGTAATTAACGCTCGTATGGTTGTTTTCCAAAGATTGGAGGAGCAGGCGCTAAAAGGGATAACGTTACTCCAGGAACGCTGCTCTGCACTTATCTCCGAAGCTGTCACTGGAAAAATAGACGTTAGGCATTTTACCTCAAAGAAAGGGCATGCTCCTAAATCAGCAACTCAAGAGGCTATTAATGACTGATAACGTAGCTCAAGTCTCAATAGTAGCACCGATTCCCACGGCAGTTATAGAGCCAGCAGAGCCATTGACACTAACTCAGCGTATTGATACAGATGAAGGCTTAAAAGCTAAACGTAAGTTACTTACGGTGGTTTCTCTTATTCTATTAGCAATATCTTTCTCGGGCGCAAAAGTGGTAGAGGCAAATACCTTTATTATGAAGATTAGTTTTACTAATCAAAATGGTATTGCGTACTTATTATTGCTTTCCATCGCCTTTCTAATGATCCGCTACTACAACTACGCCCGCCCATATCATGATGAATTATATAAAGCTTGGACCAAAAGAATGCTTTATGACGATTATTTTTATTCTTATCATGATTATGCCGATGATGTTGAGGGGTTAATTAAAGACTTGTATCCTGAAAATTTAATAGAAGATATTCACCAACACCACTGTAATGACTTAGAGAAAAAGTATCGTTGCTCATGGTTATTAGGAAGGCATGTAGACTTCACTTGGTCCGAAGAACACGGCCATGAACAATGGGCAACCGTTAATTTAATGCGTATTAAAAATGACGAAGCTAAGAATAAAGATAAAACGATAGTCAAAAACGGAATTAATCTCAAAGCATATTTTAAAATTTTATCCTGTGAATTGAAGTATCAAGCTTCTAGCTTTTTCACTCATAGAGAAAATTTGGATATATTAGCGCCTTATTTTTTAGGATGTTTTTCAATATTAAGTTTTATCTACAACAAAAAGATTATAGAAATTTTAAAAGGATTTAGTTCGTGAATACTAGCAAATGGAAATCAATATTAGGCTTCGTCGCCTTAGATAAGTACCCCAATCTACCTTGCCCTTATTGCCATCAAGAATCATTGAACATAGATGAAAGTAGTATCATTAGTCGTGAAGTATCTAATAATTACAAAAAAATTGCTTCGCGCCACTTTAACTTAGAAAGCACAAAGCAAAAAGAAAAAGCCGTAGTACAAGAAAAACTCATTGGGAAAATGCTGGGAAGTAACTCTGTATTAGGATTATTTGGTGCGGCAGCAGTGATCTACCATGAAGTAGTAAAACCAAATTATCACTTTTGTAAGTTTACAGCCTTTATGACTTGCGCCAGCTGCAATGACAATATAACGGTTACAGGTTTGTCTCAAGAACAGGCTGAGCAGGATACGGAAAAAAAGCAATTACCTTCTCTATATAAAATAGATCACTTTTCAGTACCTGTGCCTATGTTTGAAATTAGTCCTACCGTTCCAGCATCAATACAGTTCGAACTATTAGGTGCATTCAATTACTTCCATATTGATACCAACTCATCTGCCAGTAAGTTGAGGCGAGCAATAGAAAAGTTCTGTAGTGAGTTAGGTATGAAGCCGAACTCCCTTGCTCGACAAATAAAAGAATTGGAAACCAAATATTCAACCGAAGCGAGCTTTCTAAATACATTACGGTTAGTGGGTAATGAGGGCACACATTCTGATAACGTCAATGAGGATGATTTATTGCTGGCGTTTGATATTGTTGAAGAAGTATTAGCAATATTTCCTCGTTTAGCTAAATTAGAACGTTTAAAAGCACCTCAGGCGAAATTAGAAAACAAGTTTGATAAGAAGAAAGCTCGAACTGACGCTAAAACACTAGAACATGCAAAATAACGGAGTAATTAATGACTGATAATTTAATACCCGAAGCACCTAATGGTGAGTTTATATTATTTAATAGTGCTGATGGCAGTACTAAGGTTGAATGTCGTTTTGAATCTGATAGCTTATGGCTTACTCAAGCACTTATTGCCGAGCTATACCAAAAAGGTGTTCCTACCATTAATGAGCATTTATCTAATATTTATAGCGATGGTGAAGTCGAACAAAACGCAACCATTCGGAAATTCCGAATAGTTCGACAAGAAGGCTCTAGGCAAGTAACAAGAGAGATAGAACACTACAGTTTAGAAGCTATTCTTGCTGTAGGTTATCGAGTGCGGTCCAAAGAAGGTGTTCAGTTTAGACAATGGGCAACTAGAACCTTGCAATCGTATTTGGTTAAAGGTTTTGTGATGGATGACGAGCGCTTAAAACAGCCAGAGTCTAGCCCTTACTTTGAAGAATTGCTTAACCGCATTCGTGATATTCGCTCTTCAGAAAAACTCTTCTGGCGTAAAGTGTGTGATATATACGCAACAAGTATCGATTATGACGGTAAAATTCAACAAAGCATGAGTTTTTTTGCTCAAGTACAAAACAAAATGCATTGGGCTGCTCATGGTCATACTGCTGCGGAAGTGGTTTTTCAGCGCATTGATGCCGACAAGCCGCACCTCGGATTAACAAGCTATGCAGGCAAAGACTCGGGTAAAGAGCCTACCCGTAAAGAAGTAGTAACGGGTAAAAATTATTTATCTGCGGATGAGCTTGATACCTTAAACCGTTTAGTAACTTCTTACCTTGAATTTGCCGAGCTGCAAGCACGAAATGGCAAGCTAATGAAAATGGCCGATTGGGCAAGTAAATTAAATGATTTTCTTAAACTAAGCGATTTTGATGTATTAACTCATGCTGGGAAAATATCGGCTGAGCAGGCGAAACAAAAAGCCAAACAAGAATACGATAAATTTCGACGGGTAATTGATTTAAAACCAAGCCAAGTTGATCAAGATTTAGCTGATGCAGTGAAAGCCTTAACTGATAAAAAAGCCGAATAAATAGCTAAACCAATCGTAATAAGCTCAAGGACGTAGGGATAAACATGAGTAATAAAACACAAGAAGTGGTTTTTCAAAAAGATATGATACGCCAGCTAGTATCTAATGGCTGGCTACTAGGTAAGCCTGAAAACTACAATCGTGAATTAGCCTTGTATGAAGAGGATATATTGGGTTTTGTAAAAGATACCCAGGATACTCAATGGCAAAAGTTCTGTGTGCTTTACCCTAGCAACTCAGAGCAAAAATTTTTAGAGCGTGTAGCCTCCCAGCTAAATAAAGCAGACCCTAATGCGGCTAATAAAGACATGCGTACTTTTGGTACCTTAGGCGTTTTGCGGCACGAAATACGTGATCGCGGCACTCGTTTCAGTCTATGCCAGTTCAAACCTGAACATGATTTAAATCCCGATACTTTAGCGCGTTACCAAAAGAACCGATTACGTGTAGTACCTGAACTAGTTTACTCCCCTTGGGCAACTGATGAGCATGAAGCTGAAAACGGTGTTAGAGCTAAAAAGTGGCGCATAGATTTAGTGCTATTTGTTAATGGCTTACCCATAGTGACGCTTGAGCTTAAGTCAGAGTTTAAACAAGCCGTTCAAAACGCGATTAATCAATATAAAACTACACGTTTTGCTATAGACCCTGCCACCAAGAAGCCTGAACCGTTATTAACTTTTAAACGTGGTGCTTTAGTACATTTTGCTGTAAGCCAATATGAAGTTTATATGGCTACACGCCTGGAAGGTGATGATACTTATTTCTTACCTTTTAACAAAGGCACGAGTGAAGGTGGTGCTGGTAATGATGTACCTGAAAATATTAATCAATACGCCACTGATTATTTATGGAATGAAGTATTACAGCCTAATAATCTATTAAATATTTTGGCTCGCTTTGTTCATTTACAAATAGAAGAAAAAGAAGATTGGGAAGGCCGTAAATACAAAAAAGAGACTTTAATTTTCCCTCGTTATCATCAGTGGGATGTTGTTAGTAAATTAGTTGATGCTGCTCGCACTGAGGGCCCTGGCCAGAAGTATTTAATACAACATAGTGCTGGTTCAGGTAAATCAAATTCTATTGCTTGGTCTGCACACCAATTATCTGCCATTCATACTGCTGAGGGTAATAAGTTATTTGACTCTGTCATTGTTGTGACTGATAGAACGGTACTTGATGATCAGCTACAAGAAACAATCTCTCAATTTACTTCTGTAGAAGGCATGGTAGGTAGAATAAACCGCGATGAAGGGAACGGCTCTAAATCAGAGAAACTTGCTGGCGCTTTAGAATGCTCACAGCCGATTATTATCGTTACCATTCAAACTTTTCCTTTTGTGTTAAAAGCTATTGAGGATAGCGTTAGTTTAAAAGAACGAAATTTTGTGGTTATTGCCGATGAAGCTCATAGTTCACAAACGGGTAGTACAGCTCGGCAGCTGAAAGAAGTATTAATGATTGACGGTTCTTTACATGGCAAAGATGCTGATGAAGAACTTACTACTGAAGATATTTTAGATGCTACAGTGGCTTCACGTCGCACTTCTACTAACCTAAGTTACTTAGCGTTTACCGCAACACCTAAAACCAAAACACTTGAATTGTTTGGGCGTTTACCTAAGCCTGATGAAGCTCCGTCTAAGCAGAATAAGCCTGAAGCGTATCATGTATATAGTATGCGCCAAGCCATTGAAGAAGGCTTTATCCTCGATGTATTGAAAAACTACACCAACTATAAAGTTGCTTATAACCTTGCAATGAAAATGGAAGGTAGTGACCAAGAGGTTGAGAGTAAAAAAGCTAAAGTTAAACTGAATCAGTGGGTGCGCTTGCATGACTATAACATTAGCCAAAAAGTACAGGTTATTGTTGAACACTTTAAAGATAACGTGATGGGGCTACTCGGTGGCCAAGCCAAAGCTATGGTTGTCACTAGTTCACGCAAAGAAGCCGTTCGATATAAACAAGGCTTTGATAAATATATTGTAGAAAAAGGTTATCAAAAAATACATGCGATGGTCGCAGTCTCAGGGGAAGTTGAGTTTTCTGATAAAGACCCAGGATGTGAAGCATTAGTTGATTTTAAGTTCACCGAAAAGAATATGAATGACAACCTCAAGGGCCGTGATTTGCGGAAGGCTTTTGATAGTGATGATTATCAGGTGATGATAGTTGCGAATAAATTTCAAACGGGTTTTGATCAACCAAAACTCTGCGCTATGTACGTTGATAAAAAACTTGGCGGTGTTGAATGTGTACAAACACTCTCCCGTTTAAACCGTACATTCCCTGGTAAAGCTGAAACAGGCACTTATGTACTGGATTTTTTCAATGAATCTGAAGATATTCTAACTTCGTTTCAGCCCTACTTCCAAACAGCTGAGTTAGCTGACGTATCAGACCCTGATCTTATTTTTGATTTGCGAGATAAGCTACGTGCGTCAGGTATTTTCCTATGGCAAGAAGTAGAACAATTCTGCAATGCATTTTTTGTTAAAAGTAAAAGTAACGCGGCTATCGCTAATATTTGTAAACCTGCCGTTGAGCGTTGGCAAAAGGGTTATAAATTTGCCATTGATGCCTACACACAAGAAAAGGAGATGTTCGAGCGCACCAAAAAAACGGGTGATGCCGTATTAATGGCTAATGCGGAGAACTGTTTGAAAAAGTGTAAGCAGAAAAAGGACGCTTTAGAGGTATTTAAAAAGGATTTAGGTACATTCGTACGCTTCTATGAGTTTATGTCTCAGATTGTAGATTACGACGATAAAGAACTAGAGAAACTTTCGTTATATGCCCGCAATCTTCGTCCTATGTTGCGTGAAATAACGACAGAAGAAAATGATATCGACCTCAGTAATGTAGTGATGAGCCATTATCGTTTATCAAAAATACGCCAGCAAGATATTCAATTAAAACAAGATTCTCCTGATTATGAATTAGTACCAGGTGATGCAATGGGTACAGCCAAAGCTAAAGATCCTAAAGAAGAGTTTCTTTCTCAAATCATCTCGAAGCTAAACGAATTATTTATCACTGATATGCTGACCGATCAGGATATGGTTAATTACCTATATACCATTAAAGATAAGATGAAAGAAAATACGCTGGTAATGAAGCAGATAGATAACAATACGCCTGAGCAAGCAATGCTAGGAGACTTCCCTAAAGCCTTAATGGACGCAATTATGGATAGCGGCGAAGCGCATGAAAACCAAATGATGCAATTATTATCTAATCCAGATAAAGCTAATGGGTTTTCAAGGTTAGTGTTTGATTTGTTGAAACTGGCAGAAAAATGATCCTGTTGGTAGGTCTAACCCCTCAAAAGACTCAGCTTGGGTGATTCAACACATAAATTCAAAGAGAGGTATTTAAAATTGTATTACCTTTCATTTTGTTAAATACATTTAGGAACTAAGAGAAACATGACAGATATCATTCATCTATCTGATTTACATTTTGGACAAGATAAATTTCCATTTGAGATAAAGAAACTTTACGCTGGGATGTGTGAGTTTCTTCGCCAATTTGAAAACCCAATAGTGTTAGTTACAGGTGACATTACATTTCAAAATAGAGATGAGGGTTATGCAGAAGCAGGTGATTTCTTCAAGCAACTTATATCAGATGGGCTTATTAAAAAAGAAAGGTTTTTATGTTGCCCTGGTAATCATGATATAGAAGCATCGATAGAGCCATTTAAAAAATATGATTCATTTATATATGGAATACGCCGTGACAATGCCCTCTGCTTCAGCAAAAGAAACACTATTATTCATGAGCTTGATGGTGTTGAATTTATTCTGTTAAATAGCTCGTTTCATGCTAATCATCAATATGGATATATTGATGAGGAATGTTTCCAGCACATTGAAGATAAAACATACTCGGAAAAATTTAAGTTGGTTGCAGTACACCACAACCTCCTTGGCCAGCAAAAGGAAGATACATCTACAATCAGAAATGCTTATCCTACTTTATATCATTTGGATCTAGCAAAAATAAACCTCATTTTGCATGGCCACCAACATTGTCATCAGGAAATGTTTTTCGGAAGTAGTCAGTTTACTATTCACTCGGCAAGATCATTCGGTTTTATTGAAGATTCCTTACAAAACGGAATCAATCATATAAAAATAAACGATAACGTAGCAAAAATCACACCGTATTATTTTTCTTTGGATGCTAAACCAAGTAAAATCACTTTAATAAAAAACTAAATTTGAGATATTTATGAAAGGAATATTTATTGTTTTTGAGGGTATTGATGGTTCAGGAACATCAACTCAATTAAACTTGTTACATCAACATTTTTTACAGAAAAATGAAGTTAGTTTCACTACAACCGAACCTTCTGATGGGCCTATTGGGACTTTAATAAGGCAGGCATTTAAAGGAAGAACTAAGTTATCTAAAGGTCAAAACCCATTTTATCAAGATGGTGATTTATTTGATGAACAAATGGCTTACTTATTCGCCGCAGATAGGCATGACCATTTATTCAATGAGGTTGATGGCGTTATCCCCCTCAAGTCGAAAGGTGCGATAATAATTAGCACAAGGTACTACTTTTCATCATTAGCATATCATTGTAATTCAGACACAGACACAGAAATGGTTAAAGGTTTAAACTCAAGATTCCCAAAACCTGATTTAGTAGTGTACTTTGATAACAAAGTTGATGAATCAATAAAAAGAATGTCTAATCGAGCTTTTAAAGATGAGTATGAGAATATTGAAAAACTTACCAAAGTAAAAAATAATTATGATGAAATTTTTAATAATTACGATGGAGAATTATTAATAGTCGATGCTGCTTTGCCCATTTCAGATATTCACCAATTAATAAAAGAGCGTTCTGAAAACCTCTTAAGTGAAATAAGAAAATAAACTAATGACGCCAATTCAAAGCTTAGAAGACATAGCTGACTTATTCGTCGGAAAGGTCACTAAAGACGCACCTGCGCACAACCTCTTCGAAGAGTTTACGATTAGCATTAATGATATCAAAGAACATTCCTTGCAAGATGTAAATGCAGAGGCAAAAAAGTGGATAGAGCCTAAGTGCCCTGAGAGTTTATACATAAATCATGGTGAATATATCGGCGATGGAATGTGGCATATTATCGAAGAGTTGACTAAAAAACCTGCGAGTAATAGAGCTTTATATTCACTAATTAACAAGTCCGATATTATCGGTTCTGGCGACGCCGCTATTCCTTCTTTTTTGATTTTTCAAACAAAAATTATAGATAATACTTTACATGCAACAGTCTACTTTAGAGCATTAGAAGTCGCGAAATTTCTCCGAATTAATTTAGAAGAAATAAGGTTGAGGTTAGCAGAGATACAGAATAGCATAACTACAATAACTGATGTTAGGTTAGGGATTTTTGCATTTTACGCCTATTGTAACGCTAAGATTGAACCTTTAGTGAGACCTAATCTTGATCGATTAAATAGCCCACAGTTAGCATTATTGTTAAGAGAAAAACATCCTAATTTAAAGAAATTCTTGGATGAAAAATCAAAAGTGGGAACTGTCATTGAACTTGAGTCAATCAACCTTATTAAAGAGATTATAAATTGTGATCCTCCCAAGAGACTAGAAGCTAGCATACACATAGTTAAACTTTTAATTCAAGATTGCTTAGCAAAAGGAGAGGAATTAAAGCTAGCTAGAGAGAAGCAATCAGATAATTCAACCATAGATGAGTTATCTGAACTCTTTACAAGTTCGATAAATTCCCTATCAGGAGCTTTATGTGAGTAACCTAACATTAGATAAAATCAAATCATTACAGAAGAACTTTGATCTTACTCATGAAGTAGCGGGTAACCCTTTTTATACTAAAATTGATGAGAATAATTTAAATGAATTAGAGCATTTAGCTGTTTGCGTACTTGGTGAATTGGGTGAGTTTTGTAATATATTAAAAAAAGTCACTCGGGGTGACTTTGAACTTTCTGAAGTTAAATATGACCTTGATGAAGAGTTAGTGGATGTTTTCATATACTTGATAAAGATATCAAATCAGTTTGATGTAAATTTAGAATCTGTTTTTTTAAAAAAATTAGAAAAAAATAAATCACGATTCTCTAAAATTGTACTTAACGATGAATGATTTTTCAAAATATGCAGATTTCAATTCAAATTATCTAAATGCATTAAAAGAGATCATTAAAGATGAGCACATAGAAAGTACTAATTCTAGAGTTGGCAAAGTATATGATCTAGGGCCTAGTTTTTTTGAGTTTTGTGCCAAAGATATACCTATAACAATTCTAAAAGGAAGAAGGTTTAACCCATTCTTTGCAATAATGGAGGCCGCCTGGATAATTAGTGGTAGTAATGATTTAAAACCTTTGCAAACATTCATTAAAAATTATGACAAGTTCTCTGATGACGGAGAAACATTAAATGGTGCGTATGGCTATCGTGCAATGAGTTATTTTGGCATAAACCAAATAAATGCAATAATCCATTTGTTAAAGGAAGACCCCGAAAGTAGGCGAGCAGTGTTAACTCTATATAGCCCTAATGACTTATTAAATAATAGCTCAAAAGACATTCCTTGCAATACCAGCGTGTTCTTTAAAATACGAGATAACATGCTTGATATGACTGTTTTAAACAGATCGAATGACTTATTTTTAGGAATTCCTTACAATGTTTTTGTGTTTAATCTTTTACAAAAACACATAGCACGAAATATAAATATAAATGTAGGCATTCAGCGGCACTTTTCTGACTCATTACATTTATATTTAAGTAATTTAGAAAAAGTAAAAGAGATTGTTTTAATAAATAGCTTTGAGGAAATCAAAAGTAAAACTAGTGAATTCTCTAATAATAAAGGTCAGTTCGAGGTTGATTTTTTTGATAATATTAGAGCAATATTAAATTTTAATATCGCTAAAATGAAAAGCTCCTCACTAAAGAATTTATTTTTAGAATACGAGTCCGCTAAAGAACAAGATAGCGATGGCAAACATAAAGCTAAATCACCAAGTAACATTGTTGAATACAGCTCTGTCCTCTGGTTCAATTAATACATAAGTAATTAAATTACTAGGTAATTAGGAAAGGTTATGAAAACAGAACTTCAAACTCAATTAAAACAACTCTTCAATCAAGAAAAAGAGTTGATGGCTCATGATGTAAATGAATTAGTGATAGCTCACCTTTCATCTATATCAAAAATTAGAGAATACATTGATGATTCCAATGAAGAGTCACTTCATATACTTACTGATATAGACGATAAAAAAATGTTAGAGAAGACATTACTCAGCCTCGCTTATACCTACATATTTGAATATACATATAGTGCTTTTCGTGACACTTATAATGAAAAGAAAGAAAACATCTGTATAGAGCTAGGCCTTAATTTAAATTCTATTAAAGATCTTGGTTCTCATGAATCTGAACTATTAAACTTGTTGGTTTAGTAAACTCGTTCGGAATAAATATTATCGATGACGTATTCCTAGTGGTGGGCAAATAGGTGGGCAAAAAATAAAAGTAGCCACAAGTAACCATATAGTCAATTGAAGTTTAACAAAATAATACTTAAAACACATAAGCAGATCCAGAATATAGAATAGAATTTTGATGTACCTGTAGTTGCAACTGCGCAGTAATTAAAACCTCGTTATTCGAGGTTTTTTTATGCCTGATTGTTCTTATTTGCTCATGTAGGTTGTAGTTAGTGAGCCTAATAAAAAAAATAGGTAAAACACTCACTATGTCGATTTCATCGACATGAAAATTTAACGTGACGATATATGGTGATTTATTCGACATAAGATCTTTACGTGTCGATCCAATTAACATATACTTTTTTCATGTCGAAATATTGAGAATATATAAACATGTTATGGCAAGCTGAAACTCCTTTTAATCATACGCCGTTATTACCACCCGCTATAGATAATATGGAATCTATCCGTATTCTCAAGGCTTGTATTCCAGCCCGTGCAGCACTTGCTGAGCTAAAAAAAGCTGGCGAGTTATTACCGAATCAAGCATTATTAATAAACCTTCTACCCTTATTAGAAGCAAAAGACAGTTCGGAAATAGAAAATATTGTTACCACTACCGATAAGTTATTTCAGTTTTCTCAGGAAGACAGCTTAGCAGATCCGGCAACCAAAGAAGCGCTACGATACAGAGCGGCATTGTACGAAGGTTATCTTCAATTAGCTAAACGACCGCTTTGTGCAAATACTACAGTAGATGTATGCAGTACCTTAAAAGGTACAGGTATGGATATTCGAAAAGTGCCTGGCACGGTAATTAGTAATCAAGATACTCAAGAAATAGTTTATACCCCACCCATAGGTGAAGCAGCTATAAGAGATTTACTAACTAATTGGGAAAACTTTCTACATGCTGAAGATGATATAGACCCATTAATAAAAATGGCCGTTAGCCATTATCAGTTTGAAGCTATTCACCCATTTCACGATGGCAATGGCAGAACAGGTCGTATAATCAATATCCTGTATTTATTAGAGCAAGAACTTTTAACCTTGCCAATTTTATATTTAAGTCGCTATATCGTTCAGCATAAAGCGGACTATTACCGGCTATTAACAAGTGTAACCTCAACTGCTAATTGGGAAGAATGGATTGTTTTTATTCTTAATGGTGTCACTGAAACGGCGCGGTGGACAACAAAAAAAATAGCCGCTATTCGGACCTTAATGGAAGCAACTAGTCAGTATATTCAAGTCAAGTTACCTAAAATTTATAGTTATGAATTAGTGCAAATTATTTTTGAACAACCTTATTGCCGTATTAATAATTTAGTTGAACGAGATATTGCAAAACGACAAACAGCCTCTGTTTATTTAAAGCAACTGTCTGATATTGGTGTACTTGAAGAAATGCAATCAGGTAAAGAAAAGCTCTTTTTTCATCCTAAGTTAATGCGCTTAATGGCCCAAAATAACAATGATTTTCTGCCTTACGCTTAATGCAGCACTTAAGCTCTAATGAAGACAAATTCAATGAATTAAACACCGAATAACCTAGCCACTTTTTGTTCGTTAATAGCGGACTTGCTTCGTGGTAATTTGCCATTCTCATCTTAATGTTATTTTCGTGATGCTAGAAAAAGACACTACAAGCGTAAAGTAGCGTTCTTTTTCTATTAACAGTATTAGCTTACAATCAAAAAAGTAACCGTGAATGAGTCATGGCATTTGTAACCTATGACGTTCAAAACGTTGTTGATAAACCAGCGGACATTATTATCAACGGGCGCTAGTTAAGCTATTTTTAAGTATTGCTTAATAATTTCTGCACCATTATCAGCGTTGATCGGTTTAAAAATAAAGCCAGAGATACCTTCGCTTTCACAACGTTTAATCAACACTTGGTCTGTTATTGAAGATAACATAACCACAGGAACGTTACTGCCATCAGCTCTTATTTTTTCTAATGCTAGGTCACCATTCATTTGCGGCATAACAACATCTAGAAATAGAAAGTCAGGCTTGTGATCCCGCACCATAGTAACGGCAACCGAACCATCTTCAGCTTCAATAATATTGTTATACCCAAGCTGTAATAAATAACGTCTTAGTGCTTTACGGATCATGCCACTGTCATCAACTAAAAGTATTTTACTGTCTAGCGGTAATGTTTGGGTGTGAGGATTACTAATACCGGTACTGGCTTCTCGTTTAATACCTATAGTTTGATATTCAACATTGCGGATCAAAAGATTAAAATAATAACGGCCAACACCTTCGATAGTGATCGGCACGGTGATAACCTCGGTGACACCTGCTAGGTATTTTTCCATGTCATTTACGTTGTGAACAAAGTACGGACTAGAAAACTTATAATCTAAGCTGTAACGGCCGTGTAAATCGGTTGAGCGGCCAACAATAGTATTACCCCATTCGGCTAAGGCATGACTTAACTCTTCATTAATTTCAGTATATTGATATTTTTCTTCAAACATATGCTCACAAACTGAGTTACCTATCGCGATAGCCGTTTCTGGATAATGGTGCATCATGATAACCCCGTCTAAGCTACCAGTGACCTCAGAACATACCGCGTAACCTTTAAAACGAAAATCATCGACGCTGTCGACAAAAGCCTCACCAGCCTCGCCAATAAGATTTGTCATCGCTTTTAAACTGGCAAGTGACTCGTTGATAAAGGGGTATAAAATCACTTTATGTAATGCTTCTACTGACATACTTGTTCCTTTTGTATTATTATTTTTAAATCGACCGGCCAGTGTCATTCTCAGCTCAACCCTGAATTGAGAATTTAGCTAAAGTTAAAACTTAGCTTACGCGGCATTGAAGAATATTTATTTGCACTCTATGTAATTGCTCTCTTAGCATACACTTAATATTGCCAAGTTGGCTACCCATAACATTAACTACAACAATAGCTTGCGATCAATAGGGAAAAATTCGCTCGCCGCATTAATTAATGACTGTGCGGTTAGTGCCTTGACGCCATAAACATGAGTTTTTATGCCGTCGCGTAACATGACTTTTTTCAGCAACAAATCAAAATCACCATCACCTGAAAGTAATATAACGATATCCACTTCGGCTGCTGCCTCCATAACATCAATGGCGATGCCGACATCCCAATCACCTTTTGCAGAGCCGTCGCGACGCTGAATAAAAGGTTTGAGTTTTACATCAAAGCCGATATGTTTTAAGGCTTTTTGAAATTTATGCTGTTGGTCGTCACTGCGTTGTATCGCATAAGCATTTGCCAAGACAATATCACCTTGTTGGCTAATTTCTTGCCAAAACGCGCGATAATTAAATTGCTGTTGAAAGGTATCTCGTGTGGTGTAATAAATATTTTGTACATCAACAAATATGGCAATTTTCGGTAATTGATCGCTATTTTGCATAAAAAATCCTCTTTGCTAAATGAAGCTATATTTTGACTTCATTTCAATAAATTCGTTATATTTCATTATGGTACTTGGTTTGAGCACTTTTAGCAGTTAATTGTTAGCTGCTAAGAACGAGCATCGCAAGCCAAAATTTAGTCTTAGTTTTAGTATAAGAGATAACTTTTAAGCTAAGTGTTATAATAAATGATCAAATAAAGTTGAGTAAACAAGATGTTAGCCATTCGTAAATTATTTTATTTATTACTACGTTTACCGATAAAGTTATTCGTGCATTGCAAAGTGGTTGCCGATGAAATAATTAATCTAGGTCAATTAACCACTGAGCAACCGGTATTTTATGTACTACGTCATCAATCGGCCAGCGATGTTTTATCGTTACGTACCGCTTGTAAAAAAGCCAATCTGCCTGACCCATTAGAACCAGTGCATGTTGATGGTCAAATCTTGTCACGTGTGCTGTTTTTGGAAAAACCTACAGCATTATTTTATTGGCGCACATCAACAAAAACTACGGCAATAGCGCAAGGGTTTGAATTGCTTAATGCTCATGCTAATAATGAAAAACTAGACGCGTTACTTATTCCAGCCAATGTAATTTGGGGACGTACTCCGACAAAAGAAAAAAACAATACTAATGTAGGTGCACTGTTAGCCGATCAAGAATCTCCCAACTGGTTACGCAAATTTTTCATTGTTTTATTTTTAGGCCGCCATACCTTGGTGCGCTTTAGTGCCGCTATTTCATTTCGCCATATGGCCGATAAGCACGGTAGTGATGAAGTCAGTGCGCGAAAATTAATGCGTATTGCACGTTTTCATTTTCATCGACAAATTATTGCGGCCACAGGGCCCAGACTGATGCATCGTCAACAAATGTTCGCTAACTTAATCGTCAATCCCGCGATAAAACGCGTGATCAGTGAAGAAGCAAAAAATAAAAATATCACTGAAGCACAAGCTAAAAAGCAAGCATTAGCAATAATGGATGAAATTGCTGGTGATTATCGCGATGTGACGGTACGTTTTGGCGAGCGCATGCTGGGTTGGTTATGGAATCGCCTTTATAGCGGTATCGAGGTTAATAAAGCTGAGCGCTTGCGCAATTTAGCGCAAGAAGGGCATGAAATTATCTACGTACCCTGTCATCGCAGCCATATGGATTATTTGCTACTTACTTATGTGATTTTTCAACAAGGCTTAGTCACGCCACGCATCGCTGCTGGCATTAATTTAAATTTTTGGCCAGCGGGGCCTATTTTTAGAAAAGCCGGCGCTTTTTTTATTCGTCGTAGCTTTAAGGGTAATCGTCTTTATTCCACTATTTTTCGTGAATATTTAGGTTTACTTTTTGAACGCGGCTATCCGGTTAAATATTATTCTGAAGGTGGACGTAGCCGAACAGGTCGATTACTGTCACCAAAAACCGGTATGCTCGCCATGACCATTCAAAGTATGCTACGTGGTATTGACCGACCATTAACCTTAGTGCCGGTTTATCTTGGTTATGAACACGTGATGGAAGTGGGCACTTATCATAAAGAATTGAGTGGTAGCCAAAAGAAGGGTGAGTCGATATTTGGCGTGATTAAAGCGATACGAAATTTGCGTAACTATGGTAAAGGTTACGTTAACTTTGGTGAGCCGATTAATGTGAATCAGTTTCTAAATAATCAGGTACCTGATTGGAAACAAGCCATTGACCCCATTGACCCACAAAAACCTAAATGGCTAAACCCCAGTGTTAACTTGTTAGCACAGCAAGTTATGACTTCAATCAATAAATGCGCGGCGTTAAATGGGGTTGCTTTAGTATCACTGATTTTACATGCAACAGAAAATAAAGCCTTATCTAAAGCTGAGTTAATCAGCCAACTTGATTTTTTCATGGCCATGCAACGTTTTGCGCCATACCATGTTGAATTAACCATACCAGATGACAGCGGTGCAGCATTGTTAGAGCACGTAATTTTGCTCAATAAAGTGACGGTAAACCAAGACAGCTTTGGTGAAATTATTTCTTTAACTGACAGTGCAATCTTGGAGCTACGTTACTATCGCAACAATATTTTGCACACCTTTATATTGCCATCACTGGTTTGTCGTTTACTAGAGCGCAACACAAAAATTAGTCAAGACAGTTTACTTGACCAAGTTCAGCGTTTAATAGAATTATTAAAAACAGATTTATTTTTATGGCAATCAGCCGATGACGTTGCGCAACAAGTTGAAGCTGTTTGTCAGTTTCTGGCACAAGAGGGCATTGCAAAACAAAGCAAAGCCGGTGCTTGGTCATTAAGCCGTGGCGATGAAACTCGGGCTAAAATACGTTTAATAGCAGAATGTGTTAATGAAACTATGCAACGCGTTGCCATTATTACCTCACTCCTTAGTCAATTAGCACCCATTAAAAAGCTTGAGTTAAATGAAAAAGTGGTGGCTATTGCTCAACGTTTATCAGTATTAAACAATATCAATGCGCCTGAATTTATTGATAAAAAAGCGCAAGCAACATTAATTACCGCGATGAAAAATCAAGGCTATATCGTGTTAGATAACGACGATAAGTTAGTTGATAGCAGTACGCTAGGCTTGTTAAAAAGCTCAGTGAGTAATTTAGTTGATATCGAGGTGCTACAAAGTATCGTCCGCTAGTACTATTTGCTAGTACGAGCGGCTGTATTGCTTTTTACGACCGTTCGTTGTGTTAACAGCAAGCTGATAGGCATCATTAATCGGGAAAGGTGACAGTGGCGCTGCTGTTGCTGTTTTAGGCTAACGGTTAAAGACGCTAATACAACCGATGCTCTAGTTGATGGCATATCCTAATAGGCGGTGTGCTGTCGCTTGTAATCGTTTTAAGGGCCTTGACTGTGAAGAAGCATCTTGTGTCTGCTTTTTTTGGCTGTGGATTTTCCATGCGCGGAACATAAGCACCTAAAGCGACTATTTCACTCTGGCATGGATTGTTAGCCTGCTTAGTTTTATTTAAACACCTTTCTTGATTATTTTTCACCCTAGTAGCCAAAGCTGGCCATCTACCATCTACCATTAGCTGTTGCTACTTTATATAAGCGGGCTATTAGCATTAAGCTGATTGAGTTTTAGCCCTTGCTTGTAATCATTTATTGGGCTTTTTGCACTGAGCAAGGAAAAGTTTATATTGAACTTTCTCGCTATTACCTTTGCCTTACTGAGATAAGGTTGGCTATTAATATCGACCTTAGCTTCATTTTGGCTAATGTAGCCAGGATAAATTTTCTCCTGCAGTTGATTTTTTGTGCAGAACTGTCATATGTTTATTTTGAACAGCTAATTGTTTAGTGATTATAGCCGATCAAAATGAAGCTATATATTGGGGTGGTGAGTAAAAAAAACACTCAAAAAGGCTAAAGTCAGCCTCATGACCACAACTTGAATAGACGAAAATGTAGCCAAAATATGACTTGGCTGGCTGAGCATTACTTTTATTACCCCTAAATTATATTAGTAGAAAATGACTTAAAATGAGACGATTTATAGTGAATGAAATCCTTGTGGAAATATAATGGTTTTCTTTGCAGTAAAGCTAACTTTTAACTATATATTCAGCATAAAGAGTATCTTATAAAAAAATAAAATAGCTAACGTGCTGTGGTAAAATTAAATTTAAAGACTTTGGAGGGCAAATGTAAATAGTTTTTAATATCAATTTAGCACTATTTATATGCAAATAATTAGAATATAAATTCATATTAGAGTTGACTCAGAGCCATTTTACATATAATTTTCCCGGCCGCTTTAAATAATGATTTTCATTAATGACATATCGTCTCATAAAGACTCAGTAGAAGTTTTGCGATAGATGTTCAAGAAATTCAAAGTAATATTCTGAAGGACCAGTAGCGCACACTTTGAGCATTAAAAATAGATGACTTAATTAGCAAAGATAATTTCGCTAATAGCAATCGCTTGATGAAATAGGAATGAGCAATGAATGATATGAGTAAAAAACCCCAAGGCCTTTATCGTGCCGAGTTTGAACATGACAGTTGTGGCATTGGCTTTGTTGCCAACCTAAAGGGTAAAAAATCTCACGATATTATTGACAATGCACTCACTATGTTGAGCTGCATGGAACATCGTGGTGGTACAGGTTTTGACGTGAAAAGCGGTGACGGTGCCGGTATTCTTATTCAAATACCTCATGATTTTTTAAGCGCAGAAGTTGCAAGCTTAGGTTTTACCTTACCCGATGCTGGAGATTACGGCGTCGGCATGATTTTCTTTCCGCGCTCAAAAGCGCAAAGTGACGCGTGTAAAAGCATATTAAACCAAAATATTACTGACTTGGGCTTAACCTTGATAGGTTATCGTGATGTCCCAGGTGACAACTCTATGTTAGGCGCTGCGGCACTTGACAGCGAGCCGAACATAGAACAAGTGTTTATTGCCAAGCCAGAAAAACTAACAGCACAAGAATTTGAGCGTAAGTTGTTTGTTTTGCGCAAATACACCTCACATAAAATTAATGCCACTATTGCCGAAGAACGTGACGAGTTTTATGTTACGTCAATGTCGTCAACTAAAATTGTCTATAAAGGCCAGTTTACCACGCAGCAAGTTCGCCAATATTATCTTGATCTGCAAGACGAGCGAACTATCTCTGGTATGGCGATGTTCCACTCACGTTTCTCAACCAACACTTTTCCTGCTTGGCGTCGTGCGCAACCGTTTCGTTATATCGCCCATAATGGTGAAATTAATACCGTACGCGGTAACATTAACTGGATGAATGCCCGTGAAGCATTGTTTAGTTCAGTTAATTTTAGCCCTGCTGAATTGAAAATGTTAACGCCGATTTGTAATAACGATAACTCTGACTCTGCCAATCTTGATATGGCCATTGAGTTATTGGTGCTAAGTGGACGTTCGCTAGCGCAAGTCATGATGATGATGGTGCCAGAAGCATGGCAAACTCAAACAGATATGGATGCGACCAAACGCGCATTTTATGAGTATTATGCTTGTATTATGGAGCCGTGGGATGGCCCAGCGTCGTTATCGTTTACCGATGGCAATGTTATTGGCGCCACGCTAGATCGTAACGGTTTACGTCCTTCGCGTTACTTGTTAACTGACGATGGCACTTTAATTATGGGTTCTGAAACCGGTACCTTGTGTGTTGATCAATCCACCGTGGTTGAAAAAGGTCGTTTGCAACCGGGTAAAATATTCATTGCTGACTTAAAGCAAGGTCGCATCATCAGTGATGACGAAGTAAAGCAAGAAGTCAGCTCAGCACAGCCTTATGGTCAGTGGATAGCAGAAAATAAAATTGAGTTAGATCAATTGCCGGTATCAGCGGCTTCTATTGCCCAGCCGCCATTAGCAGAATTGCGTAAAATCCAAAAAGCCTTTGGTTATACCAGTGAAGATCTTAATTTAATACTGGCCGGCATGGTGGGTACGTCGAAAGAGCCATTAGGCGCGATGGGCACAGATACGCCATTAGCCGTACTGTCACATCGTCCACAGCAATTATCACATTATTTTAAGCAGTTGTTTGCTCAGGTGACTAACCCACCTATAGATCCGATTCGTGAAGAGTTAGTGATGTCATTGCGTGGTTATATCGGTAAGTCACTTAACTTACTAGAAGAAACCGCCGCGCATTGTCATAAAGTTGAAATTGAGCAACCGGTACTGACCAACGAGCAATTACGAAAGTTACAGCATATTGATAATGATCATCTGCAATCAAAAACTATTAGTATTACTTTTAAAGCGAGTGGTAAAGCTGGCGCACTTAAAAAGGCACTGGATCGGATTTGTTTATACGCCAAAAATGCGGTTGAAGACGGCTATGCCATCTTAATATTAAGTGACCGTGAAGTTGACAGTGATCATGTCGCTATTCCATCGGTATTAGCAACCGCGGCTGTGCATCATTATTTAATTCGTGAAGATTTACGCTCTTACGCTGACATTATTCTTGAATCTGCTGATATTCGCGAGACGCACCATTTTGCCACTGTTATTGGTTATGGCGCCGCAGCGGTAAACCCCTATTTAGCACTAGAAAGTATGTATGGTTTACGTGATGAAGGCGTACTTGATAGTCAATTATCAAATGCGCAAATCACCGACAAATATACTAAAGCCGTTGGTAGTGGTTTATTGAAAACCTTCTCTAAGATGGGTATTTCAACATTACAGTCGTATTTAGGCGCGCAAGTTTTTGAAGCCTTGGGTATTAACGCTGAAGTTGTTGATAAGTATTTTACGGGTACTGTCAGTCGAATCGAAGGCTTAAGCCTAGATCAAATTGCTCAAGAAGCGCTATTACGCCATCGTGAAGGTTTCCCTGAAGCGAGTCGTATTGCCATTGAAAACTTATTGCCAACCGGTGGTGAATACTCGTGGCGTCATGATGGCGAACGTCATCTATTTAGCCCAACGGTTATTCGTTTACTGCAGCATTCAACCGCCAGTAACGATACTAATCAATTTAAGCAATACACCAAAACAGTTGATGATCAGAGTAAAGAAGCTTTTACCTTACGTGGTTTACTTGAATTTAGTAGTGATCGCGCTTCAATTCCATTAAGTGAAGTTGAACCGATTGGCAACATTTTCAAACGTTTTGCCTCTGGCGCTATGTCATTTGGTTCAATCTCGTGGGAAGCACACACCACATTAGCCATTGCGATGAACCGTATTGGTGGTAAGAGCAACAGCGGTGAAGGTGGTGAAGACCCCATTCGTTTTACGCCGTTAGAAAATGGCGACTCGATGAATTCGCGCATCAAGCAAGTTGCTTCGGGTCGTTTTGGCGTGACCAGTCATTATTTGGCTAACGCTGACGAGTTACAAATTAAAATGGCGCAGGGCGCTAAACCGGGTGAGGGTGGTCAGTTACCTGGTGATAAAGTTGATGCTTGGATTGGTAAAACACGTGGTTCAACACCCGGTGTTGGCTTGATTTCACCGCCACCACATCACGATATTTATTCTATTGAAGATTTATCGCAGCTTATATTCGATCTTAAAAATGCTAACCGCGATGCCCGTGTTAACGTTAAATTAGTCTCTGAAGCCGGTGTGGGTACGGTCGCATCAGGTGTGGCCAAAGCTTATGCTGATGTGGTACTGATTGCCGGTCACGATGGCGGCACCGGTGCTTCACCATTGAGTTCAATTAAACATACCGGTTTGCCGTGGGAACTTGGTTTGGCTGAAACCCATCAAACCTTGGTACGTAATAAACTGCGTAGCCGAATTACCGTACAAACAGATGGTCAACTTAAAACACCGCGCGATTTAGCGATTGCAACCTTGCTTGGTGCAGAAGAGTACGGCATGGCAACTACTGCGTTAGTGGTTGAAGGTTGTATCATGATGCGCAAGTGTCATTTAAATACTTGTCCTGTTGGCGTAGCAACACAAGATCCAGGCTTGCGAGAGCGCTTTACCGGTCGTGCTGACATTTTAGTGAATTTCTTTACCATGATGGCGGAAGGCTTACGTGAAATCATGGCTGAGTTAGGTTTTAGAAGTATTGAGGAAATGGTTGGTCAGACTCAGTGTCTTAAGCAACTTGAAAACGTTGACCATTGGAAATACAAAGGTGTTGATTTAACGCCGTTATTGCACAAAGTAGAGTGCGATAAGAACGAAACACTTTATCAATCAATTAATCAGAAACATCTGATTGACGATATTATTGATCGCAAGATGATAAAAGATGCGCAAGCCGCGCTTGATTCATCGCAAAGCGTTTCTCTTGAATATGATGTTATCAATACCGATAGAACGATTGGCGCGATGATTTCTAATGAAATCTCTAAAAAATATCATGCTGAAGGTTTACCAGAAAACACCATTAAGGTGAAGTTCAACGGTTCAGCGGGTCAAAGTTTTGGTTGTTTCTCAGCTAAAGGCCTGCATTTTGAACTGGAAGGCGATGCCAATGATTACTTTGGTAAAGGTCTGTCGGGTGCAAACCTGGTGGTATACCCAAGCAAACAAGCCAAATTTTTAGCCAGTGAAAACATCCTAATTGGTAACGTTGCCTTCTTTGGTGCAACCTCAGGTACTGCTTTTATACGTGGTATTGCGGGCGAACGTTTCTGTGTGCGTAACTCAGGCGCTACCGCGGTTGTTGAAGGTGTTGGTGATCACGGTTGTGAATACATGACGGGCGGTAAAGCCGTCATCCTAGGCACAACGGGTCGTAACTTTGCCGCGGGTATGTCGGGCGGTATCGCTTATGTACTTGATAAGAACAATGACTTTGCCCCTAAATGCAACATGGAAATGGTGGCATTAGAAACGGTTGATACCGAGGCTGAAAGTCTCGAATTAAAAGCCTTAATTACTCAGCATTTTGACGCTACTGGCTCAGATGTTGCCAGTGACTTATTGAGCGATTGGAACAACAACGTTAAGCGTTTCGTGAAAGTTATGCCAGTTGATTACAAGCGTATGCAAGGCTACATGAATGACGTACGTGAAAGCGGTAAGTTCGAGTCAGAATATGACGTAGCCGTTCAAGCATTCGATATCCATTTAAACAACATAGCTAGCGCAAAAGCTTAAGCTGCCAAGGAGAATATATTATGGGAAATCCAACAGGATTTATCAACGTAGGTCGTGCCTTGCCAACTGAACGCGATCCAAGCGAGCGTTTAATTGATTGGCTTGAAGTCTATGAAGAAATACCACTGGCTGATGTTGAGCAGCAAGCTTCTCGTTGTATGGATTGTGGTGTGCCATTTTGTCAGTCAGCGAAATCAGAGTTTGCTCCGGTAGTGGCCGGCTGTCCGGTAAACAACATTATTCCTGAATGGAATGACTTAATTTACCGAGGACGTTGGAAAGACGCCATCGATTTATTGCATAAAACCAATAACTTCCCTGAGTTTACTGGCCGAGTATGTCCTGCACCTTGTGAGGGTGCTTGTGTACTGGGTATCAATGCTGACCCAGTAGCCATTAAGCTGCATGAAAAAGAAATTATTGATCATGCCTTTAAAGAAGGTTGGGTCGTTGCCCAGCCGCCATCAGCGCGTACTGGTAAAAATGTCGCTGTTATTGGCTCAGGCCCTGCTGGGCTTGCTGCTGCGGCGCAGCTCAATAAAGCGGGTCATATGGTTACTGTCTATGAGCGCGCTGATCGTATTGGTGGTTTGCTGATGTACGGCATCCCCAATATGAAGTTGCAAAAAGAACTCGTGCAACGTCGTGTTGATATTTTAGCTGAAGAAGGCATAGTGTTTGTCACTAATACCGAAGTGGGTACAGACATTAGTGCAGAACAACTTGAAAGCGATTTTGACTCTGTTGTGCTATGTGTTGGTGCAACTGTACCGCGTGATTTACCGGTTGAAGGTCGTGAACTTAAGGGTGTTCATTTTGCCATGGACTTCTTGAAAGCTAATACTAAAAGTTTACTCGACAGCGAACATAAAGATGGCCAGTACATTAATGCTCAAGGCAAAAATGTGGTGGTTATTGGTGGTGGTGATACAGGTACTGATTGTATTGGCACCTCATTACGTCATCAATGCCAAAACGCTATTCAACTAGAAATTATGCCATGTCCTCCAGGGCAACGTAGTGCAGAAAATCCTTGGCCAGAATGGCCAAAACGTTTGTTGGTTGATTATGGTCAAAAAGAAGCGATTGCCGTTCAAGGTCAAGACCCTCGTCAATATTTAGTGATGACTAAAAAAATTGAAAGTGACGACCAAGGTCATGTTAAAGCGGTTCATACGGTTCATATCACTTGGCAGCGCAATGACAAAGGCCAAATGTTTCCACAAGAAGTGGCGGGCAGTGAAAAAGTTATTCCAGCTGACATCGTACTCATCGCCATGGGCTTCATGGGCCCTGAAGGTGGCTTAATTGAGCAGTTCGGCCTTGAGCAAGACAATCGCTCTAACATAGCGGCAGAATACGATAAATTTGCTACTAGCAAGCCAGGCGTGTTTGCTGCCGGTGATGGTCGCCGTGGTCAAAGTTTAATTGTTTGGGCTATTGATGAAGGTCGTCGTTGCGCTCGTGAAGTAGACACTTACTTAATGGGCAGTAGCTACTTACCTTAAGGTAACACTGACAAACGCTTTGAGGGTAAAGCGATTAATGATTAAAAAAGTCCTAGCGTTTTTATAACGCTAGGACTTTTTTATGTGCAGGAGCGGCGCATAACAGGATGTAGGGTATAGCGAGCATAGGCAAAGCTACTTAACAATCTTATAAATACTCCACCATCACACCAATAAAGACAATTAAACCGACATAATGATTATTTAAAAAGGCTTGAAAGCAACGGTCGCGGTCACGGCCAGCAATTAAAATTTGTTGATAGCAGAAAAAGCCTGCAGAAATCACTAACGACAACTGAAAAGGCCAACCAAAGGCTAAAATATCACCAACGGTAAATAATAAGCCTAAGGTCATTAATTGTAAAAATAAGATAATACGTTTATCACGTTCAGCAAAGACGATCGCTGTCGATTTTACGCCAATTCTTAAATCATCATCACGATCGACCATGGCGTACATAGTGTCGTATGCGGTAGTCCATAAAACGTTGGCGGTAAATAAAAGCCAAGCGGTAACCGGTATTTGACCTTGCTCTTGGGCAAAAGCCATAATTATGCCCCAACTAAAGGCTGCGCCTAACACTAGTTGTGGAAAATGAGTTATACGTTTCATAAACGGATAACTGGCCGCTAATATAACCGCTACAACAGAGAGCATAATGGTGTAGTTACTTAAAGTTAATACCAAGGCAAAAGCCAGTAGAATGAAGGTGGCAAACAACTGTAAGGCTTCATTACTCGACAAAGCGCCAGTGACTAACGGCCGATTTTGCGTACGTTTAACGGCACCATCAATTTTTTGGTCGGCATAATCATTAATAATACAACCAGCGCTGCGCATAAAAAAAACACCTAGGCTAAACACTACTAGCATATGCAATGACGGCCAACCATCAGAAGCAATCCATAAGGCCCAGTAAGTTGGCCAAAGCAACAAGTAAGTGCCAATGGGCTTATCTATACGGGTAATTTGTGTGATAGCACTTAGTTTTTTCTTCAAGTTACTCAAAGCAATACTCTTTTATTTTTGATAGGCAATGGCATTAGGTAAAAATATTTCTGCCACCATTAAGGGTTTATCATCAAGTACAAAAACTGAACGACGGCCCCAAAGGGTTTGTGGCGTGTTTTTTAAGGCTAAATAATTGGCAAGATTAGCGACACTAGAGTCTTGGTCAAACACCGCCACTTGAATTTTTTTGCGCCGTAAATCGGGATGGTTAAATAATACCTGCCCTAAAGACTGCGTACCCAAATGCGCTAATTCTTGTTGAGCACCAGTTAAAGAGCTTAAAGGCAATAAACTTCGGGCGAATACTTGGGGAATATCGTCACAATACAATAATACTTCGCGAACCAGCACCTGCTCGCCCGCGGTAATATCATCATTGGCTTCAACCGCATCACAGGCTTGTATGCATTGGCCTAACACTTCGACACGAAATGGTTGACCATGGCATTTTAGTCGTGCGGTTAATGAACTAGGATCGAGTAACCAATCGCGTAAGCTAATGGGCAGGGTAAAGTTTTCTGGTGGCTGCCAGTTTGCGACCATTTGCACAGGAAATAATGAATGCTCTGTTGTCATACTTGAAAACTATTTAACGAAAAACGACGTATGATAGCGTTTAGCATGACAAAAATATAGTGTACTCCCCGTATTGCATAACGCTTACTTACCATACTGACTTACGCCCGTAGATATTAGCGACTTTAGGCCAGTACTATTAATTAGGTATTAATTAGGTATCAGTTTGATATCAGTCAGATAAGCGTCAGATCAAAAAATCGCTAAATAACTCAACGCATGATCAAAATTCAGGTTATCATTTAGTCGCAATCAACCTATTTACTGTTTGCTATAAATAGTTAATTTATTAATCAATTTGAGTTTTAGTGTATGAAAATATCCATTTTTTTAATCTTAGTACTGCTCAGTTCGTCTTTTGCCAAAGCTACTGACTATGCTTACTTTGGCTTCGAACCTTCGATAGTGACTAATTACGTGGCCGTTAAGAAAAAAATGGGCTATGTTCGCCTAACGGTAGAGTTGATGATTGAAGACTCGGTAAATTATACGATTGTTGAGCATCATGCACCCTTGCTACGTGATGCCATTATTAATATTCTTGGTCAACAACCCGAGTCAAAAATAAAATCAATCAATGGTCGCCATGAAATACAGCGTTTGTGTGAAGAGAAAGTTAAACAATTATTAGCAGAAGAAACAGGTAAGCCATTAATTAAAAAATTGTTATTCACTCAATGGTTAGATAACTAAAGGCTACTCAATCAACTAGCCATCATGAATGCTCAGAGTGTCTGATGAAAACACATGCACAGCTATTTCACTCACTGTGTGAGCTATGGCTTAAAATAAGTGACAACTTCGATATTTATTTAATCATTACTCACACGAGTGATTAAATAAATACCTACCTTTCGCGATGTCCCTACATATAAAGCCAATCAACTAATGAATGCAGCAGGTATTACTCATATCAGCTAGTGTGTTTTTTATCTTGTAAAACGTGAATATAAGCCAGTAGACAACCACTGAGCAAACCTAATAAATGTGCGGTGTTCGCGACATTAATCGGCATTAAGCTGGTATAACCTAATAATAACCAAAACAGCATAAAGCCAATAATGGCTTTAGGCAGTGATAGCCCTTTTTCTGGCTGCAACCAACCCAGCCACCATACATAGCCAACCAATGCATATACTACGCCCGATAAACCACCAAAGTTAGGTCCATCAACAAAAAATTGCCCAACATTAGACACCAGTGCAGAAATAATCAGTAACTTGACTAAGCTAGCTTTTCCCATCACTTGTTCAACCGAACCACCCAATTGCCACCACCACATAGTATTAAAAATAAGATGTAACCATGAGAAGTGAAAGAAAGCGGGCCCAATTAACCGATGAGGTGCTTGTAATACCGCATCAAAGCTTAGTTGTGGGTAGAATTGTAAATAATGAAATATTGTATTGCCCCAGCCAAAATTACTGGCAAGAAAAACCAACCAACATAAGATGAAAACCACTGAGGTTACCATACCAGCATGAGCAAAAAACTGAGTTTTAAAACTGCTCAATAAAGCTGGAGAACTTGAGTTAACCTCTGTCACATGACTATTTTGCCAAGCGGCTTGCTGATATTTAGCTTGGTAAGGCTCAGCGATAAATTGCTCAAACTCTTGTTGAGCAAAATCATATTTATCAGCTTGGCAATAGATAACAAAACCTGCCTCTTCATTTTGCACCTGCGCCTGAACATCAACTGTGTTCAGGTAGTTGCAAAACAGTAAGGCAATATTGTGTTGGGTGACTTTTACCAGGGGCCTTAGCGCTTGTGGCAACATTAGCGAGCAACAGCATCCGGATGTTGCAACTGCCAATCAGTAAAACCGCCATCCAAAGAATAAACCTCGGTAAAGTCTTGGCTGATCAGAAACTGCGCCGCTTGTTGACTTGAAATACCGTGATAACAACACACCACTACAGGGGCGTCAAAATCAGCAGTACGCAAAAATTCAGCTAAACTGTCATTACTTAAATGTATCGCGTTAGGGATATGGCCCGATTGAAACGAAGCTGGATCACGAATATCCACCACCACATGTGTATCACTTGCTAACGTTTGATGCAGTTCACTGATTTGCATATGTTTAAAAACTTCTTCGCTACTTGCCATTATTTTTCCCAGTTTAAAATTACTTTTCCTGATTGCCCTGAACGCATGATATCAAAACCTTGCTGAAAATCATCAATATTAAAGTGATGAGTGATCATTGGTGATAAATCTAGGCCTGATTGAATTAAAGTGGCCATTTTATACCAAGTTTCAAACATCTCACGACCATAAATGCCTTTGATGGTTAAGCCTTTAAAAATAACCTGACTCCAGTCAATTGCCATATCCTGTCCAGGAATACCTAACATAGCAATTTTACCACCATTATTCATGTTGTCTAACATATCGATGAACGCCATCGGTACCCCTGACATTTCCATACCCACATCAAAGCCTTCAGTCATACCTAAATCGTTCATCACATCAGTCAGTTTTTCTTTAGTGACATTAACCGCACGAGAAGCACCCATTTTACGCGCTAAGTCTAAACGGTATTCATTAACGTCTGTGATCACTACATGACGCGCACCAACATGCTTTGCCACCGCTGCTGCCATAATACCAATAGGGCCAGCACCGGTGATTAACACATCTTCGCCCACTAAATCAAACGACAGTGCGGTATGAACCGCATTACCAAAGGGGTCAAAAATAGCCGCTAAGTCATCTGAAATTTCATCAGGTAATTTAAAGGCGTTAAAGGCGGGCAGTACTAAATATTCGGCAAAAGAACCTGAACGATTTACGCCAACACCAACCGTATTGCGACATAAGTGTGTGCGACCTGCGCGGCAGTTGCGACAATGCCCACAAGTGATATGGCCTTCACCAGAAACGCGGTCACCTACGGCAAAACCACGTACTTCTTGACCCATGCCAACCACTTCACCGGCATATTCGTGGCCAACAACCATAGGGACAGGAATAGTTTTTTGTGCCCATTCATCCCAGTTATAAATATGAATGTCGGTACCGCAAATAGCGGTTTTTTTAATTTTGATCAGCAGATCGTTATGACCCACTTCCGGTATAGGTGAGTCTGTCATCCAAATACCAGGTTCAGACTTTAATTTCGCTAATGACTTCATGTTTAACCCTCAATCACTTTCATTTCTTTACCAATGCGCACAAAGGCTTCAATGGCTTTATCTAATTCAGCTCTGGTATGAGCAGCAGAAATTTGTGTACGAATACGCGCTTGGCCTTTAGGGACGACAGGAAAAGAGAAGCCAATAACATAAATGCCTTCAGCTAATAATCGATCAGCCATAGCGCTAGCTACTTTGGCATCACCTAGCATAACCGGAATAATAGCGTGATCAGCACCGGCACAGGTAAAACCGGCGGCTTCCATTTGGCTTCTAAAGTAGGCAGCGTTGTCTTTTAATGTTTTGCGTAATTCGCCACCTTCGGCTAATAAATCAATGACAGTAATTGAGGCATTAACAATCGCAGGGGCTAATGAGTTAGAAAATAAGTAGGGGCGTGAACGTTGACGTAACCATTCAACCACTTCTTTTTTCGCCGCAGTGTAGCCACCTGATGCGCCACCCATGGCTTTACCTAAAGTACCGGTAATAATATCAACACGACCCATAACATCGCAGTATTCATGGCTGCCACGGCCTTGTTCACCAACAAAACCTACTGCATGTGAGTCATCAACCATGACCATGGCGTTGTATTTGTCAGCTAAATCACAAACCGCTTTAAGATTGGCAATAACGCCGTCCATCGAAAATACCCCGTCGGTAGCAATTAACTTAAAACGGGCGCCGGCGGCATCAGCCTCAATTAAACGCGCTTCAAGTTCAGCGACGTCATTATTGGCATAACGAAAGCGTTTTGCTTTACATAAACGTACACCGTCAATGATCGAGGCATGGTTAAGTGAATCACTAATAATAGCGTCTTCAGGCCCTAACAAGGTTTCAAACAAACCGGCGTTAGCGTCAAAACATGAAGAATACAAAATAGTATCTTCCATACCTAAAAAGGTACTTAATTTTTGCTCTAAGGTTTTATGAATGTCTTGTGTGCCACAAATAAAACGCACTGAAGCCATACCAAAACCGTGCTCATCTAAACCTTGTTTAGCGGCGGCAATTAATGCGGGATGATTTGCTAAGCCTAAATAGTTGTTAGCACAAAAATTCACGACAGCTTCGCCGGTGTTAACCGCCATTTGTGGTTGTTGCGCCGTCGTTATTACTCGTTCAGCTTTATATAAACCGTCTTCTTTTACTTGGTTTATTTGCGCGGTTAAATGGGCATAAAAATTATGGGTGCTAGCAGAATCGGTCACATTAATTCCTTAAAAAATAAAAGTCTTTCAATGGTGGTATTATCCGCCCTGACCATGACATAAAAAAGTGACAATACTTAATAATTTGCCTTTTTTTATAGTCAAATTGACATATAACTATGTCAAAGTGTAATATTATGGCTGTTTTCTTGCTTTCTGCCATTTTAGGAATGCCCATTGTTAACTGAAAAAGATGAAGAATTACTGTCAATATTACGGCTCAATGCTCGGGCCAGTGTGTCTGACATAGCCAGAGCAACCGGTGTTTCAAGAACGGCGATACAAAACCGACTGAATAAGCTTGAAAATAATCATGTTATTGAAGCCTATAGTGTCGTTTTAGGCCGTGAATATACCAGCCAATTAATTACTTCTAATGTGTCATTAAAAGTAAACCCCAATTTGCGAAAAACTATCTGCTTAGCCTTGCGAAAAGTTCACCAAATCAGTCATATATACTCCATTAGTGGTGAATACGATTTATTAGTGTCAATACAAGCGAGTACCTTAGAGAAGCTAAATGAAGTACTCAACATGGTTTGTTCACTTGAAGGCGTAGCCAGAACTAATTCATCCATTATTCTTGATACTATTTTTAAACGTTAATATCTGCTTATACACGAGATTAATATCAGCCCATACCCGAGATTAAAGTGAAAGTTCAGCAGTCGCTAGGTATACTGTGCAACATTGATTTTCAGATTTTTGAGCTAGTTAAGTGCGTTTTACTCTCGCTTTAGTTTTATACCGATTATTATTTCTTATCTTAACACCGCTACTTTTGCTGGTATTATTGTTGCGCTCGCTAAGTCATCAAGCTTATCGACAACGCTTACCTGAACGTTTGGGTATGCTGGCAAAAAAATTTCAGCCCAACGGCATTATTGTTCATGCTGCCAGTGTGGGTGAGGTTATCGCCTTACAACCTTTTATCTCCCAACTGCTGAGCAACTACCCTCAAGTGCCCATCACAGTCACTACTTTTACCCCCACAGGCTCAGCACAAGTGCAAAAATTATTTGCTGATAAAGTGCAACATTGTTATTTGCCGCTAGACAATATTTTTTCTACCGCTTTATTTTTAAAACGCTTAAAGCCCAAAGCGATGATTTTTATGGAAACTGAATTATGGCCAAATTTAATCACTCAGTGCGCAAATCATGATATCAAACTGATGTTAGTCAACGGCCGATTATCCGACAAATCCATGCGCAGCTATAAAAAAATTGCTTGGTTGATCACCCCAACTATTCGCTGTTTTGACAAAATATTAACTCAAAGCCAAGTCAACCAAGATAACTATTTGGCGATGGGGGCAAACAGGGCAAGGTGCGCGTTATCAGGTAACTTAAAATTTGATATCTCGTTAAATCATGATGTAGCGACCAAACAACAAGCGTTAAGCACCTTATTGGTAGACCCGCGTAAAATTTGGTTAATAGCCAGCACACATCCCGGTGACGAAATACTGGTATTAAAGGCCTTTGAGCAAGTAAAGCAGCAAGACAGTAACGCCTTACTGATTATTGTGCCACGACACCCTGAGCGCTTTGAACAAGTCGTTAAACTCGCAGCAGACGCTGGTAATCAAGTGCTCAGACGCAGCGAAAAACAGCCGGTAACACTCAATACTAATGTGTGGGTTATTGATACCTTAGGTGAACTACTCGCCGCATGCGCACTAGCTAACGTAGTGACCATGGGGGGCAGCTTTAGTGATATAGGCGGTCATAACCCATTAGAGCCGGCATTATTTCAAAAGCCAGTCATTGTTGGCCCAAATATGAGTAACTTTAAAGAGATTTTAGCGCAACTGATTTCAGCACAAGGCATAGTGCAACTTAATGAAAACAAAGCTATGGCGCAAGCGTTAGCGCAAGAAGTCATACGCTTGCTGGTTGACGAAACTAGCGCACAAACACTGGGCCGAAATAGCTATAAAGTCGTGCAGGCAAATCAAGGCGCAACGGCGCAGTCTTTAAGTGCACTGCAAACCTTACTAACATCATAAATGCTTGGGTCAATCTTAGTCTTAACTTCAGTAGCTTCAGCGTTAAGGCTAAGAGCGTGGCTTAATATAAAGCCTAACCCCTAAAACAGTGAGCGAAATCAACAAGAGTAGGCCGAATATACCTAACACTTGATTTATGCCTTTGAACGGTGTCCATTGCAAATAATGTACTTGGTACAGTAAGTTAATTAATTCGGTGTCTTGCCCCGTTTGGTTTAATTTCAGGGTCTGCCAATCAAGCGTTACCTTCACGCCTGTGCTGGTTTGTGCCGATAAACCATCAACACGTACAATGTCGCCATAGCGCGCCTTATTGTCGCTAAAGGCATCATTTAACAGGGCTTTAAATTGTAAGTTTGTTGGCGCTGGTTTATCGAGTAGTGATACTGGGTCCAAATGCTCAACTTTATGGCTAGATTTCACCAACAGATGAGCCCCTAAAATAGTGTTAACTAACCTCACTTCCTGCCAGTTTTTCTTTGGAGTAACGCTCAACACTTCACTCAAAGGGTGACGTTTTACTGATAATTGTTCATAAGCCCCCTGATAGCCGGGTTTAATGAAAAATACTAATCCGGTTAGTGTCCAACCCAACATAGGTAATACTAAAGTCAGGCCAATGATCTTGTGTAGCTTTCTACTTTTCATCTCTATATTCTTGTTTTTATTGGTGCTTGGTTATTAGTTTTTGGTTATTAGTTTTTGGTTATTAGTTATAGGTTTAGCAGGGTGACTAACAGGCTAGCCGGACTGATTAATCATTATGCTTTAGTCCGCGCTTGTGCTACTTCCTGTAATAACACAGGTATTGAAAAATCTGCTTGTTTATCTAAAGCTAACGGAATTAACCACTGTAAATTTGGAATAATATTGCTTGGCAATTCAGTGAGTTTAATAATATGTACGGGCTCTTGCTCAATGGTTTTAGCACTAAAAGCCAGATCAGAATGTGCAAAATAAACATCGACATCATAGCAATGGGGCCGGTATATTTTTGCATAACAGGTCCAATCGGCTTTGTGGGTTGTAACGCCAGTTTCCTCAATAAATTCTCTGACCATGGCATCAACTGATAACTCATTAGCTTCAATTTTCCCGCCAACACCATTAAATAAACCACACTGCCATGGCGGA
Source organism: Colwellia sp. MB02u-10 (assembly GCF_014077185.1). Classification (NCBI taxonomy): domain Bacteria; kingdom Pseudomonadati; phylum Pseudomonadota; class Gammaproteobacteria; order Alteromonadales; family Colwelliaceae; genus Colwellia; species Colwellia sp. MB02u-10. Next base: position 135,150 of record NZ_JACGVK010000140.1, read on the forward strand.
TTTTTTTTCTGGATTAACACCAGATGACTCGCGTCTTGAGAGAACAAAAAGCCGGTAACATATTTTTTCATAGCTAGACCTAAATGCTGGCTTAGAGCAACTCTGGATAGTTATCATGCATAAGGCGATCAATGGTTTTCTTTACTTGAGTAATGCTGATTTGCATCATTAAATCTTTACCTTTAGCACGGGTACCCCAAGGTATTTCTTCAACGCTTTGTTTATATTGTAACTTTATTGCTGCAGCATAAGCACTGACAACATACTGTGGATATAAGTAAGGACCTGTGCGTTTGGGATTACTGTGAGCATATAAACCTACCACCGGTGTTTCAACCGTCACCGCCATATGAGCTGGGCCAGTATCGGGTGCCACCACAAGGTGAGCAATTTTTAATACCGCTAACAACTGTTTTAGGCTAGTTTGACCGACCAAATTCTGTATTTCATTTTCACCCTGGCTAAAGTTACTGCGACTAATGATTGCCTCGGCCAGTAACTTCTCCATTGTGGTTGGGCCGCCACATATCACCACTTTAAAACCACAAAGGCTTAAGTGCTCGGCTATTTGCGAGTAGCCTTCAGTATGCCAATTACGTTCGGCTTTACTGGCGGCAGGGCAAATCACGGCAATGGGTTTGCCGGCAGTATTCGCGGCACTGAGCTTTTCACTGGCCCATAACTGAATGTCATCTGTTAACGGCATTTGCCATAAGGGGGCAGTAACTTCCAAACCTAGGGCTTTGGCAAAGCCCATAAAACCGTCTAGCACATGAGGCTGATTTTGCGGCGCTATTTTTTTATTGGTGAATAGCCATTGACCTTCTTTTGCGCGTTGGCGATCAAAGCCAATTTTAACCTTGGCTGAAATACATAGGCTGGCAATACTAGCGCGCAGTGCTACTTGCATATGCAACAAAACATCAAATTTATGGCCTTTAAGGGTTTGCCTTAAGTCGCGATAGCCTTTTAGGCCGGCACGTTTATCAAAAATAACAAACTCAACGCCAACCATATCCTGTAATAAGCTCGCTTCAATTTTGCCTATGACCCAAGTGATTTGGGTTTCTGGCCATTGTCGCTGAATATTTTGTACCATAGCCACCGCATGACATACGTCACCAATGGCAGATAATCGCAATAAACATAAATTTTTCGGAGCAGATAATTGACCCAGCATAAAGGATTCACCACAATAGGAGCATAAATATAATATAGGCCTATTATCTTGAACCAGCCCGCAATTGTAAAACCTTGTCTTGAAAAATTTTTTCAGCAAGGCCATGTTTATTGTCGATACGACAGTGATGAAGTTAGCACTTTTATACCTGAAATGCTTAATAGTGATTATTGGCAAGCAAAAAATAGTGTCGTGGGCAGTGCTCAAGGTCGAGGCACTACTTGGTTTATTGCCACTGAAAACGCTATGGGTACGGTGCAAAACTGGGTGTTGCGTCATTACTATCGTGGCGGTTTAATTGGCAAAGTCATTAAGGATCAATATTTATATACCGGCATGGAAAATACGCGTGCGGCTCGCGAGTTTGCCTTGCTCAAATCCATGCGGGCATTAGGCTTACCTGCGCCAAAACCTATTGCTTTTCGGGTGATTAAAAATGGCTTGTTTTATCGCGCTGATTTATTGTCATCACGGATTGAAAATGCCAGTGATTTGGTCGGCTTGCTCAGTAAGCATGCAATCAATGACTTGCTTTGGCAACAAATAGGCAAGGTAATAAAGGCTTTTCATCAGCAAGGTATTTATCATCATGACTTAAATGCTCATAACATTTTAGTTGATGACAATAATCAGGTTTGGTTAATCGATTTTGACCAAGGTGAACAGCGCAAGCAGCAGACTAAATGGCCAGCAGAAAATATGGCTAGACTACTGAGATCTTTTCGCAAAGAAAATAACAAGATAACGAATTTTCAATGGTGTGAAAAAAATTGGCAAGCGTTATTAAACGGCTACCAGTCTTAAGATTTAACCTATGGCTATAACCGGGGTGTGCTGGTAGTTTGAGTTATTACTAACTGAAAGTATTTTGAGTAAGTACTTTCAATGTCATTCAATGCTTAGGTATTACTTATACAGTAGTTAAGTGAGCTCTAGCAGTAGTTAAGCGACCTTTAAGCTATCTTGGCAACGTTGACGGTACATAGCACGAGCTTCTAAAAATTCATCTTTAGCTTCATCGCTAATGTAAGGCTGAATTATGACTAATATTTTCAATACCCCTTGATAGAATACCGCGTCGTTCATTTCATTATCATTATTTTGTGTTTGATAAAAACTGAGCCAAAAAGTGTTCACTAAACGTAAAATACTGACAATGTCAGGCAGGTCTTCATCTAAAAAATCCATCATGTTTGCGTTACGCAGCGACAGTAACAATTCACTTACGCGTTGTGCAATAAAGCCTTGTACTTCAACATATTTATCGTGCAATAAAGGATTTTTTGCTAGTAGTACCGGTAAATTACTATAAAAGAAACGAAACTTCATCATCGCCAGAAACACCACATCCATATACAAAATAATGGCATCAAGTGGTTTTACATCAGGGTTTACTTCCGGCATGGTTTCTATTAAAAGGTTGCGCGCATACTCTTCATAGATCGAAAGTATAATGTCTTCTTTATTGCGAAAGTGGTAATACAGATTACCAGGGCTAATACCAAGATCAGCGGCAATGTGATTGGTGGTAACATTACGCTCACCTTGTTCATTAAATAAGACAATGCTGGCTTGAATTATTTTATCCCGAGTTTTCATGGACACTACTTCTTGTATTGGTTGTCAAATATTTTTCCATCATACTATCAAAATCAGCGAAAATTAAAGCATTTCGAGTAAATACTTTAAGTAAGCTTAATGTTGACACCTGTTAGATTTGGCTGCATCTTAGCTTACAGTGAAAAAAACCTAAACAAAAGGAAAAATAAAAATGCTTAATAATTGGCACACTCTAATAAAAAATAAAGCAATTGATCAGGTTTCTACTTTGCTTGCTGACGACGTCACCCTGTTTTCACCTGTTATCCATACACCTATCCAAGAAAAAAAAATGGTCAGCATGTACTTAACGGCGGCCTTTCATACATTTCTAAATGGTACATTCAATTACGATCGAGAGTTTTCAGGCGATAATTCAGCGGTATTAGAGTTTTCGTTAAACATCAATGGTATCGACATCAATGGTATCGACATCAATGGTATTGATATGATCACATGGAATGAACAAGGAAAAATTACTGAATTCAAAGTAATGATCCGCCCTTACAAAGCGTTAAATATGATTAATGATCAAATGACGGCCATGTTAGCTAAGCTGAAACAATAGGGCGGTGTTTAAATTATTTGATTGCTTTGAAATTAGTGGCTTCAACAATTACAATAGATTTTTACTCATTTGAAAATAGCTAAAATTATGTCAGTTAAAGCGATTTATCCAGGTACCTTTGATCCTGTCACCAACGGTCACACCGATTTAATAGAACGAGCAAGCCGCTTATTCAGTGAGGTTGTTGTTGGTATTGCCGCTAGCCCGAGTAAACAGCCACATTTTGATTTAGCCGAACGGGTTGCTTTACTTGAAGCCGTCACCAAACATTTACCGAACGTTACTATCGCAGGCTTTAGTGGTTTATTGATAAATTTTGCTAAAGAGCATCAAGCAAAGGTGCTAATTCGTGGTTTACGTGCGGTTTCTGATTTTGACTACGAATTTCAGTTAGCCAATATGAATCGACGTTTAGCCCCGGACTTAGAGTCGGTATTCTTAACGCCAGCGGAAAGAAATTCTTTTATATCTTCAACGTTAGTTAAGGAAGTGGCGTTGCACAATGGTGATGTCAGCGAGTTTGTTCATCCGATTGTAAAACAAGCACTTGATAGCAGTATGCGAAAAAAGACAAAAAAATAAGCACAATATGGCGCTCTGTTGTTTATTGTCATGGTGGCAAATGAACAACAGTCGCTTATTTACCACTTTTGAGCTTAATATACTGAGTAATAGCTTAAAGTCACAAGTAGCAGATTAAAAAGGCATTATGCTTATCTTGTCAGTAACGGGCGCAGGTAACAGGGGAAGTACAAGTAAAAGTGGAAATGAAAGGGTAATAAAAGCCAGATTTTCTCTTAATAAATATAAATAAGCGAGTACGTATTACGCACTCGCTTATTTAACCTTACGCTGGATAAGTGTTTCATATATTTAAAATTTAAATATATGAATTAACTTTATACTCAATAACGACGTTATATCGAAATTAGGTCATTGGCTTATCCTTAGCTCAGGTTGCTTATGTGCTAGCGCTTAAACAGCAACTACTTTATTAGCACATGGACCTTTTTGACCTTGGCCAACTTCAAACTCAACAGCTTGGCCGTCGGCCAATGTTGCGTATTCACCACCAGATTGGATCTCTGAATGATGAACAAATAAATCTTTGCTGCCATCTTCTGGAGTAATAAAGCCGAAACCTTTATCTGCATTAAACCACTTAACTATACCTTTGCTCATATTATTCTCTTTGTCTTCGGTGAAAAATATAATTCTGACTTGCTATCACCATTACAAATCAGAACTTAAAATTATTTGCGCTATTTTAGCAAAAAACAGTTTACGTTTTAACGTAGCTTACCATTTTTATTTTTAGTGTTAGCGACCTTTCGCGCTATAGCAAGTAACTCAGATGAAATATCATCGCTACCCGCTTTTATTAACTTGCTGACATCACCCGAAGAAAATAGCGAACCACGCTCAGACTTTACGCCTAACGAACGCACAAAATCTTTTGTTTTACCGGTACTACATGTCGCAATATATTGAAAAATAATTTGCTCATTAAAGCTTTGAGGCTCTGCTTGTAAGGTAGCAATTTCATCGTTAATTGCTTTAACTTCTAACGTTAAGTTTTCAATTAATTCGGCAATATTTTCATAAGATTTCATTAAGTTATTTAACCTGATATTTGAATAAGAGTTCTGTAAACAACTAAAAACCTGTCATATGTATTGATTTATAATCCCAATAATGAAATTTTAGCGCTTTTCAGGCATTTTATAAAGTAATAGGCTTTAATACTAATAAAACAACACCGATAGGCGTTAAAAGTGCCTTAATAGGCAATTCATTTATCGACAGCTCAAGTGATTTATCTCTTACCGGATTATCTGAATTTATTCATGGCGTTCACTTTACAAGCGATAAAATACTTTTGTTAACAGTATAAGTGCCAAAATCAGTATAACCATACTGTGCAAAACACTATTGTACAGTGAATGAAAGTGAGTAAATAGCTTTTGAATGCCAATACTTTATGAAACAGTTCATTTTTTGTAAAGTATTGCTAGCCACACACGCTTTTATCATGAGTGAATTCAATCACGTTGGTATTAATTTTCTTTTAAATCCAAACGATTAGCTCGGTTTATTGGCTCAAGATTACAGAAATCTGCTCTGGGCAGCATTATACGTGTTTATTTACTTGGCAATGTTATTTAACATTATCGCAATGATTACCCTAGTAAAAGCAGCAAAAGGCATTGCATAAGCAAAAAATCATGGTTAACGTATGGTTAAAAATGGTGATACCTGACCGTCGTGGAATTAACCCTTGATAATATTTGATGTTTTACTGTTAATCGCTATGGCGTTTATTGCCATATCGTTGATATACAGCACTATAAAAGTGGGTATATCCCCGATGCCAAGCTCAAAAAAGGCCTATAAGGCCATGCTAGCATTAGCGGATGAAACGGGTACTGGCCCTATTGTGGATTTTGGTAGTGGCTGGGGCAACTTTGTGATACCTATGGCCAAGCATAATCCCCAAAGGCAAGTTATTGGCTATGAATTGTCTTTACTGCCGTGGCTTAGCTCAACATTACTTAAAAAAATAGGGCGTTTAAATAATCTCACCTTGTATCGGCAAAATTTTTATCAGGTAAACTTACCCGCCTCAGCAGTTATTGTTTGTTATTTATATCCGCAGGCTATGCACAAAATCAAGCATGTAATACTGGCCAAACAACCCAATGTTGACTTTTTGATCAGCAATAATTTTGCTTTGCCATCATGCCAGCCTGAAAAAATAATACGGCTTGATGATTTCTATAAATCACCGGTTTACTTGTATAAAATTGCTAAATAAAAGCTTAATTTACCGCCTTTAATTTACCGCCTTTAATTTACAGACTTTAGTTCATGGCTCTAGCTCAATAATAAAGATGAGGCCGCCACTACCATTGTCATGCTGTCTTAAGATTAGTGAGTCCTGAACTTTTTGTAATCCGTTACGGGTTAGCGCTTTTGCTTTTAACCACTTTTTTCTTAACGGCAAGCTGCTTTGTGGTAGTTTTTGCTTTTGCTTTCAGTTTTTTATTCTGTACATTTTTAGGGGTGTTTTCTGGTAAAACTTGGCATTGTGGGCAAAACACTGAGCTGCGATTAGATTGACGAATTTCTTCTAATACGGTTTGGCAGCCATCACATTGCTGACCGGCACGGCCATAAACAAAAAGTTTTTGGGCAAAATAACCTGGTTTACCGTCTGCCTGTGTAAAGTCTTTTAAAGTGGTGCCACCGAGTGCAATTGCCGCAGCGAGTACCCGCTTAATAATATCGGTTAATTCATTAAACTTCGCTTCACTGATGCTATTCACTAGCGTAGCAGGATGAATACTGGCGATAAATAGTGCTTCATTGGCATAAATATTACCAACGCCTACCACAACATGATTATCCATTAAGAAGGTTTTAACCGGCACTTTTCGGTTACCGGCTTTGGCAAATAAATGCCCATAAGCAAAGTCATCTGTTAGTGGCTCTGGCCCTAATTTGGTCAATAAGCCTTGCAAGTCATGATGTTCAGGAAACCATAATACAGCACCAAAACGGCGCGGATCATTTAATCTCAACATTTTGTCGTTCGCAAATAATAGCTCAAAATGGTCATGCTTTATCGCAGGCGTGTCGTGCTCAAGAATGCGTACTGACCCCGACATGCCTAAATGTAATAACAAAGTGCCGCTAGAAAACCTCAGCAATAAATATTTAGATCGACGCTCTATTTTTTCTAAGGTTTGCCCAACAACACTATGCACTTCATCAGGAATAGGCCAGCGTAATTTGGCATTGCGAACCACCACGTGGGCCACTTCCTGCCCTGAAATATGGGGCGTAATACCTAAACGACAAACTTCAACTTCTGGTAACTCTGGCATAATACTTTTATATCTCTGAATTTTAGCTATTTAATAATAAATCGGGAGGGGGGAGGAAATTTTAAATACAAGTTATAGTATTCAGCGGTATCAACCCCAGAACACCTTGCGACAAGTATTATAGCATGGCTTAAAGCGGGCCTTTTTAATTTAAAAAGGGAATTTAGTTTTAGCATTGCGCTATTGTTAATCGCTCTTTATCTTTGTTTGGCCCATGATATTAATTAGTCCGCTAAACGGTTGACGGACTGAAGTCCGACCTACAAAATAACGCTCCAAGCAGTAGACTTAATAACGAGTATTTTCGTTGATAGAAAACCTTGAAATAGTTGGTAGTGTCATTATTTCAAGGTTACTGACTATCACTGATTAAACACTTCCTTCCAAGAGATGATTCTGTCATTACCTCGAAACAGGCCAAACGAGGCAACTGCTGAAGGGTTATCATCATAGACACCATTAACGTTCCAATCATATTTCAACCAATCATAAGCTTCATACAACACACCAATTTTTCCTTGATTGCCAGCACCAGGCGCTGCCAATTTAATTGTCCGTGTTTTACCCGCAAGGAAATTCCCCGTTGCTGCCGGCGATTCTGGTTCTGGCAATGCACCGGTTAATGCAGGGTCTAAACTAATATTGCTAAGTGTAATCTTGTCGCTATCATAACTGACGCAATTATTATCTGAGCTGACAATAAAACCATTGGCAGTAAAATGTTCAATTTGCATCGGTTGGGGCAAATCTGACGTTTCAGGCCCAAAGCTGTTTTGTAATACTAAGCGGCCAAATCGAATTTCAACACCGCTTGGTGAGGCTTCAACTGTACTTGTTGCCTTGACGGTATCTGTGTCTATGATAGTCGCAATAGAAAAGTTAATATCTGAGTTAAAGGGCACCACTCGTGTTTTCGCAGAGCGGTTATAAAAAAAGTTATCATCCTCTGACAATTGGTAGTGTAATACTCCTTTTGGTAATGCATCAATAGTAGGCAGTGCGGTTAAATCATTTTGACTCAAGATACCCGCAGTCATATTGGCTGTTAAGGGCAGCTTGTTACTATCAACGCCGGTTGCTACTTGGTCTAATGTTGGCGCAGTAATACTTATCTTCGCCGTGCTGAGCTTCATGTAGTCATTCGCGCTATCTTGATTGTCTTCATCATAATTTTGGGTAATAGCACCTTGTTTGTTACGGGCGGTAATGGCGAATATCGGATTGATGGCGTATGAAATTGTCCCCATACTATCGTTAGCTGCATTTTTTTGGCCGCTATAAGCAAAGGTTGTTGTTGTATTACAAGCCGCCATAAAAGCGCCATGTTCTGCTACGGTTTGTGTAAAATGATCAGGAATAAAGCGGCCAATATTGATATCAGTAGCATCAATCACAATACCAGCATTGCCATAATTACTGTCTTGAAGGTCTACATTAAGCAAGCCCACTTCTGAATATTGCGCGGCTGTATAAACCGACTGCCCTAAAGAAAAGTTATTGAGCGTCACACTTTCGAATACAGGACTAATGCTAGCTGTCAGCGAACTCGTTTCGGCATAAGTTAGGTTACCATCGACACTATCAGTTAAGGTAGGACCTGTGCGTCCAAGTTTAAGCTGCATTGCGCCAGGTGAATAGTTTGGCGTGATAACGCCAAGGCTATTGAATGCACTTACGGTTAGCGTAAAACTCTCGCCTGCAGCATGCGTTGGGGTAGCTGTCGCCGTAGCACCATTTAAGTTGTTTGCTGCTAATTTAGCACTTACCACAAGCTCGGCTGGGCTGACCCAGAACGGATTGCTACTGCCGAATAGCGTTACGCCGTCTAGGTCATAATTGGCATGCAAACGAATTTGTCCAGCATCGTGATATCGTGGTGTCGGTATTGTCGCAATACTGTCGGTGCCAAAGATTAATTCGGTAGGGGTGACATCTGGGTGTTTTGCAATATCATTACCATCAATACTAAAACTGAGACTACTAGTACCATTTGGTGCAAGGTTTTCCTGCGATAAATTGACATTGGTATTACCGGTAAATAAACCAGTACATACACCATTACTGTTTTGCACTGCTTGCAGCTTTAAAGTTTCGCCAAATACTGAACCTGCAGTTTGATTGGGCAAGGTTGTGCTATTACTTGCACCATAGAGAAACCTAAAACCCGCGTCGGTAAATATCATGTCACAACTAGTGCCGTTGCTATCGTCACATACTAAAGGGTTGACCGCTGCAATGGTGGTATTGGCGAGCGAAAAAGTTAGGGTCTCAACAACGCTATGATTAAAAAGTACGTCAGTACTGCCGACAAAGCTGGGGGAGCTAATAACAGCACCGTCAGCAAGAAGCTCAAGTTCTACTGCTTCAGTACTTAACTCTGAGCAGCTTTCATCGAGACAGGCTTTAATTAATACAGACTCAGCATCACAGGTTAGCCCTTGGCCATCATGAGCAATTTCATAATGGTGAATAGCAGGGATATCAGCAGGAGTTGCAATACAACCAATCGTGCCAATTAAGTTACTGGCGCCTAAGGTGACAGCGCCAGTCGTGGTGAAAAACCCACCGCAACTATCACTGACGCCTTTTAGCGTAGTAAATTCGCCAGTGAGGATGTAAGAGCCCGCAAAAAAAGACCCTATTAGATTGACACTGGCGCCTGCAGATATGTAGCTTCCTGCATTCCAGGTGATGGTGCTGTCGGGGGTGACATTGAGTAATTTAATTACCGTACTGGCACCAAAGGCAACGAAGGAGTCGCTATTGATAAGCCAATGGCCATCTACACCTTCGCCATCAAAAGTAATGGTTATACCAGCAGTGGTTGTTAGTGCTGTTGTATAATAAACGCCTTTTTTAAGTGTTTTACTTACGGTCATCGACGTAGGTAGTTCATTTGCTGTCGGAGCTTGCATTGCGGCTAGATCTGCTTGTATAGCAGCAACTTGCGGACTCTGATCATCTATCGGCTCTTTGGGGGCATCGGTAAATTGCTCAATACTCCCTTCTGTAATTGTACCCGCAACAGTTGCACCTGCGGCTCGCGTAACATTGGTTCCGGCTCTAGCATTACCTGCTACTGCTGCATTTACACCAAGCGCTACAGCGCCACTCCCAGCCTGAGCATGGCCTTGAATGACGACATCGGCCCCCAGTGTTAAGGCGGTTCCGGCCGTCGCATTGCCGTTAACTATGGTATCCGCGCCAAAGTCTGTGGATGTGGCAGCTCCGGACCTAACATTACCATCGATCACTGCCTTGGTGCCGGTAATTATCGCGGCGCCAGCCGTAAGGTCGCCACCAACAATAATATTGCCATCAATAGTCGTGGCGCCAAGTGTTGCTGCGTCTCCGGTGGTAAAGTGGCCACCAACCGTTGAGTCTGCGCCGATCATACCCGCGTCACGGGCCTCAACAAAGCCACCAATTGTTACAGTGGCGCCAAGTGTGGCAGCGGCTCCGGCGATAAGGTGGCCACTGACGGTTGAGCTTGCACCTATCGTTGCAGCCGCCTCTACTTGAATATTGCCACCGACGATTGAACTCGCACCCATGGTGATGGCCGCGCTAGAATAAATCGTCAGGTTATCTAGGGGGGGGGATAATTTTGGCGGCAGTTCTGCTTGTGCGCTAGACACAACAAAAAGTAGCAGAATAAACAGGTATTGCTTGGTATACGTCATAAAATTTGTTTCTTATAATTATGAGTTGTATAGATAGTAATGTGTATAAAAGTGGCTTTGTCACTTTCGTTGGTCATTAAACTTTGGATTTGCCTAGTAGCTTAGCTAATTGTCGCTCCAATATTGTAATGCTATTGTTGGCTTTGAACTTAGCCAGTCGACAAACGGATAACAAACCTTGTAAAATTAATACGGGTATTGAGTATCTGTACACGCTATGCAGGTGTATCTCATCTAATGATTAGCGCTAACACTTTCGTATGCACTGGCAAAATCAATATTGTGTTACTACTATTAAAAAGTATCGACAAATACTTTTCCTTGTTTTTACTGCTTGTTTTTACTGTTTGAAGAATGGCCTTGATAGCCTGGAATTAAATGGGTGAGACGATAAATTCAACAGTACAATGTCAGTTTATTATGCTCAGTATAATAATGCAATAACCCTAAACAATGTTCCCTGCTGAACTAAACTGAAATCAAAGTATAAGTAAAACTGAAGCGCCAGTTTGATAATCTTAAACAAACTTAGCGGCATAAAAATGATGGCAAAGTATTGTGCTTAACTGAGTATAGTTACATTTTTTATCATCAAATCAGCTGTGGAATACTTAATGAAAACGCTCAGAAATAACAGCATATTGAGTCACTTGTGGCGTTTTTCAGACTTTAGCTGAATCTACTAAGTTAATCTACGCACTCAATTTACCAAATTAATTAGCTCAAAGTTAACTTGTGTCGAGTTTTTTGATACAAGTAACTACTTAGTAGTAGGGCAATGACCAATAAGACAATGCTGATAATCAGTTGCTGTTGTCCATTAACTTGTAAGCCAGCGCCCATTAATGAAAATATAGTCATTTGCGGCATAAAACCGAGTGCTGAGCCTAAGACATAAGGCTTTATTGGGGAACCTGCGGTACCTGCCAGAACGTTAGTGAGAAAGTTTGACCCAGCCGGTAAAAGGCGGATAATCAGGGCTTTTAAAAAAGTGTTCTGACTAAAAAATTGGCTAACTTTCGCTAATTGTCCAGGGTAATAATCTTGCACCTTATTAGCAAATAGTTTGCGCGCCAGTATCAGGGTTATTAAGCAGCCCAAAACGGCCGCTAGTGTTGCTAAGACCATGCCATAGCCGGCACTGAATAAAAAGCCGGCACTTAAGGCAGCAACTTGTCGAGGCAAGCCAAGCGCCATTGCGGGGGTAAAAAGCAAGATAAATATTAAGCCCCCCAATAAGGTGGATGGAATTAAAGTATGCAAATAATTTTGCATACTCATGCCATAGTCACCGAGTAATAGCATCGCTAAGGTAAGCGCCAAAAGTAAGGATATTATGCTGGCGAAAAGGCTTAACCTTAGTGCTGACTTTGTTTTAAACAATTGATTGCCTTGCCTTAGTTAAATATTAAACCCATAGTAGTAAAAGTTTGCCCTAAAGATCAGCGGCGGTAACTTTGTGTTTATTTTTACCCATAAGTAGCGGCTATTGATCGATATCAACACGCAAGCTAGCGCCATTATAAATATTAGTGACGCGACTGATGATAATACTGCCGTAGTCGCGGGCACTCATTTTCAAAAAGTATGAATACTAACAGGAAAAATTGTTGCGACAAGGTTGGCATAAAGCAAGCCAATACGAAAAATTGGCCGCATTTTGCGCTGCTTTCTTAGTAAATACAAGCGCTGTTAACGAGTTAACCTATGGTTGAAATCACTGGTATTGTATTAAATATTCGGTATTCGGTATTCGGTATTAGTTGTTGGTTAAATTTTTTAAAATTTTTGTTTTGGCGATAGTAAACTCACGCTCATTTAAATAGCCTTGTTTTTTCATCATCACTAGTTTGTCTAAAGCAAACACTAGCTTAGTGTCAATATTGCTTGCCTCAGCTTCGCTATTTTGCGAGTTTGTATTCACTACAAGGTCATCTTCAGCTGAGCTATCGAGGGAAATATCCACACTGTGCTTTGCTTGTGTTGAATCATCTTCAAATATTTCGGCACGTAACTTTTGTGCAGGATTTGACTGTATTACCACACTATTAGTGGGATTTTCACGGGGAGTCTTAACTTTAATAGTTCGTTTAGTGGTTTTATCTGGGTTGATATGTCGGGCAAATAACCACTGCCAATCGATAACATTGTCGATAACTTTATTGTATTTAAGTTTGGTATGGCGCGTATCATCAACCCGAAAATACAGGCAGATTAGGTAGCGGTTTTGCTGATCGTCCGATAAGCATAATTGAATGCTTCTCTGTTTTTCATTAACCATTTTGAATCTATGCTCTTTCGCAAAAGCAGTCAGTACTTGATCTTCCAGATCATTTGAGAAGGTGGGTGTTGAATTGGCACTGATGGTTGAAATAACCTCATCGTTCAATAATACTTCACTGCGAGTTATTGTTGATAGGTTAAGGGTTAGTTCAGCCGTTTTGGCGTGACGTTTATACAGAGATAGTGATTTTTTTGTCTTATCAAACTCAAATTTGGCCCATTGTTCATGCAAAGATCTTTGTTTTTTAACGGTATTTTTTTTAGAATACCAAAAGTAGCCAGCGACAATAAAGCTCAATAAAGACATCAAAGCAAAAGCACTGCTGTTATTCGAAGTACTTAATGCATTATCCGTAATAGCCGTTTTATTGCTGACAGTTTCAGGCGCTTTAATGCTGTATAAGCGCTGTTGGTTATGTTCAAGCAACAACAGCTCGCCATTGTGGCTTTGATGTAAACTAAATTTAGCTGGTTCGTTTGCATTTGGTTTGATGAGCTTATGGCGGACATCTTGACTTTTATCTTCGCTACTTAAAACTGAAGGTAATGCTATGGTTTGCAATTGCCAATTGTTTTCTATTTCGCGTAAGTGCAAGGCTTTTCCTCGAAAATTTTCTTGTTCTCTTCCATGATAAAGTAAGGTTTTACGTTGAGTGCTTACTGCGGGTAAGTGTTTTTTTATCTGTGCTTGTGGGATAGCTTTTCGCCAGTCATCACCAATGTTCGCTGTGATGAGTACATTAGCATCGGGTTGGTTAAATTGTACCAGTAAGCTAGGTGCACTATTTTTTATCCAGTCAAAATGTTCAGTTTTTTGTCCCGTGATAAAAACAATTTCATTGTGAATATCGGCCGTGTTTGTAAAAGGGTTATCGGTAGGAATGATATAGCTATTTAACCCCTGTGTTCCTGGTTTGATACGCAGTATTGCCCCATCGTAAAGTGCTTCATTTTTCAAAGTATCACTACGCGCAAGGGCAATAAAAAGTAAACCAAAATCATTGTGCCAAGGGGCAAGATAAGGGTTAAAACTTAATTGCTGAATATTTTCTTGCTGCTGAGCAATGGCAATACGCATAACTTCATGTTGTTGAATCAGTTTAGGACTAGAGTTTCGTACACTCGATATTTGCCAGCGCATGATAACTGCGTCGAAAGGGAGGTTGATTTTTGTGTTTTGGGGGCTCAACTTTGACCTGGTTTTTTGGCTAGCTTCGGTATGGGCAGTGTAAAAAGTGTGGTAGCCATCACGGTCACGATAGGAGAAACTTGGATCTAAAGTAATCGCAGTTAGTGCGATAATGTTGGGATTTTCTAAGGCTAATTTTAAATCAAAAAAAGCGGATTGAGCTATTTCGTTATTATTTAATTGATAAATTTTCCCCGCTTTAGTGGCTATAAAATATTGACTTTTATCCCCTATAACAGGTAATACACTCAGCCATTGGTCATTTTTTAATGCCACTTTACTCAGGTTAGCGATCGCCGATAACTCTACATCATTGGAGATTGGCGCTATGGCGTGTACCACTTGACTGAAAACGGCGACCAAGGTGCAAATAAAATACAGCTTAAGATGATTAAGCCGGTTATTTTTGTCCATAAAATATTGAATTCCATATAAATTAATAATAAGCAGTCCATGCGTTTAGTGCTTAGCAAGTAAAACTGCTTGCTGTGCATCTATAAATTGATTTTTATCCTTATTATTCAGATAGCTTAATTTTCCGTCAACTATTATTTGATCATTTTTTTTGCCATGTTCAGCAAGATAAAGTGCCTGCTTACCCCAAACATGGACTGGGCGTTGTATTGTCACCACGTGGCTCTGCTGAGTAACAGTAGAAAATATATGTTGTTTTGATTCCACAATGACTTCGGTTAAGGTTTTATTGTGCTCTGTGGTCAGGACTTTAATATCAGAAATAATATTGCCACTGCAATGAATTTGATTGATAGATTGTGCGTAACCTTTAGGGAAAGTTTGTGCATAACTCGCGTGGATAATTTCACGGTTATTTTTTTTACTATTAATTAAGTAGCCTTGCACTAATATAATGTCACCTTTATCGGCGTGAATAAGTGAACGTTCAACAATTTCACCGATAACTTTTACCGTATGATAGCTGGTCCATTCTTTAAATTTATTACTGGTTTTATCAAACCAACGACTGTGCGTCGCCAAGGTAAATTCAGCAAAAGCAATAACTGGATTGGCTTGATAACGTATATCAGGTTTATTTACCAAGTTACCCAAGAGGGTTACGCGACATAAATGGTTTTGTGGTAATTCAGCTAACATAGGTCTACTTGTGATTATGGGTATAAGTGATTAACAGGTTAATAACGGCTGATTACTGAGCCCCATAGTTAAAAAAGCGCTACGGTAACATGGCTATTTTTCATAAAGCTCAACCGCACGGCAAAGGTATAAGCTAACTGTGAATTTCAGTATCAAATAAATTTTTAATTAACATCGTAAACTCTTTAATAAATACTAACTGCTCGTTTGTCACAGAGTTGTTAACTATACCGGACAATATTTCTTGTAAGTCATAAACAATGGCATCAGCTTCTCGAATAATAGTATTTCGTTGATTAAAGCCTAAAGTCTGGTTTTGATTACATAAGGTAATAATTTGTTCACTCATTTCTTGTTCTATTACCTCTAACACCGAGCTTTTGGCCTGTGCGTTATGGGTGCTATTTTCAAATAAGCTTAAATTAGCAGTTAAATATTCAATTATATGAATATAACCGTCAGTATTGGTAACCATTTTATATATATCTCACTTTATCGTAACCCTACTTTACTCGTAAATTGAGGTGATGATCAAGCGATCAGTTAAATCTACAGCTAGGTTCTGCGACTATAACCGATTTATTTATCTATCGAAATTCTCAGGTATATCAGTAAATGTGGTTTGACGAAATCATCATATTTTTCGACACAAAATGATACGTATAAAGCAGATGAAAATATTTTGGCATACTTGCTCTTTTTGAATATGATTACAAAAATGTAGTGATTTTTATCGATCTTATAATAATAATTTGTTTTTACTATGCTTTTTATTTGTACACTGCATACAATATACAAATAAAAGGGTTGTATCTGTCTTCAATTCAAGTAAAGATGTGGTAAATGTTACATCTTTTAACATAGATTGTAACATATGAAATATTTGAAACAGCATAAGAGCAATATAAAAACAATGCTGAAACAACATAAAAACAATATAAATCTTGGAGAGAAACATAATCATGAGAAATAATTTTTCTAAAATATTTAAACGTTCGGTAACAGCAGTAGCCGTATCGTCAATTTTATGGGGGAGCGCAGCTTTAGCTGACGACTTAATCGGTAAAATTGTGGGCTCTGATCTTGATGTCTACACAGTTACTGCGGTTAATGTCGACACAGGCACTCAACGTACAGTCTCTCTAAATGCTGATGGTAGCTATCGTTTAGCTAAGATGCCATCAGGTAATTACAAAATCACTGTAATGAAAGGTGGGGTTGTTGTTGCTGAAGACAGCGCAAAAGCTTCGTTAGGTCGTAATACGGTAACAAATTTTGAAATAGCAGCTACAGATGATACTGAAGTAATTCAAGTTGTTGGCTCGTCTATATCTACAATAGATTTAGCGTCTTCAGATTCAGGGTTAATTATTGGTGATGTAGAAATATCTCGTATGCCAATTGCTCAAAATATTACTTCAGTTGCTCTACTTGCTCCTGGTACCGTAAAAGGTGATTCTGCTTTTGGTAATACAGCCTCATTTGGCGGTTCATCAGTTGCTGAGAATGCCTGTTATATTAACGGTTTGGAAGTAACTAATACTCGCCAGGGCTTAGGTTGTGGTGAAGTTCCATTTGAATTCTATAAAGAATTTCAAATTAAAACAGGTGGTTATTCTGCTAAATATGGTCGTGCAACTGGCGGTACCATGAACTCTGTAACTAAAAGCGGAACGAACAACTGGGAATTTGCCGCAATTGCTCAATTTCAGCCTGATTCATTACAAGAAGATGGTAGTATCTCTCGCGGTAAACAAGGCTCAGGTGCTATTTTCCGTGATGAAAGTATGGATTCAGAGAGTCAAACAGATTTTACGTTCTCTGCTGGTGGTCCGATTATTGAAGATACTTTATTTTTCTATGGCTTAATAAATCCTAGAGATACAGAGAAATCTTATACAACGGGTGGTAGCGAATTCTCTGCAAATGATCAATATCGAGTAGAAGCGGCCTCTAGTGGAGATAACCTTTTCTGGGGAGCAAAAATCGATTGGGATATTAACGAAGATCACCGTCTTAGCCTTTTTGGCTATTCAAACCGTCGTGATATTGAACGCACGGTATTTGATTACGATAATGGTGTAGTTGGTGCAGAAAAAGATGGTGCAATTTTAAAACGTGGTGGCGAAGCGAAGAGTTTAAGCTACACAGGCTATATAACCGATGACTTAATTGTAACTGCGATGGCTGGTACAATTGAAACAGAGTATGAAACAGCTAATGCTAACTTAACTTGCCCAACTGTAACTGATTCTCGTACTACAGATAATCCTGTTACTGGCTGTGGTGCTGGTGGTAGTTTTGGTGATAATAACGATGAAAATACTCAATATCGTTTGGATGTTGAGTATGACTTTGGTGATCATACGTTTGCTGCAGGCTATGATTATCAAAAGCGTAAATCTGCACGTGTAAGTACACCTATTGGTGGACACAGCTACGATTATAGAACACTTGCTGTCGGTGGTGACTTCCAAGCAGATAACGGTGCTTTAGAAAATACTAGTAGTGCAGGATTTGATTATGTTGAAGACCGTATTTTCGATGGTGGTGGTAGTTTTGAGTCAGAATTAGCGGCATACTATATTGAAGATAAATGGCAAGCTACTGATAATGTTGTACTTGATGTAGGTCTTCGTATTGATGAGTTTGACAGCTGGGGTACTACGGGCAAGTTGTTAACAAGCTTTAAAACGGATATCGCTCCACGTTTAGGGGTAACTTGGGACCCAACTGGTTCAGGTGAGTCTAAAGTATATGCTACTTATGGCCGTTACTATTTACCAGTAGCTAATAATACGGTTTTTCGTGCAGCTTCTGGTGTTGCTGATGCAACTACTGCTTACACCTTTTCAGGCGTAGATGGTACTACAGGTGCACCAACAGGCTTAGCACCTTTAGCTGACTCAGCAGATATCAATAATGGTGCTTCCAATGGCGTAGCTAATTCAAGACAAATAAGTGGCACACCTGTTGTTCCAGAACAAGATATTTTTCAAGCTAAAGAGGCTGACCCATTCTCAAAAGATGAGTATATTATTGGTTATGAGCAAATTTTAAATGACGAATATACTATTGGCTTTAAAGGTACATACCGTGAAGTAGCATCAGCACTTGATGATTACTGTGGTCGTTATGCATACCCTTACTGTGTAATGGTTAATCCAGGTTCAGACTCTAGCTGGTATAGCGACGGTTATTACTGGAATGGTACTGATTGGGGTGATTCATCATTTGACAGTGACGGTGCTCCTGATGCAGGTTCTCTTACAACTTATAGCGCTGAAACTATGGGATTACCAGAAGCTAAGAATGAATATACGGCATTAGAGTCTATGGTTAAATATCAATCAGACGCTTTCCGTTATACTTTTACCTATACATGGTCACGTAGTCTTGGTAATTTCGAAGGTGCTGTTAAATCTGATATCGGGCAAGCGGATGCCGGTATTACTCAAGATTTTGATTTTCCAGCGTTAATGGATGGTGCTGATGGTTATCAACCTAACGATCGTCGCCACGTATTGAAATTTTTCGGTACTTGGGAACCAACGCAAGACTTGCTATTAGGTTGGAACTCTACTTTATCTAGTGGACGTCCAGTAAGCTTATTTGGTCAAGGCTACCCGTCTGATGATCCAAACTTAAATGGTGGTTGGGGTGATTTATTCTATCTAGCTGATACTAATGCAGATGGAGACTTAACAGGTGAATATACACGTCATTCACGTGGTTCAGCTGGTCGTACACCTTGGACATTTAATATCGATGTATCAGCAGCATATAGTTTCACGGTATCAGATGTTGATATGAGAGCTTCTCTAAACATATTTAACGTGCTAAATACACAAGAGGCTGTAGCTTCAAATGAGCACTATGAATCGGCTGAAGGTGTTGTTAACCAATGGCACGGTACTGCATATGGTTTCCAAACGCCACGCTATGTACGTATTTCTTTAGAAGCTCGTTTCTAAATTGAAATAAATACTGAACGTAAATCTTAAATGCAAAAGCCAGCTAATTTTAGCTGGCTTTTTTATGCCCGTACTTTACAAGTATCTATGGTGTTATTGCATTTTAATTTTCACATTGAGATGGATGAAATTATGGCTGCCTTAAGATCATTAAACTTAAATAACCTGAATTCTTGATAATGAGCGATTGATGTTTAAATAAAACTGCAGATTTAGCAAGTACTGCTTATCTATAGTTCAGACTACATAGCACAAATGCCAAAAAAGCTGATATTGCACATAATAGGCATAGGGAATATGAATATACTTAGCATGAGTTAAAAGCGAGTTATTTTTATATTACTCGCTTTTATTCAACGCAAGGCTTTAAGCAGCATTAGTGCTTTCAAAAATTTTATCGGCAGATGCAGCAACAAAACCTGTGTAAAGTTCACCGTTTTCCATCGGGTAGCGTTTGGCAAATTCATAAAAACAGCTTGGAATGGCAAGGGTTTTATCTGAGAACTCAACTAAGGCATGATCAGCCATGGTTGAAGATTGCTCTAGTTTAACGGCTTCATCACCTTTGATTTCTCCACCGGCACTATTGAGCGTAAAACCGTTGGCTTTAACTTCGGCATTCACGGCTTCAATTGAGTCATAGTTTTCTAAGTGGTTAATGCTGACAGTGAAATGGTTGGCGCGGTAGCCCCAGGCAGCAACCCATGCTGCGTATTCACTTTCGGCCAACAAGTCTACATATTCTTGGTGGCTAACTTGCCAATGAGTGCCTGAGTATAAAAAGCTTTCAAGATTAATATCCGCTTCATTAATGCCAGCAACCATTTTTTCAATAATAGCTTGTACGGGCAACGAAAACTCTTCTACTAATAGCTCACTGATAAATACTTTTGGTAAATTAGTGTCTGAGTGCTCAAAGTGTTTTGCGTATAGCTTTTTTGCCACAAAGTGGTATTCACCGCATTCTTTGTAACCTAAGTTCAGTAAATGTGTTGAAATTTTTGTGATATTTACCTTAGCAATATTAAAAGTGCGGTAAGCAACATGGTCATTGATTAAATCGTCACCGGTACTTAAAAGCTGGTGTAATTTATGAGCTGAAGGCGTGACTTCTAAGTAGTTTTGCCAAATGTTATTAAATAAATTTTTAACGGGTGTCATGTGAAAATCCTAAATGCATTAAGTAAATTAGTGTCAGTAGTGTAAGTTGGCTGAGTGGTATGTAAGGCTATTTATTATTTAAACCATTAGTTAAACCATTAGTTAAACCATTATTTAAACAAGTAGTTAACTCAGTTTTTAACTAAGCACTTAACTCGGTAGGTAAACAATGTTTAGGACAGCACACTAGGTAACCACTCAGAACAGGTGGCTATATTTGATCGATACTTTTGAAAAAGCTGGGACGGATCCCAGCTTTTTTTAATGGACAGTGCAGTTTCATTTCAATTAAAATTGTGCAGATTACTTAATTGATAAACCAGGGCTTAATGTTGCTGGTAGTGATACTTTTTCAGCTTCAACCGAAGCTACAGGGTAGGCACAGTAATCAGCAGCATAAAATGCGCTGGCTCTGTGATTACCACTGGCGCCAATGCCACCAAAAGGTGCGGCACTACTGGCGCCAGTGATTGGCTTGTTCCAGTTGACGATACCGGCACGAATACGGCGGAAGAAGTGATGATACAAGTCTTCGCTGTCACTTAATAAGCCGGCAGATAAACCAAATGACGTATTGTTAGCTTCGTCAATAGCAGCATCAAAGTCAGTGTAGCGATACACTTTCAGTAATGGGCCAAAATGCTCATCATCTGGCATACCTGAGATGTTTGTTACATCAACAATACCGGGTGAGATAAAACCAGTACCTACTTCAAGCTGCTTCATCATCACAAGAGATGTTGCGCCAAGGTCAAGCAGTTGTTGTTGTGCGGCAACTAAACTTAGCGCGGCTTTCTCAGAAATCATAGAACCGATAAAAGGTTGTTCTTCATCGTCAAAATAACCAATTTTAATCGCTGCTGTACTCGCCACTAATTTAGCTAAAATAGCATCGCCTTGTTCACCCGCTTCAATAAATAAACGACGAGCACAAGTACAACGTTGACCTGTAGTAATGAAGGCTGATTGCAAAATGTCGTGTACTACGGCATCGACATCACTGACATCCTTAACGACTAATGGGTTATTACCGCCCATTTCTAGCGCTAAAATTTTACCGGGTTGGCCACCAAATTGTTCATGTAAAAAGTGACCTGTAGTCGAACTACCGGTAAAAAATAAGCCATCAATTTGTGGGTGATTGGCGAGTGCTTTACCCGTTTCAACTTCACCTTGAACCATATTGATTACGCCAGCAGGAAGACCTGCTTGTAACCATAGTTTTAAGGTTTCTTCAGCAACCATAGGCGTTAATTCGCTTGGTTTGAATACTACTGTGTTACCGGCAATAAGTGCAGGAACGATATGACCGTTGGGCAAGTGACCTGGGAAGTTATAAGGACCGTAAACGGCGACAACACCATGAGGCTTATGACGAATAAAGGCTTTTGCGCCTGGCATCGGGTTTTCAACTGTGCCAGTACGTTCTTCATTGGCGCGTACTGAAATCGCTATTTTACCTACCATAGCGCCCACTTCTGTGCGGGTTTCCCACAGTGGTTTGCCAGTTTCAAGCGCAATAGTGGTGGCGAACGCTTCTTTGTTTTCAGTCAGTAATTCAGCAAACTTCACGGCAATAGCAATACGTGCGTCAATGGTCATATTAGACCAAGTGTCGAACGCTGCACGCGCAGACAGAACCGCTTCGTCAACTTGCGCTACAGAAGCGGTATTTCCTTGCCAAATAATTTGATTTTTAGCCGGATTTTTTGAAAAAATTTCATGGCCTAAGCCTGCTGTCCAGTGACCATTAATAAGTTGTATATTGTGTGACATAGTTGATTCCTCTGTGCGTGTATCGCTCATGAGTGTATTAATTAGATGGTTAATTTGAAATTAGGCGCACCCAATCTCCTTCATTAACCATTAGCGCATCAGCAACCGCTTGCGATACCACGACTTGATTCGCTGTTTCACGTAATAACACGGCGGCTTGTGTTGCTCTAAAATCTGCTACTTTGCGATTACAAATAATATAATTATTGTCGGTTGCTACTTCGCCAATCAATACTTGGCATTGTTGACTTTGACAGACAGTTTTCACTAAGGCTGTTTGTGTTTCAACCGTTGGGCCGCCATCAAAAATATCGACATAACCACGACGGGAGAAGCCTTCAGCTTCAAGTAGTCTTAACGCTGGCACTGTTTTTGGATGTACCTTGTTAATCACCCGTTGCGCTTCTGGGCTCAACAAGTTGACATAAATCGGGTATTTCGGCATCAGCTCAGCAATAAAGACTTTTTTACCTATACCGGTAAGGTAATCTGCCGTCGGGAAATCTAGCGAGAAGAAGTGCTCTTCTAGCCACTTCCAAAAGGGTGATGAACCGTCTTTGTCTGAAACACCACGCATTTCTGCGATAACGGTTTCAGCGAAACGTTCTGTGTGTTCTGCCATAAAAAGAAAACGAACACGTGATAAGAAGCGTCCGTTGCTATTTTTGCGATGACTTTCACTCAAAAATAAAGTACAAATTTCAGAGGCACCCGTATAGTCATTGCATAATGACAATGTTTCAACGGTATTATATATATTAAGCTCACGAGAGCTGTGTACAACCTTACCTAAATGGTAATGATAAAATGCATCATCCAAACCCACCGCCGCTTCAATGCCACTGGTGCCAACAACAGTGCCTGTTTCGGTATCCTCCATAACAAAGAGGTAACCTTCATTGCCAGGCTCAGTAACCGAGCTTTTGAAAGAAACTTCAGCGTGAGAAATGCGATTTTTTAGCAGTTCTTCGTTGACCGGTAGTGATGTAAAACCGTGTCCTGACTCCACAGCAATGCGATGCAGTGCATCATAATCACTGTTTTGAATAGGGCGTATAATAATCATAGAAAACTCTCAATGATACGTTCAAATGCCTAAGTATCTTAAGGTATTTGAACGCTATAATAATGAATGACTTATTTAGCTAATGTAGCCACGGCTTTTTCAAAACGCGCTAAACCTTCTACGATATCTTCATCAGGAATAACTAATGAAGGAGCAAAACGCATAATGTTAGCGCCGGCAATAAGGGTCATTAGACCTTCTTCCAGTGCCGCATTTAACAATTCTTTTGCTCGGCCTTGGTATGCTTCAGTTAATACCGCACCAATTAATAAGCCTTTACCACGAATTTCGCTAAACATATGATATTTAGCATTAATCGCATTTAAACCGGCGACATAAAGTTTTGCTTTTGCTTTAACACCGTCTAGCACTTCAACCGTATTAACGGTATCAAATGCTGCTTCGGCGACAGCGCAGGCTAATGGATTACCACCGTATGTACTACCGTGCGTACCTACTTTAAGGTGTTGAGCAATGTCATTTGTTGTGAGCATAGCGCCAATAGGGAAACCACCACCTAGTGCTTTAGCTGAGGTTAAAATGTCAGGTGTAACGCCTAAGCCCATATAGGCATATAGCTCGCCTAAACGGCCAACACCGGTTTGAACTTCATCAAAAATTAATAAAGCGTTATGTTGGTTACAAAGTTCGCGAACACCTTTAGCAAACTCATCTGTTGGTGAAACAACACCGCCTTCACCTTGTAATGGTTCCATGACTACGGCACAAGTTTTGTCAGACATAAGGGCTTTTAAACTGTCTAAGTTGTTATATTCAGCATGGTCGATGTCACCAGGTTTAGGGCCAAAACCATCAGAGTAAGCTGCTTGACCACCAACCGTAACGGTAAAGAAGGTGCGACCATGAAAGCCTTGTTTAAACGCAATAATTTGTGATTTTTCTGCGCCAAAGTTTTCAAGGGCAAAACGACGGGCTAATTTTAAAGCCGCTTCGTTAGCTTCTGCACCTGAGTTAGCAAAGTAAACTTTATCTGCAAAGGTGCTATCGGTTAATTTTTTCGCTAAACGTAATGCTGGCTCGTTAGTCATCACATTAGATAAATGCCAAATTTTATTAGCTTGTTCGGTTAACGCGGAAACTAATGCAGGATGACAATGTCCTAAACAGTTAACGGCAATGCCGCCAGCAAAATCGATAAATTCACGATCTTGTTGATCCCAAACACTTGAACCTAGACCGCGAACAGGGATAACAGCAGACGGTGCATAGTTAGGTACCATAACATCATCAAATAACTCACGATTTACTGGGAAGTGGTTAGACATTGTAAATTCCTCTTATATTTAGGATAGTGTAATCAATAGTTGTTTATTAGCTTTGAGCGTCAACGCTAGCAAAACTAAATGAATTAACTAGTATGCATTATTTAACGGCAGGACTAATTAAAATAGGCGCGAATTATGACAGAAAAAACAGACATTGTCTTGTCAAAATGCGCTGAAGCCCTTGTAAAATAAAGGCTTAGCCGTTTTTATTCATTATTACTGCATAACTATGTTTGCTGTTTTTTTGCACGAAAATGGCCGAGTTCATTAATTCAATGGCTGTGGCTAACGCCTTATGTCACTTATGGTGAACTGCAATTACTGGCAAGGTTTCATAATTAATCAAAAATAAATTAGCGCAATTTAGCTTTTAGCTGCCTTTATAGCTATTTATTTGAACGTAAGCGTAAGGAACTCAGCTGTTGCTAGTGACTGGAAGGGTAGGGGAAATTTACACAAACACTGCATTGAAAGATCAATAGGCGCTAATTAAAGGTTAATTTTATATGCTTGATATCGCTTTTCTTGAGCAAGGTAATGTCATTTTTTGTTAGTTTACCCGCTGCGAGCAGTATTTTTGCTTCATCTGTGTTGATGAGATCTTCTTTTGCCAAGCTTCTAAAAGTAACATAAGCTTTGGCCTTGGTGACTAGCTTAGCAATTGGGCACATGTGATCGATATTAACCGCGTAGGCTAGATCGAATAAGGGTTCAGTAATTTGTAAACGATCAAAACGCATGAGTTCAACCATATCTGCCGCCACTTTACTGCTGCGTTGAAGTAACTGCTCAAGCAATAATTCTGGTGCCACGTCGAGTGTCATTAAAGCATCATGGAGTTTTTTATCTTTACTTTCATAAGCGCTTCGTAGCTCTTTATTATAAAGCTCACTATAGGTATTTAAAAACCCACGAGTAACCGCTAATAAGCCTAAATTACTTAACATGCCAGCGGTGAAGGCGGTGAATTCATCTAAGCCTTGCTCCTTCGCTAATACTTGTGACGCTAGCGCGACTGATAAACTATCGTTCCATAGTTTTCTTTTCATTAAAGGGTAAGGCGTTGTCTGGGTGGGTAACCAATGCTTGAGCATAAATATTGGCATGACCAATTTAAGATTGTCTAAACCAACATAACTTAACGCTAAATGGGGTTCTGTTACTTGTATGTCTGAGCGTTTACGGTACTGAGGCTTGTTGACCAAATTGATTAATTCACTACATAACCAAGGTAATGTTTTCGCCAGTGGTGTGATGCGATTGATGCTTGCGGCTTTTACTGCCAATATTTCCATAATAGAAGGTGCAGCATCTTCTATTTTTAACACATTCATGTAGAGGTTTTCTTTATTATCAAACTCTTTATCAACTTGGTCATTAACCCGCTTAAAAAACTGAGTCTTTACTTGTGCTTTAAAGTGTTCTTGGCCATGTGCTTGAATGATTTTTTTTTTGTTAGCTTGTTCTTCTACCGCCAGTAGCTCACGTCGACGATTAAACTGCTCACTGTTTTGTTGATTAGTTATATTTATTTTGCCACTTTTTAGGTTGGCAAAGTCTTTACTAATCGTCAGACTCAGTGCTCGACTATAGATAGCGTAAATTAATTTATTATTTTTAAATATTTGCATCAGGACTTCATTATCAGTATTCGTTATCAATTTATAATATTTTGTGCTCGCTAGGTTATCGGCCTATTAAGCTATTTCATTAGAAGCTAATGATTTTTCGAGGTTTATATTTTAAGCAGAACTAGGCTCAGCATTATCATCTATTTTATTTGAATATTGATCAATAAAATTTTGCAATAATTGGTGACCCTGTTCAGTCAACACAGATTCAGGATGAAATTGTACACTGGCAATGGCCAAATATTTATGTTGTAAAGCCATGATATCTTGTTGTCCATTTTCAGTGATCCAAGCGGTTATTTCTAGCTCATCAGGTAAAGATTGTTTATCAACAATCAAGGAATGATAGCGTGTGACGGTTAATGGCTGTTTTAATGTGCTAAATAATCCTTGCTCATTATGGCTAATAACACTAGTTTTACCGTGCATAACTTTGCTCGCTTTAATGACTTTAGCGCCAAAGTGCTGGGCAATGCATTGATGTCCTAAGCATACGCCTAATATGGCAATTTGGCCTTTAAACCTCTCGATTATCGCTAGCGATAAACCCGCCGCGTCAGGGTCACAAGGTCCAGGGGAAATGACAATATATTGCGGTGCTAATGCGGCGATTTCCGTTAAGCTGATTTCATCGTTTCTACAGACTTTAACTTCTTGTCCCAGCGCTTGAAAATAATGCACTAGGTTAAAAGTAAAAGAGTCATAATTGTCGATCATTAATAACAAAGCAGTACCTGCGTAAGACCAAATCGTAAAGCGGGCGCTATTCTAAGCTTTTATCGATCGCCATTCTACCTTTAGGTTATCTTTAGCGCTTGTTAAAAAATGTATCAGTATAGTTTTTGGTAAAATGTGCGTAATTGCTGCTGGGCTTGTGGGTGAGTAATTAAGGTAAATGCCACTTCCCCCCCAGGACGCATTTGGCTTAAACGAAATAAGTCGGTTTGCATTACGGTGCCAAGCACGGGATAACCGCCCATGGTTTGTCGCTCTTTCATTAATATAATCGGTTGTTCGTTATCAGGAAACTGCACCATGCCGTAAGTCACTGGCATGGATAATAAACACTGTCTGCGTAACTGCTGAGTCAGTATTTTTTTGTCTGGCGATGGCGATGAGGTTTGTGGGGGCTTAACCTGTAGGCGATAACCCATGCGATTGCTATCAGGTGAAATAACATATTCAGTGGCTAGAAATTGTTGCTGTTGTACGCTACTCATTTGTAAAAATAAGCGACTGGGCATAACACGTAAGGTCAGTTTGTGCTTTGGGTAAAATAAGGCTGGCGCCGTTGTTGGTCTATTTGCTTTTAGTGACGCTAGCTGTGTTTTCTGTGCTGACGTGGCTTCAGCTAAAGGCTGATTTTGTGTTGAAAAATAAAGTTTACTCCCGACCCTTAATGCTTCGCCAGTGAAGCCTAAGGCCATTTCATTAACGGTTTGAGATAAGCTGCCTAGCCAAGGTTGTTGTGCTGTTTGGCAAGTAAAACCACCCAGTATGGTCAGATAACTATGTAACTGGTTTTTTGGCATAGCAAAAGCAATAATATCGCCGGCGTGTAGTTGATGGCATTGCCAGTTATTAATAGTCAGATTATTGATTTTAGCTTGGCAGTCAGCGCCTGTTATAGCTATGGTGCAAGCGGCATTGGCTTTGAAACTGATTTGCCCTAAGGTGATTTCTATTGCCGCATCATTGGCTGGTTTATTATTTGTCTTGGTAATATTATGCACAGGTTTAATGCTAAGTTTATTAGTGATAAGTTGATTAGCGCTAAGGAAAGCAAATTCGTCGGCGGCGCCACTGGCACTAAAACCAAGATGCTGAGCATTAAGGCGGCCAAGATCTTGAATACTTGCTTGACCATTCATGGTGATAACTTCAAGAAAATTTTGCTTCATTCTGCTAAACCCTGTTCTAGTGCAAGAAATTCAGCTTTTGAAATAGCATAAAACTGCACATTTTGCCCAACCTGAATACTGGCATTGAACTGACCATGGTGACTTTCATACATAGGTAAGGGGGTTTGGCCGATAATATGCCAACCACCGGGACTTTCAATCGGATAAATAGCACTTTGCTGCTCAGCAATAGCCACAGCGCCTTTAGGTACTTTTATGCGCGGCGAAGACTTGCGAGGTAGCTGTAAACTTTCAGGTAAACTGGCCAAGTAACAAAATCCTGGCGTAAAACCTAAAGCATAGCCGTGGTAAGTGTGAGCACTGTGCTGTTTAATCACCTCATCCATTGACATATTACAGCGCTTTGCAACGTCGGCTAAATCCCACTCTTGCTCATGGTCGTAGTAAACCGGTATTTTAATGCAATGCTCATGGGCAGCTTGATGGGCTAATTTATCGTCTGGATTATTATCTTGCTCATCGCCATTGCTGTGTTTATGGCTAGCGTTTTTGGCAACGCGGTTAATTTTGTCAATCACTTGTAGGCTAGAGCTAAGTTGCGGGCAATAATAAACCATTAAACAATGATAGCTTGCCACTGTTTCTATAATTAACTCACCAAGCTGTTGGGTAATCATAGCTTGTAAGGCAATAATTTCATTATGTTGTGTGAGCGATATTTTGGCTTGCCAGCTTAGTAATAAAGCGTTTTCTGCGACTAGGTCAAGGGTAAAATTAACACCATCTTCAGTGCTATTGCTAACCTTGGTGTTAATACGCTCTCGATTATTACTCATCAGATTAACGCGACCTTTGCTGATTAATGGTTTGGCGCAACGCTTTAATCATTGCCAAGGCGTTTGGCGTGTCACCATGAACGCATAAAGTATCAATGTGAAATTGCAAGGCTTGTTGATTGATGCTGAGTAAGGGTTGTTGATTCAGTATATCTTGGCAACGACTGACAACATCAATATTGTTGGTTAACACCGCACCGGCTGAACTTCGTGGCACTAAAAAACCGTTATCCAAATAAGCTCGGTCAGCAAAGGCTTCAAAATAAAGTGAAAGATGATGTTTTTTCGCTATTTGCTGAAATTTATCACTGTTGTCTATAGCTTGTATCATCAAAGATAGTGGCTTGTTATGACTAGGATTAAGTTGTGAAATAGCCAAACAGATATCATCAAATAGGCTTAAGTTGGTCATCATATCGTTGTATAACGCGCCATGCGGCTTTACGTAGACAAGCTGAGCATTTTCAACTGCGCACAGTGCCTGCAACGCGCCAATTTGATATTGCACATTCGCGATTAATTCATCTTGCGATAGCTGGAGAGACCGACGACCAAAATTTTCACTATCGGGGTAGCTTGGATGCGCCCCGATAATCACTTGATGTTGCTGGGCAAGTTTAATGGTTTTTTTAATGGTGAGGGGATCTGAACCATGAAAGCCACAGGCAATATTCGCCATATCAATCAATG
This sequence comes from Colwellia sp. MB02u-10, assembly GCF_014077185.1. NCBI lineage: Bacteria > Pseudomonadati > Pseudomonadota > Gammaproteobacteria > Alteromonadales > Colwelliaceae > Colwellia > Colwellia sp. MB02u-10. The sequence continues at coordinate 164,934 of NZ_JACGVK010000140.1, forward strand.
GCATAATATCGGCATCGTTATTATGTTTAAACTCACCTAAATCACAGTTCAACTTCATGTTTTATACTCTATTTATTCATCACTGATGTTACGTCGTTTACGTACGGGATGACTAATAACCACATCGGTAAGCGGCGTACAACTACAACTTAATATATAGCCTTGTTGCTGCTCTTCGTCGGATAAACCATCTTGGCAAAGTTGTTCTACTTCACCCTGTTCTAATTTTACTTTGCAACTACCACACATGCCACCGCGGCATGAACAAGGCAATACTAAGCCGGCATCTTCGCCTTGTTCCAGTAGGGTTTGCTTGTTATTACCGGTAATGGTTTTATTAAAGCTAGTAAAGGTGAGTGCGGGTTTGTTTGTTTTAACGGTCAATGTTGAATCCTTTTTTACTTGGGTGATTTGTGTGGCACGAATAACGGACTTACTTTTAACGGACTCACTTTTAACAGTAAATACCGGTGCTGCTTGGCGCTTTAATACTTCAAGGCTATCGCCACGTTTAATTTGGCCTTGATTAAGTGCTACTAAGTTTTGGCCAAATAAAATGTCACCATTAGTTAATTGGCGATAGTTTTTCAAAGTATTTAAAGGCTCTTGCTGGTGATGTTTTTCACTAGTCTTGGGATCAATAGTGGTGAAAATACAGCGCGTGCAAGGTGTGGTTATTTCAAACTCTACTTCACCAATGCGAATGTGCTGCCAATTATCTTCTGCAAAAGCATCACAGTTATTCACGACGATATTCGGCCGAAATTGTGTCATGGAAATGGTGGTGGTGTCAGCTTTATATTGCTTATTTAAGTGATCAAGTGATGCTTGCGAAATAAGGAGTAAAGGGTAGGCGTCAGCAAAGCCAACTTGGCTATTTTTGTTTTTAACAAAACGTTGAGAATCTGCGCCAAAAAAGAGTAACTGGCAAGGTTCTTCAAGATAGTGACTAAACCATTGATTAATGTTTTCTCGACATTGTTGGGCATTAATAGTGTCATTCCACAAGTTAACAGCAATGTACCCTTGGCAAAGGTGATGATATTCAATCACTAAAGCTGGCATGTTAGGCGCGATAATGGTTAGGCCTGTTGCGGTTAAACTCGCTTGAATTAAGCATAAAGTGGGCTGCGTACGCGCGGTGATAAACTGCCCATCAGGGCTGGCAACAACAAAACGACGATCAAAGGCTAAGCCAAGTTCTTCAACCCAGCTATTTGATAGCTCAATGCTGGCGCTAGACTTTATCGGATAAACATAGATATTTTGTAGCATAGGCTTACTCATGAACGCTCTCAAATGTAACTAATGGTGATGCCAAGGGTTAAATTATTTACAGTGGCTAATTAATTATTTCAGTTAGGGTTAATTGTTTTGATAGTGGGGAAAATGCATCGACTTTGCAATATGTATTTTCGGTGGATTAAGGTATATTGCCCCCATTGTGATTTAAATTTTAGCTCGAACTAGCCTACGCGCGTCAGAGTTATCTAAATAGGTTTTTATGCATATTCATATATTAGGCATTTGTGGCACGTTTATGGGCGGTATTGCCGCTATTGCTAAGCAAATGGGCTTTCGAGTTTCTGGTTGCGACGCCAATGTTTACCCACCCATGAGCACCCAGCTAGCACAACTGGGTGTCGAATTAAAATCAGGTTACTTAATTGAACATTTAGACGATGAGCCTGATTTAGTGATTGTTGGCAATGCCATGGCGCGTGGTAATGTGATGGTGGAGTACATACTGGATAGAAAAATTGCTTATACCTCAGGCCCACAGTGGTTATTAGAACATGTTTTAAAAGATCGTTGGGTGCTAGCGGTTTCTGGTACCCACGGCAAAACCACTACCAGCTCCATGTTAACCTGGATATTGCAATACGCTGGAATGGAGCCGGGCTTTTTGATTGGTGGTGTGCCACAAAATTTTGACTGTTCTGCACGCTTAGGTAATGCGCCATTTTTTGTTATCGAAGCAGATGAATACGATACGGCATTTTTTGATAAGCGTTCTAAATTTGTCCATTATCGCCCGAATACACTCGTCATCAATAATATGGAATTTGATCATGCTGATATTTTTCATGATATCAGTGATATTCAACGTCAATTTCACCACCTTATTCGTATGGTGCCGAGCAATGGTCTTATTTTATCACCAAAAAATGAAGCTGCCATTACAGAAACACTGGCGATGGGCTGCTGGACACCCACTGAATATAGCGTTGTTGAAGCAGATAAACTCTTGGGTTGGCATGCCGAAAAATGTATGGCGGATGGCAGTGAATTTATCGTCAGCTTTAAAGGGGTAATACAAGGGCGAGTAAATTGGGCGTTAATAGGCGACTTTAATATCGACAACGGTTTAATGGCGATTGCCGCGGCTCGTCATGCTGGGGTGCCAAGTAAGGTCGCTATCGAAGCGTTAACAAGTTTTATTAATACTAAACGCCGACTCGAGCTCAAAGGTGAGGTGAATCAGGTTAGAGTGTTTGATGACTTCGCCCATCACCCAACCGCTATTGCCAAAACATTAGCCGGTGTGCGGGCAAATGTTGGCAGCAGGCGGGTGATAGCGATATTAGAGCCACGCTCAAATACCATGAAATCAGGTGTGCATAAAGACACTTTGGCAAAATCGTTATCCGATGCGGATATAGTGTTTGTTTATCAAGGTGAGCAAGTTAAGTGGTCTGTAGAGGCATTAATTGCTGACTGCGTTCAGCCATGCTTTGTCAGTCAAGATATTAGGCAGTTGGTGGCCAATATTGTGGCGAATGCCCAAGCAGGTGATACGCTGGTCGTCATGAGCAATGGTGGATTTGGTGGTATTCATGAAAAACTATTGTTAGCGCTTGCTGAGCTATAATTGTCATTTACATATGGCACAAAATATTATGCCACGCTGGGGTGATTAAGCAATGCTGATAGCAACGCCGATACTAGCGCCGATAGCAATACCGATAGCAATACCGATAGTAATACAAGAACAAATTTTTCCTAATAATTTTACTTTAGCAAGCGCCATCAGTGCTTGCACAGTTAGACTTACTAACAGAAAGCATGCCACGGGTTACTCGATGCAATTCACTTCAATTCACTTAAGTTAGTTAGTGGCTAAAGACACTAACTAATTAATATTAATCATGCAGATTTATTAACCTAAGTAGGGATTAATAAATCTGCATAACATAGCGCTAAATTAATTCCAGAAAATAAACTAATCAGCATTCGCTGCAATTTTGCTTTTTGCTTTTAGGGCTTTAATATCAACACCATCAAGCAGCAGCATAACATCAGCAAGTAATCTTTTTAGTTCAGTGACTTCAGTAGGAATACTCTTTTTTATTTTTTGTACGTAAGCAATCGCTTCACGTTTTTGAATAACGTCTAATAGCGCTTTTAGGGTATGAGTATCATTAGCATCAATGGGGGGTAACTTTTGTTCACTGGCGACATTGTAAAGTGAATAGGTGGTCACTAAGCTCGCCTGTGCTTGTTTTAATCTTTCCATAAAAATCAGTCCTTGTTTTTGTTGTTTTATTGTTATCGTTATGTTGCAATTTGTTTAAATATAATACTGAAAAGTAAAAAAATGTCTATTTTTTATTCATGTTAATTATCATAAATATTTATATTCACCACGCGCTTGTAATGGGTGTTGAACGGTAAATAGCGACTATTTATCGCATTCGACTTAAATTTTCAATGCTGATGTGTTCTAGTAGGTAAATAACAATAATTAGGTGTAATTTAATGTCTAAATTTACTACTCGAATTTCTTCACTAGCACTCAGCGTTACCTTGGTTTTAGGCGCTAGCCAACAGGCGTTTGCTGACAATGATGTGGCTAAAACGCCCGAAAAATCCCCAGCTGAAAAGTGGTCGGTCAACAGCCCCCAAGGTGAATTTACTAGCGCCAAAATTGACGTTCGCCAAGGTACTTGGATGAATGTTGATATTAGCCCAGATGGTAAAACCTTAGTCTTTGATCTATTGGGTGATATTTATACTTTACCGATTGAAGGTGGTGAAGCAAGCGCTTTGATGACAGATATTGCTTGGCAAATGCAGCCACGCTTTAGTCCGGACGGAAAGCACATTGCTTTTACCTCTGATGAAGACGGTGGCGATAATTTATGGATCATGAAAGCCGATGGCAGTGCGGGCAAAGCGATCAGTAGTGAAACTTTTCGTTTATTAAATAGCCCTGCATGGTCGCCTGATGGTAACTATATTGTTGGCCGTAAACACTTTACTGGCTCTCGTTCTCTGGGTGCTGGCGAAGTATGGATGTATCACAAAACGGGTGGCAACGGTGTGATGTTAACCAAGCGACCTAATGAGCAAAAAGATTTAGGTGAACCGGCATTTTCAGCTGACGGTAAATACGTTTACTTCTCACAAGACGCGACACCGGGTAAAACTTTTCATTACAGTAAAGACTCTGAGAAGGGCATTTATAAGATTAAACGCTTAGAGCTTGAAAGCGGTGAAATTAAAGTGATTATTTCAGGTAAAGGCGGAGCGATACGGCCAGTGCCGTCACCCGATGGTCAATATTTAGCTTATATTAGCCGAGACGATTTTCAATCTAATTTATACTTGTATGACTTAAAAAGTGGCGAAGAAAAGCTGATTTTTGAAAATTTAGATCGCGATATGCAAGAAACGTGGGCGATTCACGGTGTTTACCCTAATATGGCGTGGCTACCTAATAGCACTGGCATGGTGTTTTGGTCAGGTGGTGTAATTAATAAACTCGATCTTGAAAGTAACACCAGCACGATTATTCCTTTTCATGTGAAAACCGAGAAAAAAATCCAAACAGCGTTACGTTTTCAACAAGATATTGATCAAGACAACTTTGACGTAAAAATGTTGCGTGATGTTGAAATATCGCCGGATGGCCGAAAAGTCGTTTACGAGTCAATGGGCCACATTTATATTCGCCCTATTGCTAATGGCCAAGTCAAAGGTCAAGCCAAGCGTTTAACCAAACAAACATCACACTTTGAATTGAACCCTAGTTTTTCGCGTGATGGCAGAACAGTGGTTTATAGTACTTGGGATGATAAAAAACTAGGTGAAATTCGCTCAGTATCATCACATGGTGGTAGAAGCAGTGTACTAACCCAAGAGCCGGGCAAGTACATAGAGCCAAGTTTTTCTCCTAATGGTAAAACCGTGGTATTTCGTAAAGTGGCTGGTGGTTATATTACCGATCCAACTTGGGGCTTAAACCCAGGCGTTTATACGGTAAGTGCCAAGGGTGGTACGCCAAAACTGATAACAGAATCAGGTTTACTACCGCATTTTGGGGCTAAAAATGATCGTATTTATGTTTTACGCAAGGGTGAAATACCGCAACTGGTGAAAATTAATTTAGATAATTCATCAAGCGCTAACAAAGAACAAGCGCTTTACCAGGGTAAGTTTGCTACCGAATATAAGGTGTCACCTGATGGTAAATATTTAGCTTTTGCTGAACGCTTTAAGGTTTTTGTAACGCCATTTGTTGAACGTGGCCAAGTGATAGATATTGGTCCAAAAGCGAAAAACTTACCAGTGAAAAAATTGTCGTTACGTGCTGGCGAAGGTATCAACTGGAATGGCGAATCTAATGAGCTTTATTGGAGCTTAGGACCAGATTTATACCAAGCAAGTGTCGCGGGTTTATTTGATATAAGCGATAAAGAAATGCTTGCTAAAGACGAGGCTCATAGCAACGAAGAAGAGGCGACAGCGTCAACAACACCCGCGCCGCTGAAAACCTATTTAGGCTTTAAAGAAAAAGCAGATAAACCTTCTGGTCGTGTCGCTTTTGTTGGCGGTAAAGTGATCACTATGGAAGGTGAGCAAGTGATAGAAAACGGTGTAGTGCTTGTTGAAGGCAATAAAATTATTGCGGTAGGCAAAAATGGCCAAGTAGATATTCCGTCAAATGCTAAAGTGATTGATATTAGGGGTAAGTCGATTATGCCGGGCTTGATTGATGCGCATGCGCATGGGCCACAAGGCAGTAATGAAATTATTCCACAGCAAAACTGGAAAAACTACGCAGGGTTAGCGTTAGGTGTAACTACGATTCACGATCCGTCAAACGACACCACTGAGTTTTTTGCGGCGAGTGAAATGCAAAAGGCCGGTGATATTGTTGGCCCACGTTTATTCTCTACCGGTAGTATTTTATACGGAGCCACGGTTGCAGGTTATACCTCGCATGTTGATAGCTTAGCCGATGCTAAATTTCATATTGAACGCTTGAAAAAAGCCGGTGTGTTTAGTGTTAAAAGCTACAACCAACCGCGTCGTAATCAACGTCAACAAATGATCCAAGCCGCGCGTGAAGCAGAAATATTAGTGGTACCAGAAGGAGGGTCACTGCTACAGCATAACTTATCTATGATTATTGATGGCCATACGACGTTAGAGCATTCAATTTCGACGGCGAAAATTTATGACGACATCAAGCAGTTATGGTCACAATCTGAAATGGCTTACACACCCACTATGGGTGTGGCTTACGGTGGTATTTCAGGTGAGCATTATTGGTATGACACGACAGACGTATGGCAGCATCCACGTTTGAGCCAGTATGTACCGAGCGAGTTTTTAGACCCGCGTTCAATGCGCCGTACTAAAGCGCCGCTGCATCATTACAACCATATTAATGTTGCCAAAGTAGCAAAAGAGCTGCAAGACTTAGGCGTTGTAGTTAATGCCGGTGGTCATGGTCAGCGTGAAGGTTTAGCCATGCACTGGGAAATGTGGATGATGGCACAAGGTGGCATGTCGCCATTAAATGCTATTCGCACTGCAACCATTGCACCGGCACATACCTTAGGTTTAGACAGCCAATTAGGCTCACTTAAAGTTGGCAAACTTGCGGATATTTTAGTCATTGATGGCGATGTCAGTAAAGATATTCGTTTATCTGACAAAGTGATTTACACCATGATTAATGGCCGTTTGTATAATGCCGATACCATGAATGAAGTGGGTAATTACGATAATAAACGCGATAAATTCTATTTTGAAAAATAGCGTGTTAGTTTTATTTTATTAGTACCTGTTGATAAAGCCCGGAAATTTCCGGGTTTTTTATCTTCAGGATGAAGGGTATATCACGATCATATGGCCGTGCTTAGCCATCTCGGTCATTGCTTGTTTAGCGGTTGATGGATTAAAGTTCGACCAAGAGAAAAATGGTAAAGCAATCGCCGAATGCGACATGATCATCCGTAAGCTCTATCTAGGTTGGACTTTAGTCCATCAAGTTAAATGAAATTTAACCGCTATAAGCACAAATTCCTAGCGAAAAAGTAGCTGGCTACAGATGTTTGTTAACTTTTTAGGCATCAGACTTCATCACCTAAGAATAGTGTTGTCGAGCACAGCCGACTATAGACCTAAAATACTATTTAAATGATTATCTTAATTAGGCTTTTAGTTATACTGAAATTCAGCAAAAGCTAAAAACTTTCAGTCATAGGAAACCAGCATGGATAATAAACTATCAATCGGCATTAGTAGCTGTTTATTAGGTCATAAAGTGCGATTTGACTCAGGTCATAAAAACAACGCATATATTAATAACACCTTAAGCGAGTACTTTGATTTTATCCCCTTCTGTCCAGAAGTGGATATTGGTTTAGGTATTCCGCGTGAAACCATTAGGTTAGTACTGATCGATGAAAAAGTGCATTGCGTTGGTTCAAAAACGCCAGATTTAGATGTCACTGAACGACTTAAAGATTGTGCTCAACAGCAGCAATCTTGGCAACAAAAGCTTAGCGGTTATATATTGAAAAAAGACTCACCCAGTTGTGGTATGGAGCGTGTGAGACTTTATAAAGGTGATATGCCAGATCGTATTGGCGTAGGTATTTACGCACAAAAATTGATGGAAAATTTTCCAGATTTACCCGTAGAAGAAGAAGGCAGGTTAGGTGATGCCATCTTGCGTGAAAACTTTATTCAACGGGTATTTATTTATGCTCGTTGGCAAAAACTATCGGCAGAAGTGTTTTCATTGCACAGCCTTAATTGTTTTCATGCTCAACATAAATATATTTTTATGAGTCATAGCCAGGCGTTGGCAAAAGAGCTAGGCCATTTCTTGGCGCAGGCTCATGCCGAGGTACCTAGTGAGGTCATGTCGCAATACTTGAAAAAAATGATGGTGATACTAAAAATAAGAGCCACTCGAAAAGGTCACGTGAATACCTTGCAACATCTGCAAGGTTATTTAAAAACCTCTATCAGCGTTGATGACAAAGCTGAACTAGTTGACATTATTGACCAATACCGTAATGGCTTACTGCCATTAATTGTGCCGATAACCTTATTACGCCATCATTTTCGACGTTTCCCACATGACTACATTACCGAGTCCTATTATATGAAGCCGCACCCAAAAGAGTTGATGTTATTAAATAGTTTATAAACTTATAAACATGTTACTGCCTTTAAGAAAAGTCAGTGAAAAAGCGATTAAGATCATTAATGGGAGTCAAGCGTGAACATTGAAGTTATTGAAAACCCTGAAGCAGGGTTAATCGCTTTTTTAGATGAAAAAATTGCTGAATTTAACTGGGCGCATTGGGAAGTCAGCGAACGTAAAGCCATTGCGGTGAAGTTAAACGATGAGAACGGTGATGTTATTGCCGGTGCTGCGGGACGAACCTTTGGTGATTGGTTAATGCTCAACACCTTATGGGTATCAGATACACTGCGAGGCCAACAAGTCGGTAGTAAAATATTACATCAAATAGAACAGGCGGCGCTAGCTAGAGGTTGTAATAAGGCCTTACTCGACACGTTGAATTTTCAAGCTATGCCATTTTATGAAAAACACGGTTATCAAGTGCAATGGACGCAGCAAGGTTATCCTAAAACCGGTTGTCGGTATTATATGATGAAACAGCTAAGCACATAAAATAATAGCTAGAGGAATGATTATCATGAACATTGTTTTATTGCTCAATAATGACATTGCCAGTAACTTGGCGTTAAATTTATTATTGCCAGCATTACAGGTGCATAATATTAAGGTGTTTTTATCCAGTAAAGTCGGTGGTAATAGTACACGCCCACAAGCCTTGCAGGAGTTAGCGCAATTTGAGCAACACGAGGTTTATCGCACGCTTGAGCAAGTGCAGGCAAATACCGAACTATCGGTGAATTTTAAAACTTATGCAGACATTACTCAGCAATACGCTATTGAGATAGAAACCTTAAATCAAATAAATTCAGTTGATGGTTTGGCAAAAATTCAAGCATTTTCAGCGGATTTAATTATTTCTATTCGTTACGGGGTGATTTTAAAGCCGCCCGTTATTGCGCTGTCAAAACAGGGTGTGATTAATTTACATTCTGGGTTATTGCCAAATTATCGAGGCGTTATGGCAACGTTTTGGGCGCTGTTAAATGGCGATAAGCAATTGGCGACAAGTTTGCACTTTATTGATGACAGCACGATAGATACGGGTGGTATTATTGCTAATTCAACATTGTCAGTGCAACAGGATAAGTCTTATCTGTGGCATGTGTTGTCTTTATATATCGGGGGGTGTCAATTGATTGAACAAGCGATTAAGACGCTTGAACAGGGGGATGAACTCACAACACTTGTTCAAGCGGTGCAAGGTCATTATTTTACTTTTCCAAGCACGGAGCAAATTACGGCCTTTACCCGATGTTTTGGCGCCTTGTATGAGCCAAATGAAATAGTAGATTTACTCAGTGTTATTACTGAAAAATAGGGTATTTAAAAAGTGACTACGGCATTTTAATGACAGTATCCTAGCGAAAAGTCAGACTTATAATAAACTAACCATAAACCCTTCATTATAATGAACAATCAGGTTTAGAGGTTATTATGAGTATAGTACGCGTTAATAAATTCACTGCTGCAGCAAAAAAGTCAGCTGAACTTTATAATTTTTTACAAGCACTTGTGCCCTATATTACAGCAGCTAAAGGGTGTATTTCCTGTGAGCTTTTAAAGCATCATGAGCATGGAGAGCAATTTATGATGATTGAGCGCTGGGATTGTATCGAAAGTCATCAGCTTGCCATTAGCCATTATCCACAAGAAGACATGCAAGCGGCAATGAGTCTATTTGGTGTTGCGCCCAAAGGTAATTATTACAGGCTATGAGTTTAGGTTAATATTTTGATATTATTGAATTTAGTTAAGGATATAGAAAGTAATTAGTATGTATGAAAAATATGATGAAAATATGGTGTTGCCAGCAATTCCATATAACTCGCCAACACTACCTTATGAAAAACCTGAATTGGGGCTGAATTATTGGATTCAAGATGATCTTTTCCCAGCAAAGAAGGCCGTTGAGTTAGCGAATAAATGCTATAACAAAAAGAAGTGGAAGTTAGGCTCACCCTACACTAAAGAACTTTGGCCAGGAATGCGTTCAAAAAACGCTTTAAGTAAAAGTGATTTACAATTTGTTGAAGATTGGGCGAAATCACAAGTTAATAAAGCTAATTTTTGGGTTGCTGAATCAGACAGTGTTGTGGTTGACAGTAATACTGCCATTTTGGTGGGAGCTGAAGAGGGTGAAGCAAGACCACATGTTGATAATCGAAAGTTATGTCGTTATGGTGCGGTATTGTATTTGAGCCAAAATCCGCCAGCGCATTCAGGTACTAGCTTTTATCGATTAAAATATGGCAATGGTGCTGCGGGTGGCAATTTAGTGCAAGCACCTTACTTAAATTTAGTTGATGCCCTTAAAGCCGATAGTTTACCAAAAGATGCTTGGTATGAAGATGTCGCCATAGAGAATAAATTTAATCGGCTAATTTTATTTAAAGGTAATATTGCTCATAGCGCCAGTGGTTATTTTGGCAATGAAAAAAGAACGAAGCGCTTGGCGATAACGTTTTTTTGGTTAGCAGAAGATTAAGCTCAAATATGGCTACTAAGTTTATTTGGTCTATTAAATATGCCATTCATTAAAGAGTAAGTAAAATGTTAAAGGTTATCTGGTTAGTGTGTTTTTTTATTGTCTTGATTTGGTCAGGTATTGGGCCAAAAGATCAATTCACTTGGTTTTTAGAAGTATTGCCGGCGCTGATAGGTTTAGTATTGATAGTGATAAGTTTTCAGCGTTTTGAGCTAACGCGTTTGCTTTATAATTTGATATTACTGCATAGCATCGTGTTAATGGTCGGTGGTCATTATACCTACGCCGAAGTCCCCTTATTTGATACGATCGCGAATTGGATGGGTTCTGAGCGAAATAACTACGATAAAGTGGGCCATTTTTTCCAAGGTTTTGTGCCCGCTTTACTTGCCCGTGAGATCCTTATTCGCAAAAGTATCGTGAATGGCAAAGCTTGGTTAAATGTCATTATTGTTGCTATTTGCTTGGCCTTTAGCGCCTTTTATGAACTGATAGAATGGTGGGTTGCTATCGCCTCAGGTGAAAATGCTGAAGCGTTTTTGGGTACGCAAGGTTATATTTGGGATACCCAGTCAGATATGGCATTAGCGTTATTAGGGGCGATTATTTCCATTATTGTCTTAGCTAAATATCATGATCGTCAACTGGCTAAAATTAGCGTAATAGCAGCAATTAATGAGTAACATATGAAAGTAAATCAGGTGTTGTTATGGCTCTCAATCATTATATTCACTGTCTCTGGCTGTAGTTCTTTTTCTGTTGGCAATAGAGGCGGAACAATCAAAGTGGAGACTAAGGCCAAACAACCGAGTGTTATTGTTAATACTCAAGTTAAAGACAGTGGTAAGGCCTAAAAATCACGGCGTAATTTTTAGGCCTTTACTGAAAATTATGCCATTAAAAGTTTCACGGCGTTGAGCAATTGCTGATGTAATTCATCATTAGTGAGCTTAGTATTTTCTACGTCAAAGTTATCAAAAAAGTTTGGCACAGATAACGATGCTTTTACTTGGCCGTCGAAGTAAGGCGCTGAACCTGTCGCTACCGCTAACACACTGCTGGCGCCGCCTGGCCCAGGAGCTGTGGCCAATAATAGCATGGGTTTATTTTGATAAACTTTTTTATCAATGCGTGAGGCCCAATCAAATAAGTTTTTATAGGCGGCACTGTAATTGCCGTTATGCTCAGCAAATGAAATAATAATGGCGTCACTTTCACCCAGTTTATTGAAGAAGGCTTTTGCGGCTTCAGGTTGACCTAATGCTATTTCCTTATCTTGGCTAAAAAGCGGTAGTTCAAAGTCGTTTAAATCGAGTATTTCAATGTCAACATTTGCCTGAACTTCAGCGGCTAGGTTAGCGGCATACGTGGCAAGTTGCTTGTTGATTGATTTACTGCTTGAACTTGCACCAAATGCGAGTATTTTCATATTTATTCCTTGTTTATAACCTTGTTTATCGAGTTTTTTACAGCTTTTTGTAACATTGCTCTACAGTGTGACAAAATTTAGGTAAAATACCACCAATCAAATTTAGAATTTACAGTTATTTACTGATCTTATTTAGGATAGCCAGTGTCAAGTTACGAAAAACGTTTAAACAAATATATTAGTGACTCGGGCTATTGTTCGCGTCGATTTGCCGATAAATTGATCGAAAACAATCGTGTGACCATTAATGGCAAAGTACCAGAGCTTGGCACTAAAGTTGTGTCCGGTGATACGGTATGTATTGACGGAAATGAGATTAAAGCCAGCGCGAGTAATCATACCGACCGAGTTTACATTGCTTATAATAAACCCATTGGTATTACCTGTACCACTGAGCGACAAGTCAAAGGTAATATTATTGATGCTATTGGTCATACTAAGCGCATATTTCCTATTGGCAGATTAGATAAACCCTCAGAAGGGCTGATATTTTTGACCAGTGACGGTGATATTGTTAATAAAATATTACGGGCAGAAAATGCTCACGACAAAGAATATATCGTCAAAGTTGATAAGCCGATCAGTGAGCGCTTTGTTGAGCGTATGTCAAAAGGTGTCCCTATTTTAGGCACTATTACTAAACCCTGTATTGTCAAACATGAGAGTAAATATGTTTTTCGTATTATTCTTACCCAAGGCTTAAATCGACAAATTCGCCGTATGTGTGAATATCTTGATTATGAAGTGACTGAGCTACAACGCTCGCGCATTATGAATGTTGAACTGGGCAATTTACGTTCAGGAGAGTGGCGCGACTTAACCACAAGTGAAATGGCGGAGATAAACACCGCCGTGGCGGGCTCTCGTAAAACCGCCCTGGGTGATGATTTTACTGCAGTAGAAAGCATTGCAGTAAAAGTCACTGAAGCAGAAATTATTGCCGACGACCTTGCCTCAGTAGAGGTTAATGCTGAAGTTGAAAAAGTGGCTATAACAGACAGTAAACATGCCAGTAAAACCATAGCGTCTAAATCACCGGCTGCTTCACGAACGTTAACCCGCATCGATGTGAAAAAAACCACAGCAACATCTTCAGGTAAAAAGCGTTTAAGTTTAAAAAAGAAAAGTTAGTTCAGGCAGAAAAATTAAGCTGAGTGATTAATTTCAGTGCCTAAAATTGGCTGAGGCTAAGGCGAATTTACTCAGGTTTAATTTTGCCTACTCTACTGCGGTGTTATCTTAATGTACTGATTATTATCCTAGCGCTTTACCTTTAGTTTTTTAAATTTAATAAGTTTGCCGGCGAATACTGATCGGTTAATAGTGGCGATGCTGGCGGCCAATCTTGTGTCTTTGCTGTTGAGATCATTTTACGGCTAATTTCGCTGATATCGACATTAAATGGCGATAACTTCTCTTTTAACGCCTTAGCCCGCTGGGCGATAATATCAGGTTTAGGTAAGGCCTTAGCGCTGGCTAATATAATGCGATTACTGTTGTTGTTATTTTTAACATTGAAAAAGTCGCCAAAAACGGCTTTATAAGTTGCCGACTCATAGTTGTATAACTTACTTACCGAAAAGGTATTGGCCGCTACCACACCGTTTTCGCTCAGTAAGCTTTTAACTTCTTGTAAGAATTCTTGGGTCATTAAATGTTCGGGTATGTAGTCACCGTTAAAGGCATCGAGAATTATCCAATCGTATTGCTGTTTTTTTATCGCCGCACGTTTAACAAAAATGCGCCCGTCTTGTGCCACTGCGGTAATGTTTTTATTTTCAAAAAAGCTAAAATAGTTTCGTGCCACTTTAATGACTGCCGGATCTATTTCCACGTTAGTAATGCTCGCCTTCGGATAAATTTGGTGTAAGACATTTGACATGGTGCCGCCGCCTAAACCAATAATTAAAATAGCTTCAGGGTTAGGGTTAATTAATAAACTCGAAAATAACATTTTTGTATAGTTAAAAACTAAGCGTTGCGGATCGTCGACTAACATACAACTTTGTTGAGTTTTAGTAGTTTTAACATTGAATTTTAAGCAGCGTAACCCGCTATCTTCTTCGACTAATATGTTGCGATATAACGAACGCTCACTGTGAATAGTTTTGCCCATCGCTTGTGTACTTAAGGCTGAACTAATCAGAGCGTTGCTGATGATGGCGATTAGGAGGCTAGTGACTAATTTATTCATCTGCAGATCCTTGCTGATTACTAGTATGGTTATTAAGGCTGTTTTTAGACTGATTGACACGATGAAAGATCATGGCGGTAATACCCAACACAATAAGTGCGCTGCTAAACACCATAATAATATCGTTAACCTCAAACAGTAACACCAAGTAAAACGAGGTTATAATGGTGCCCAAAGCACTGCCGAGTGTTGAGACAAAGTAGAGAAAGCCAGCAACTTGGCCGCTTTTGTTTTTATCGGTCACTAACAAGCGCACCGAGTAAGGTGAAATCATACCCAATATCACGGTGGGCACAAAGAACAAGGCCATCGATGCTAATAATGAACCATAACGGGTATCTTCAATGGCAAGGAATATAGCTTCCATGATCCATTGTGAAGAAAAGGCTACCGGTAAAATAGCGATCCCCGCACAGATGAAAATTAATCCGTAACGGTGTAAAGAAGCCGCTTTGGTCGATAACTTACCACCGGCTAAATAGCCAAAAGATAAACTCAGCATAAATACTGTGATTATGCTGCCCCAAATATGGACACTACTGCCGAAAAATGGCGCTAAAATTCTGCCACCTAATAGTTCAATGCCCATAATGCAAAAGCCACTAGAGAAGGCCAGTAAATAAATCATCGGGTTTTGCCAGGCTATAGTATTGTTATTTTCATTTGTCATTTAGCTTACTACTTCAGTTATTAGCGCTGTTTTTGTCAGCATACTCATTTATCTTAAACATAACGGCGTTGAGATACTAGGCACAAAAAAGGCTTGTGATAAAAAACAAGCCTTTAAGAAAAAACATCACTATGGATGGATCTTGATGTCATGTTTTATTTAGCGCGCAATTTTTTAGCTGCTTTTTCTTTAGCTTTTCTCTCTTTAGCGAGTAAGGGTTTTAAGAATCTCGCGGTGTGAGAGCCTTTATGTTCAGCCACTTGCTCTGGTGTGCCGGTGACTAATATTTCGCCACCACCTGAACCTCCTTCCGGGCCTAAATCTATTACCCAATCTGCGGTTTTTATGACATCTAAATTATGCTCAATCACTACAATAGTATTGCCATGGTCACGTAAACGATGAATCACCTGCAACAACTGTTTAATATCGTGAAAATGTAAACCAGTGGTGGGTTCATCTAAAATGTAAAGCGTTTTACCTGTATCGCGTTTTGATAACTCTTTCGACAATTTTACCCGTTGTGCTTCACCGCCCGAAAGTGTGGTGGCTGACTGACCCAGTTTTATATAAGTGAGGCCAACATCCATCAAGGTTTGTAACTTACGTTTTATGGCTGGAATGGGTGAGAAAAACTCACAAGCATCTTCAACGGTCATATCAAGCACTTCATGAATGCTTTTGCCTTTGTATTTTACTTCTAAGGTTTCACGGTTATAACGTTTACATTTACACACGTCACAGGGTACATAAACATCGGGTAAAAAATGCATTTCAACTTTAATTAAGCCGTCACCCTGACAAGCTTCACAGCGTCCACCTTTAACATTAAAGCTAAAGCGACCGGCTTTATAACCCCGTGATCGCGACTCTTGCGTGGCGGCAAAAATATCACGAATAGCGGTAAACATACCTGTGTAAGTGGCGGCATTAGAACGTGGCGTTCTGCCAATCGGGCTTTGGTCAATATCGATGACTTTATCAAGTAAATGTAAACCCATAATTTCTTTATGGGGTGCGGGTTCTTGTGTGGTTGCACCATTTAATTCAATATGAGCAAGTTTGTACAAGGTATCGTTAATCAGCGTTGATTTTCCTGAGCCTGAAACGCCAGTAACGCAAGTCATTAAGCCATTAGGAATAACTAAATCAACATTTTTTAAGTTATTACCTGTGGCGCCTTTAAGTTCAACAACATTATTTTTGTCAAAAGGCACTCTAACCTTAGGTGTTTCAATGCGCTCCTTACCTGATAAGTATCTACCGGTAAGTGAGTCTTCACATGCTAGAATATCATCCACATTGCCTTCAGCAATAATATGACCGCCATGAACACCAGCGCCAGGGCCAATATCAATAACGTAGTCAGCGGCGCGAATCGCATCTTCGTCATGCTCTACCACGATAACGGTATTGCCTAAATCACGTAAATGGATCAGGGTTTCTAATAAACGTTCATTATCACGTTGATGCAAACCAATCGACGGCTCATCTAAAACGTACATCACCCCGACTAAACCGGCACCTATTTGGCTCGCTAAACGAATGCGTTGCGCCTCACCACCCGATAAAGTGCCTGCGGCGCGTGACAAGTTAAGGTAATTTAAACCGACATTGACCAAAAAGCCTAACCGGTCACAGACTTCTTTAAGAATTTTTTCAGCAATTTGTCCTTTTTGCCCAGTTAATTCCAGGTTCTGGAAGAACGCCAAGGCATCGGCAATGGCATATTCAGCCACATCAGTTAATGGGGTATTACCCACAAAAACATTACGCGCTTCTAAGCGCAGTCGACTACCGTTACAGTCTGGGCAACTTTGGCTATTAAGATATTTAGCTAACTCTTCACGTACCGCGTTAGATTCTGTTTCGCGGTAGCGGCGATCCATATTATTTAAAATACCTTCAAACGGATGTTTGCGAATAACAATGTCACCACGGTCATTCATGTATTTAAATTCAATTTTTTGTTTGCCGCTGCCGGTTAAAATCACTTGTTGAGTTTTTTCATCCAACTCATTGAAGGGTAAATCTAAGGGAAATTGATAATGCTCAGCTAATGCTTGCAACATTTGATAATAATAGAAATTACGCTTATCCCAACCACGAATAGCGCCACCGGCTAAGCTTAACGCTGGATTGGCAATAACACGACTCTGGTCAAAAAACTGTTGATTACCTAAGCCATCACAGGTTTGACATGCGCCTGCGGGGTTGTTGAAAGAGAACAAGCGTGGTTCTAACTCTTGCATGCTATAGCCACATTTTGCACAAGCAAAATTAGCTGAAAACACTAACTCCTCTCTTTTGGGGTCATCCATAAAGCCAATTTTCACCGTACCTGAGGTCAGTGAAAGTGCGGTTTCAAAAGATTCAGCAAGGCGCAATTGAATATCTTCACGCACTTTAAGACGGTCAACAACCACCTCAATAGTATGTTTTTTCTGTAATTCTAAGGGCGGTGGATCGGATAAATCACAAATTTCGCCATCTATTCGAGCACGAATATAGCCTTGTGCGGCAAGATTATCGAGTAACTTAACATGCTCACCTTTACGGTCTTGTAGCACGGGTGCTAAGACCATCACCTTAGTGCCTTCTTCAAGCGCTAATACCCGATCAACCATTTGTGAAATGGTTTGTGCCGCCAGCGGTTGGTGATGTGTTGGGCAACGAGGCTCACCAACACGAGCATAAAGCAGGCGTAAATAATCATATATTTCGGTGATAGTGCCGACCGTTGAACGCGGATTGTGCGAAGTCGACTTTTGCTCAATTGAAATGGCCGGAGATAAACCTTCAATGTGATCGACATCAGGTTTTTCCATTAAGGATAAAAATTGGCGCGCATAAGCAGAAAGTGACTCTACATAACGTCTTTGTCCTTCAGCGTACAAGGTATCAAAGGCTAAGGAAGATTTGCCTGAGCCGGAAAGACCGGTGATAACAATTAATTTGTCGCGAGGAATATCTACATTAATATTTTTCAAGTTATGAGTGCGAGCACCCCTGACTTCAATTTTCTTCATAATGACATGGTGACCAGTTTAGCGCCCGAGGTTTGTTGTACGAAATACCTGTATGCAAAGATCAGACTGATTGTAAATTATTTTAGGTTCTAGCAAGATTTAAATAATGATTAACGACAAAATACGACCCGAGCAAGGCTGTTTTTATAGTAAACTATCCTAAACCTTGTTTTACCCGAACATAAAGTTAGAATCGAATATTATCGCACAGTTTTTAATCTAAATTCAGCTAAAATCTCTGTTTTTGTTCATTCAAAACCCGTGTTAAGATGTATGCGTTTATATATGCCCGATCCACTTCAAGATGCAGATTTTAGCAAGTCGAGAAAGGGTATAGCTATAGCCCCTATAAATTAAGAGTTAACACCTTCATGAGTGCATCTGGTTTAAATAGTATTGAGAAGAAAGCCGCCATATCGTTAGCATCAGTATTCGGCTTACGAATGCTTGGCTTGTTTATGATCTTGCCTGTTTTTGCCATTTATGGTGAAGAACTTATTGGTTATAGCCCTATTTGGCTTGGTTTAGCGATTGGTGCCTATGGATTAACGCAGGCATTGTTGCAAATTCCCATGGGGATTTTATCGGATAAATTTGGTCGAAAACCCGTTATTTTAGTCGGATTGTTGATATTTCTTCTCGGTAGTATTGTCGCGGCGATGTCAGAAACTATTTATGGCGTGGTACTAGGTCGTGCATTGCAAGGTATGGGTGCGATAGCCAGTGCAATATTGGCCTTAGCAGCAGACTTAAGTCGTGAAGAACAACGGCCAAAAGTCATGGCGACTATAGGTATGTTTATTGGACTTTCATTTACTGTTGCGATGATTATTGGCCCAATAGTCGCGCAAGCGTTTGGTTTGAGTGGCTTGTTCTGGTTTATTGCGATATTAACCCTATTTGCCATGCTAACGATTCAATTTATTGTCCCTAATTCAATTAATACCGCCCCTAAAGGTGACAATGTTGCACTACCCTCAAAACTTGGCAGCTTGATACGTGACGGGCAATTGTCACGTTTAAATTGGGGTGTATTCATTTTACATATGGCCTTAACCGCGTGTTTTGTTACCCTACCAAAGCAATTTGTTGAGAATGGTTTGGCGCTTGAACAACATTGGCAGCTTTATTTACCGACCTTAATTGGCTCGTTTTTTCTGATGGTGCCCTTTATGATCATCGGATTGAAAAAACAAAAAGAGACGCAAATATTTAGCGCCGCAGTGGCCTTGCTAGCGATAGCCTTATTATTACTCTGGTATTTACCCACTAGTCTGACGACATTAATTGTATTGGTCATGATGTTTTTTACCGCCTTTAATTACTTAGAAGCGACCATGCCATCAATATTGTCGCGTATTGCACCTGCCGGCGTAAAAGGCAGTGTAATGGGCATTTATTCTAGTAGCCAGTTTTTAGGCGCTTTTGCTGGCGGTATTCTTGGCGGCTTTGTTGCTGGCGAATTTGGTGAGCAAACGATATTTTTAGTTACAGGTTTATTTGCGCTGGTTTGGTTGCTATTAAGTTTGGGCATGAAGCCGTTGAAAAAATCTAAGGCTTATAGTTTTGCAACCAATATTATTAGTGATGAAAAAGCGCGTGACATAGCACAACAACTCAGTGAAATGCCGGGCGTAATTGAAATTACTATCATGCATGATGAGGCTGTGGCTTATTTAAAAGTGGATGATAAAACCGCTGATCTTGCTGGTATCAAAGCACTGCTCAATCCATAGTGAGTTTGTACTTTTCAAATTAATCTCCAAGGTTATTAAGCCAAACTAAAGGGCTTTTAATTTACCATGGTGATGAAATCAACGATATTTTTATCAGCTATTTGTATACTGATTTCATCATCAAGCACTTTTCCCATCATGGCAGCGCCTATAGGCGACTGTGGCGTAATAACCACGATATTAATGGTATTACTCTGCAGCGCTAACTTGCAGCGATAACCACCAGCCGCGGGCGCAAGAAAAAACCACTGTTGTTTATCAATATCTTTTTCCAACTGCACTACTGAGCCAATGTTTATTTGTGGTTTTTTCTGTAATGCGGCCAGAGGAATACTTTGTAAGCGTTTAATCGCATAGCGAATTTCGTCCACACGTCTGGACTGGCCTTCGGCTAGGTAACTTTGCTCTATTGCTAAGGTGTCATATTGTGTTTCTGCGACCGACTGATCGTTAGTCGCCGCCTTATGGGCATTATTTGCTGCCACTAATGCCAAAACTAATTCCTGTTGCAGTTGCTCAGTGATTTGACCAATGATGCTATTTTTGTCGATGTTAATAATACCCCTCCTTATGAGTTACAGCTCAGCATACCAATGTTTACGGCACAGCATAATAATCTTTATAGCGCAGCATACTCAGTTTATATCGAAAGTAAACGAGCACTTTTTACGACAGTGAATTCAGCCAGTAATAACCCCCATCTGACAGGTGTCAAAATAAAGCTTGAGTTTTGCCTTAGTAGCAGATATTTTATACACTGGCTGGTTTGAGCAAAAAACATGAACTAGCTTTAGATATAATACCCATCGAAATAAGTCAGTAACAATATCTGGCGTGTGTGATTAAACGTAGATGCTTATTGTTGCAGACTAAACATAAGTACCTGCATTCTTGCAGGCAAAGCAAGTATGGATTATTTTGGCCACCTCAGAATGATCGATACTTTATTTCAATGGCTATAAATTAACATGACAACCACAAAAGTGACTTACTATGAATAATAATGCTGCCTTTCCACACTTATTAGCGCCATTAGATTTAGGCTTTACCTCCTTAGCTAACCGAACATTAATGGGCTCAATGCATACTGGCCTTGAAGAAGAAAAGGGTGGTTTTGATAAACTTGCAGCATTTTATCAAGCGCGCGCAAAAGGCGGTGTTGGCTTGATTGTTACCGGTGGTATTAGTCCTAACACCCGAGGTCGCTTAACACCTTTTGGTTGTGAGTTAAGTAGATTTTGGCACGTGGGTAAACACAAAAAAATTACCACAGCTGTGCATAAATACCCAACAAAAATTTGTTTGCAGTTATTACATGCCGGCAGATATTCATATCACCCGTTTAGTGTGTCAGCCAGTAAAGTAAAGTCGCCGATTAACCCCTTCACCCCAAAAGCTATGTCAGTACGCCAAATTAAAGGCACGATTAAAGACTTCGCCTATTCGGCAAAACTCGCAAAAAGAGCGGGCTATGACGGTGTTGAAATTATGGGGTCTGAAGGCTACCTGATTAATCAATTTAGCTGTGTAAAAGTCAATAAACGCACCGACGAATGGGGTGGCAGTATTGAAAACAGAATGCGTTTAGCGATTGAAACTATTCGTGCGGTGCGAGCAAGCGCTGGCGATGATTTTATTGTTATATTTCGTTTATCTATGCTCGACTTAGTTGATGGCGGCAATAGTTGGCAAGATGTTGTTACTATGGCTAAAGCAGTTGAGGCAGCAGGTGCGACCTTAATTAATACGGGTATTGGTTGGCACGAAGCACGTGTTCCTACTATTACAACCTCAGTGCCACGCGCCGCATTTACTTGGATCACCGAGCGAATGAAAAAAGAGATCAAGGTGCCTTTAATTACTACAAATCGTATTAATACTCCTGAAGTGGCAGAAAAAATATTGTCGACAGGCCAAGCCGATATGGTGTCAATGGCGCGACCATTTTTAGCCGATGAAAATTTTGTTGCTAAAGCCGCGGCCAATAAAAGTGATGAAATTAATACCTGCATTGGTTGTAACCAAGCGTGTTTAGATCACGTGTTTAATCAGCAACGTGCGTCATGTCTGGTCAACCCAACAGCCTGTTATGAAACTGAATTGACCTTTGAAAAAACTATCGCCAAGAAAAAAATTGCCGTGGTTGGCTCAGGGCCCGCAGGCTTAGCATTTAGCGTTTATGCCGCTCAACGTGGTCACAGTGTAGAGATATTTGAGCGGAGTAATGAAATTGGTGGCCAGTTTAACTACGCCAAGCAAATACCAGGTAAAGAAGAGTTTTTTGAAACCTTACGTTATTTTAACAAGCAAATTGAACTGTTAGGTATTGGCTTACATTTAAATCAAGAACAAAGCGCAGAACAGTTAATTGCGGCCGGCTTTGACGAAATAGTGTTAGCAACAGGCATTGTGGCCAGAGCGCTTGATATTAAAGGCATTGAACATGAGAAAGTTAAATCTTATATTCAAGTATTACGCGATAAAGAACCGATAGGTAAGCGTGTTGCCATAATTGGCGCAGGGGGTATTGGGTTTGATGTCGCTGAATTTTTAGTAGAAGAAGAGTCGTTGACGACAAACCCTGACAAATGGTTAAAAAGCTGGGGTATCGATAAAGAGTATCAAGAAAATGGAGGCTTATCTGGCAAACCTGTTCAAGAAGCCCCTGCTCGTGAAGTTTATTTACTCCAACGTAAAACCAGTAAAGTAGGTGGAGGTTTAGGTAAAACTTCTGGTTGGATACATCGCTCTACCTTGAAAAAAAATGGTGTGAAAATGTTAGCGGGCGTTACTTATCAAGAGGTTAATGATGAAGGTTTAGTCATTTCTGTTGATGGTGAACAGCAAACGTTAACAGTAGACCATATCATTATTTGTGCAGGGCAAGAATCTGAACGTGGTCTTTATCAAGAGTTGCAAGCGCAGGGCGTTACGGCACATTTAATTGGTGGGGCTAACATTGCCGCCGAACTTGATGCAAAACAGGCGATTAGACAAGCAGCAGAATTAGCCGCTAAAATCTAATCAAAGCGGCTTTTTAAAATGGCTCATGAATCTGAAATACCGGCTAATCACTCAGTTTATGAAATAAAATATAGCCTGGCTCTATGTTCACAACCCACTTCTTGTTAGTGTGGTTGTGAACATAAAACCTGCTCGATATTGCTGTAAATATCGACAATTTCTCACCATCAAGTTAACATGTTGCACATATAGGCATTAATATGTCTCAACTCGTAGAAGATCTTGCGGTACAATCAGGGTAGTTTACTTTGAAAAATAATACTTAGATTGAATGAATCATAATAAAACACTTAATTTAGCTACTACTCAAGCGGTCAACCGCTAATATGGTTATCGTTAACTCTACCGTTGGGATCGCCAATACCGATATAGATATTGCCCATTGCGCTGCTGATTTTAAGCAAATGCTCTTGGCTGAAATTGCCCAAGCAAAATCACGTATTTATATTTCTGCGCTTTATATTCAAGACGATGCAGCTGGCAGAGAAGTGCTGGCTGCTTTATATCAAGCGAAACAGCAGATCCCCACATTAGATATTTGTTTGTTTGTTGATTTTCATCGTGCGCAACGCGGTTTGATCGGTGAAAAAGAGTCTGGTGGTAATCGTGATCTCTATTTAGCACTTGAACAGCAACATCAAGTATCGATTAATATTTACGGTGTGCCGGTTAAACGTAAAGAATTACTCGGCGTCTTACATTTAAAAGGCATGGTGATTGATAACGTACTGCTTTACACCGGGGCTAGTATTAATGATGTGTACTTACAACAAGCGGGGCGTTATCGTCTTGACCGCTATTATCGCTTAGACAGCCAAGCGCTAGCAGATAATTTTTGCCAGTACCTGCAAGATTACTTTATTGACTCAAGTTTGGCACCACGATTAAACCACAGCGAGTTGCCAGACAGCAAAATAGTAAAACGCAACATTTTTCGTTTAACTCGATTATTAAAGTCATCTACATATCGTCCATTTAGTGCCGTTCAACGCGACTATAAAGTTGATGATATTCAAGCATCTATGTTTGTTGGTTGCGGTCGCAGAGGCAATCAACTTAATCGCGTTATTAGAGACTTAGTACGCAGTAGTCGCGATACTTTAGTTATTTTTACTCCTTATTTCAATTTGCCTAAACCCTTATTAAGAGACCTAGACGCCGCACTAAAGCGTGGTGTTAAAGTCACCTTGATCGTTGGTGATAAAAAAGCTAATGACTTTTATAACGCCGATGAAGCCACCTTCTCCACGGTTGAGGTTGTGCCTTATATTTATGAACGTTTATTAGCCACTTTCTTATCACGACGTCAAAAATACTTAGATAATGGCACTTTATCACTGAGGCTATGGCAAGATGGTAGTAACAGTTTTCATTTAAAGGGTTTGGTGGTTGATGAACGCTATCATTTGTTAACCGGCAGTAACCTAAATCCAAGAGCATGGGCGTTAGATTTGGAAAATGGCATTTTACTTGATGACGAAAAAGGTCAGCTAATGGATAAATTTAATGCTGAATTTCAACGTATTAGCCATCACACCAAAGCAGTAGGCAAGTCAGCTGATATTGATAGCGCACAAAGCTATCCCGATAAACCTCGTAAGCTACTGAAAAGACTACGTATGACACAAGTTGATCGCTTACTAAAACGCTTTTTATAAGCGCTGTTGTCTATAATTATATTAATGATCCTGCTTTGTGGCTTTATGATGGCGCAAAGCAATAGCTATTAGCTTGCTCTTTTGTTGATGAATAAATTAAACAATTACTTTTTCTATGGTTATTATTCTAATAAATCTGTTATTTAACGGTTGTTTAGGTTAATTTAGCCGTTAATTAAATTGGCATAAGATCCGTGTAGTTGTTTACACTAAACGAAATTATGGAGAAGTACCATGGCATATGATTTTGGCTCAAAAGGGTTAGGTATTGGTAACCCTTTTAAGCAGGAAGGGATGATCCGGACCATAGGAGGTGTAGCAGTTGCTAGCATAGGGTTATATAGCATATTCAATGTTACTGATATCATTGAGCAGGATATGACCAAAGCATGGATTTATGCAATTGTTGGCCTCATCTTGCTCATTGCTGGTTTTAAACGCGCAGGCAGTGGTTTATTTCAATTATTCAAGTTTTTTGTTGGCCGTTCTGTACCTACCTCGCTAGCGTATAATTTAACGAAAAGTGAAACTGAAAACGCTAATCTCGAGCGTAAAGAGAATGTTTTAGCTTATAAGTCGGCAACACTTGAATCTATGCTAATGGGGCGAAAAAATGCGACATTTACTGAACCACTAGGTTGGATGGGACGCTTTGTTCATTCAATTTTCCCAAAACTTATCTTTTTACCTTACCCTATTCGAAACATTTCCCAAGAAATTGTTTCAGTACTTGCAACGACTATTATTGCTTTTGTTGCCTTTGGTTTGACTTATTTTGTTTCTTCAAGCGGCTTGGCTGGGCAAGCAGGTCATATCATTATGCCGGTATTTTCATTGTTTATTCTCATCTACCTCATTGCAGCATGGCGAAACGCCGCTAACGCGGTAAGTTTAGACAAGGTTAAACAGCTAAACAGTGCTGGTGCCGCCAGCGTTGCAAAAATAATTACCTTTTCTATTTTATTTCCGGTCGCTATTGGTGGCGGTTATCATTATGTTAATCAAAATTTCAGTCAAGATGCTGAGTTCTATCAAGTCATTGATAAAGTAAATTTATTTTCAGCGTGGCCCAGTTTATTAACCTTACTTGCTTTAGGCGTTGTTACGGCCACTATTGTGTTTTATTTAGTCGGTACTCGGAGTAAGCAAAGCACGACAAATACTGAGGTAAGTGAGTATCGTGAAAACTTGCAAGAGTCAGTGCACCCCAATGAAATATTTATTAATATTGAAAATATTGTCTTAGCTAACCGCCGTTACAAAGAAATACCGAATCGAACCTATATGAATTTTGATCCAGTATTGGAAGAACAAAGCCAAGGCAAGGGTTCATTTTCTGGTGAATTATTAATTGAAACGCAACCTGAGTTTACCTCAACCGCGCAACCTTCAAGCTATAAAATAGCGCGTTTAATTAGCACTATTTTAGCGCAGGTATTAATTGTCATCGGAGCATTGTTGTTTTTCAGCTTTGCCGCAAAAATTTCAGCAGGTATTGAATCTTTTAAATACTTTACCAGCAATATTGATAGCGTATATCGTGCGGCAAATAATGGTCAAATTGCGCCGATACAAAACTTAATAGCTGATACCTCTGGTTTAATTATAGCGTTTGTTAGTACCTTATTTTTCTGGCAGATAGTAACTACTATTGGTCGTATGTTAGAAAATTTTTCACATATATTTTGGGCAGAATTACAGTTTGATTCATTACTCATGTATATGAAAACTGAAGGGACATTCGCCGAGTCAAAAATATCAACAGGTATGTCTATTCATGACTCTACACGCAGTGAAAACGTTATTGTTAAATCGTCGATTACGCCATGGGTTGTTAGCTCTCGTATTAGTTCCAGTACCTTTGCGACCAGTGGTGCAAGAAATGTTGAAATGCCACGCTACGTGATGTCGATGTCAAAAAATGATGACGAGTTAAAAGGTATTGTTGGGGAAATTAAGGCGTTTCTTCGTGCACGTGAAAACATTGCTGGTTTTTCAAATACCGCTGATCTGCAACATGCTGAAAACATTTTAAAAGTGAATAACGCCTCTCGTTATAATCCAAACCAAATAACTAATGCTGATGATGAAGCCGCAGGATTTTTGCGTAACGAGCAGGAAAGTGATGAAGAAGTTACCGATCAAGTTACCGATCAAAGTGCATCAGCATCAGAGAAGGTGACGTGATAGTTAGCTCAAAAAATCAGCGTACGCTAACCTTGTAAAGTATACGACTGAGTCCAAAAAAGCATAATGAATTCATTATGCTTTTTTGTAATTTTTCTTAGGTATTTTTGGAGTATTAAATTAACTTGGAGTATAAATCTGCTTTGCCGGATTAAAGCTCACCCAAGAGGTTAAGACGTATTTATTCGATGAAATAGGAATGTTGCCTCTGTGTGTATGAGTAAAGCCACATGGCGCAATAACCATACTACCCGCTTTAGGTTTAATGCTTTTATTTTGATAATAAAAATCAGTTTCACCGCCTTCTTCAACATCATTTAAATAGATTAAAAACAGTAATACCCGATGCAGTGTTTTGTTCTCACCCAGTTGTGGAAATATTTCCGAGTGCCAATAGCCATAATTACCCTTACCTTGCTCATAACGCTGGGCGTTAACCGGGGCTAAGTTAAACAAATACTTTATTAAGTTAAATAAGTTAGGTTTGCCCACTTCTTCAAAATTATTGACTGTCAATACCACAGGCTGCTTGGTTTTAGGATGCTGTACCGTTAGCGATATTCCACCAATTAAACTAAAAAAATATTTGCCAATATAATCAGTAATATGTTCGCTACAGGCCAGTAAAATTTTTTGCAATGCCGGTTGAAACTCTGCATGTTGGCCGAGATAAATATCATGGCTGAGCTTTTTAGTGGTATCAACGCCGTTACCCGTTCTGCCGAGTACTTGATGTGGGCTATTGTCAAAATCGAGCACAAATTTTTTACAAAACTCGGGGCTGAGTGCGTTAGGGTATACTTCAATAAAGTCTGTCATGGCTATTTTCTTATTACTCATCTGGCTTTAGCATACAACAAACGGCTGTTAATTTAATTACCTTGCTGAAAAATCTCTGTAGTATGTGTGGCAATGTTCATTTACTAAGCCTTGTTTTTCAATTGGTATTTCAATTGGGATTAAGCTTAATGAAATGACAATCACCCAATACCGAGATATCGATCTACTCAAGTGTTGATAGCAGCAATTAAAATAGTTAATTATTTATATAATAAAGCGATGTAGAGAGTCATTATGATTAAAGAATGTATAAGACCAAGATTTTGTGAAACGGATGGGCTAGGTCACATTAATAATACCGTGGTTGCACAATGGTTTGAGGGCGCTAGAGACCCAGTTTTCAAGTGGTTCTCACCTGATTTAAACCTAACTGACTGGAAACTGATTTTAGCGAAAACGACAGTTGAGTTTCATGCTGAGTTGCAATATGGTGCTGACGTTGAATTAAAAACCTATATTAGTCGTGTTGGTAATAGTTCATTTGATGTCTATCAAGAAGCTTGGCAGCAAGATAAAAAATGTGCATCAGGTACTGCTGTAATGGTGCATTTTGACCATAAAACTAAAAAATCACAAAAGATATTAGCACCGACAATTAGTATTATGAATGAACACTTTATTGAATAATTAGCGCTATTAATTACTTTTATATTGGTCTTTATTTTAATTAACCTCAGTTATATTTTCATAAAAAATACCGTGGATTAAGAGCAAGCAAAGTAAAGTTGCGCTCAGTTAGTGCGGTTAAGTGTATTTTTACGATGAAAATCAAAGTGCTTTAAAACTTTATCTGAGACCAGTTTACTAGCGAAAAACAGTTATACTCTGGTGGTTCGTTATTAGGGTATTAGCAATAAAGTATTTCACAAAAATAGTGCAAACCTAGCGTAATTTTTTACTCGTAGTGTTAGAATCTAGGTATTGTTATTAAAAATAAATATTCTGAGCGAGTCGACGTTTGGAAAGTACTAAATTAGTAAAGTAATACTTTACTGTAAATATAGGATTTTGTTCATGGCTGGTGTCAATAAAGTAATAATTTTAGGTAACTTAGGGAAAGACCCTGAAGTGCGTCATATGCCTAATGGTGGTGGGGTTGCTAACCTTACTATTGCAACTTCTGAAACTTGGAAAGACAAGCAAACGGGTGAACAAAAAGAAAAAACTGAATGGCACCGTGTCGTCATGTTTGGCAAGCTAGCTGAAATTGCCGGTGAATATTTAAAGAAAGGTTCTAAAGTTTATATTGAAGGCGCTTTGCAAACACGTAAGTGGCAAAACCAACAAGGCCAAGATCAATATACGACTGAAATTGTTGTTCAAGGCTTTAACGGTACGCTGCAAATGTTAGATTCCCGCGGTGGTAGCGGAGCCAGTGCAGGCGGTTTTAACCAGCAAACTCCTCAACAATCAGGTGGCTTTCAACAACAACAAGCACCACAACAAAGTGGTGGTTTTAACCAGCAAGCTGCACCTCAGCAAGCCTATAATAAACCTGCACAGCAAAGTGGTGGCTTTCAACAGCAACCAGCTCAGCAATCATCTTCACAACAGTCGGGTGGCTTCCAACAACAGTCTGCGCCGCAACAGTCTGGTGGTTTTCAGCAGCAACAGGGTGGCTCTCAACAGAATGCACCTAAAGTGAATCCACAAGAACCAACTATTGATTTTGATGACGACATTCCTTTTTAAACTGACCCATACTAAAGAGTAGTTTCTGTTAAGTTTTATATTAAAAACATAAATAAAACATAGAATTGCAATCTTAAAGCCCATAATCTTATTGTAGAGATTTTGGGTTTTTTTATACACAAATATTGGTTATATCGTATCTTGAGTTTTTGTTAACTTTAGTAGGCTTTCAATTAATACCCATTCCATTAATTAACTTCCCACTTTTATCCAGTCTCTAGAGCAAAATTTTATCACCCTAGATGTGTCTGAAATAAAAACATTCCAAGCTCGACTACATTCATCAACAATATTTTCATATCCACTAAAGCATCGGTTCGCTAATTCATTTTGTCTTAACCATTGCCATACTTGTTCAATAGGGTTTAGCTCAGGTGAGTAAAGGGGTAATTTTATGATTGATAAATTATTAAACTTCTTGGTTAAGTGGGCTTGATGCCAAGCGGCACCATCCACCACTATAACGGCGTGTCGTCCCTTTGGAACTTTTTGGGATATCAATGCTAAGTGCTT
>NZ_JACGVK010000141.1:0-356 GCF_014077185.1 Colwellia sp. MB02u-10
GTACCGTCACGCGCTTCTATGTAATCTGGAATACCATCGCCATCGGTATCTTTTATATCTGTAGCATCGCTTGGGTCTGTATCGTCACGCGCTTCTATGTAATCTGGAATACCATCGCCATCGGTGTCTTTTATATCTGTAGCATCGCTTGGGTCTGTACCGTCACGCGCTTCTATGTAATCTGGAATACCATCGCCATCGGTGTCTTTTATATCTGTAGCATCGCTTGGGTCTGTACCGTCACGCGCTTCTATGTAATCTGGAATACCATCGCCATCGGTATCTTTTATATCTGTAGCATCGCTTGGGTCTGTATCGTCACGCGCTTCTATGTAATCTGGAATACCATCGCCATC
>NZ_JACGVK010000142.1:0-305 GCF_014077185.1 Colwellia sp. MB02u-10
TTTAACCTTTCGGGGAGGACGGTCACCACTTTGTGATTCATGACTGGGGTGAAGTCGTAACAAGGTAACCCTAGGGGAACCTGGGGTTGGATCACCTCCTTATCTTGAAGTAAAACAGCTTAATGAGAACCTCGGTTCTACGAGTGTTCACACAAATTACATGATAACAAATTAGAAGAAGTCCAAACACGCTAGCTTCGGACGTAAATTCTTGAAAGAGAAATAGGTCTGTAGCTCAGCTGGTTAGAGCGCACCCCTGATAAGGGTGAGGTCGGCAGTTCAAGTCTGCCCAGACCTACCAATTT
>NZ_JACGVK010000143.1:0-939 GCF_014077185.1 Colwellia sp. MB02u-10
TTTAACCTTTCGGGGAGGACGGTCACCACTTTGTGATTCATGACTGGGGTGAAGTCGTAACAAGGTAACCCTAGGGGAACCTGGGGTTGGATCACCTCCTTATCTTGAAGTAAAACAGCTTAATGGATACTTCGGTATCACGAGTGTTCACACAAATTACATGATAACAAATTAGAAGAAGTCCAAACATGCTAGTGCTTCAACCCTTTTAGGCGAAGTTAATTTGCTTGAGTTCAAGGCGTACGAGGAATGAGCGTTGGAATTACCGTCTGGTAATGACAAGCGAATGACGAGTGCAACGAAGAAATCAAGTAAAGAAACAAGTATAAAATAGGTCTGTAGCTCAGCTGGTTAGAGCGCACCCCTGATAAGGGTGAGGTCGGCAGTTCAAGTCTGCCCAGACCTACCAATTTACGCCACTTGCTGCGTTGGAATGATACTCGTGTAGAAAACCTACACTTCGCATCCTTCCGCCTTGCAACTGACGTAAATCTGCGTTTCGTTTTAGCTTAAAGTGTGTTTCCCATTGCGGGGCTATAGCTCAGCTGGGAGAGCGCCTGCCTTGCACGCAGGAGGTCAGCAGTTCGATCCTGCTTAGCTCCACCACTTCTTCACTAAAGAGAGAGGCCAAACTTAAACTATCAAAAGTTGATAAGTTAAGTTTGGTTTTTTAAACCAAGTCCTCACCGAATGCGTGTGAAAGACAAATTCTTTAACAATCTGGAAAGCTGATATAAATACCGGTATTTATATGATGAACACGGTGTCGCGCTGTTGTTTGTAAATTATAAATACCAAGCTGTTATTAATAGGTATATCGCCTGTTAATGATGGTGATTACGGGTCCTCCTCGGAAACGTAATCAACCCGGTAATAAGTTTACTTTTACGAGTTAAATTTGTTACCACTCTTATTCAAGACACACTTTGTGTGCGTGAA
>NZ_JACGVK010000144.1:0-767 GCF_014077185.1 Colwellia sp. MB02u-10
TAGTTCGTGTTATCCGCACCGCCATAGCTGGTAGCGCTCAGGTTAACCGTTTTACCGGTACCGACATGCTTAGTATCAAAGGTACCCGTGCTCGCCACCGTAACAACATCCCCAGCGATCCAGCCTGCAGCACTCGAAACATCAAGCGCCGCGTCGGTATTTGCATCGTAGGTTTTGTCGCCCGCAGTGATGCCACTGATGCTGATCGCTTTAGTGCTTACATCTGCGCTGGCAGTCGCCTGATCGGTGATGCTGTAGTTCGTGTTATCCGCGCCGCCATAAGTAGTGCTCAGTGCCACCGTTTTGCCCGTACCGACATCCTTAGTGTCAAAGGTACCCGTGCTCGCCACCGTGACAACATCCCCGGCGATCCAACCACCCGCACCGGTCACATCAGTGACCGCTACTTTGTTCGCGTCGTAGGTTTTGTCGCCCGCAGTGATGCCACTGATGCTGATCGCTTTAGTACTTACATTTGCGCTGGCAGTCGCCTGATCGGTGATGCTGTAGTTCGTGTTATCCACGCCGCCATAGCTGGTAGCGCTCAGGTTAACCGTTTTGCCCGTACCGACATCCTTAGTGTCAAAGGTACCCGTGCTCGCCACCGTGACAACATCCCCGGCGATCCAGCCTGCAGCACCTGAGACATCAAGGACCGCGTCGGTGTTTGCATCGTAGGTTTTGTTGCTTGCCGTAATACCACTGATGCTGATCGCTTTAGTGCTTACATTCGCGCTGGCAGTCGCCTGATCGGTGATGCTGTAGTT
>NZ_JACGVK010000145.1:0-365 GCF_014077185.1 Colwellia sp. MB02u-10
GGGAACTCCCACACTACCATCGGCGCTAACACGTTTCACTTCTGAGTTCGGAATGGGATCAGGTGGGGCCATGTCGCTATTGTCGCTAGACAAAAAGGGTACAATCTAAAAAGCTGTATCAATGAAACTCGTCTCAGTGATGTATAAATACGTTTTGTGTTACTTTTTCTTGGTTTCTCTTATTCATCACTCATGTACGTGATGTTGCATATTCCTATGCAATTCTACTATGTCAAACGTCACACAACTTAAAACCACTTGGGTGTTGTATGGTTAAGCCTCACGGGTAATTAGTATTGGTTAGCTCAAGACCTCGCAGTCCTTACACACCCAACCTATCAACGTTGTAGTCTCCAACGACCCTT
>NZ_JACGVK010000146.1:0-221 GCF_014077185.1 Colwellia sp. MB02u-10
GAGACATCAAGGACCGCGTCGGTGTTTGCATCGTAGGTTTTGTTGCTTGCCGTAATACCACTGATGCTGATCGCTTTAGTGCTTACATTCGCGCTGGCAGTCGCCTGATCGGTGATGCTGTAGTTCGTGTTATCCGCGCCGCCATAGCTGGTAGCGCTCAGGTTAACCGTCTTACCGGTACCCGCATGCTTAGTATCAAAGGTACCCGTGCTCGCCACCGT